>NZ_AKWX02000007.1:0-323333 GCF_000306115.2 Leptospira wolffii serovar Khorat str. Khorat-H2
GATGACTTCACTTTGTTCAGTCAGCCATTCGGCTCATCGCTTCCTATGGGGCGCGATGAGTGAAATTGGTAACAACGCCAAAAGGGCATCGCAAGATGCCCCGCATGAACATCCATATTGATGATCAGCAAACAAGTGTGATTCATTCGCAAGTTATAGTGTTTGTAGGAGAAATTCTACTTAAAAGCCAGGACTTAACCTCCTGGCTTTTTTATTTTCCTAGCTGATTACTTTACCGCTAACGTGTCTGAGCTGTAGAAACGGTCGGCAGGACGGTCACATTTACTACTCCGATGATCTGTCCGACATGAAGACCGGGGAATGCAGTGTATAACATAGAAGGCGAAAGTTGGACGATAACTCGTCCATTTCCTGTAACGGTGCCGGTTATATTGAAAGTTTGATCGTAGATCGTATTTGCAGGACAACCATCTGAATAAATATAAGTTCCATCTAAGAAAGTAAGCGGAACTCCGTCGCTCGTTAAATCTGCGAGAAAGCTTGCATCGGGGCAGCCACCCGGATGATCCACTGAGATCGTAAATTGATCACTGGCGCCTTTGGAAAATTGTAAGGTATTTGTCGAAAAATTCACCCAACTGATCGGCTCGACGTTTAATGGGGGCAGCCCATCCGATCCTATTAGTAATGACAGGAGAGGAGATCGATCCGACTCACTCTTCGATCTTTTTTCGTTTGAATCGAAAAGCAAATAGGTCCCACAGTGGAATTGCAAGGCTATCAGTAAGACGGAGAAGTATATCGGTATTCGCTTCATTTTTTTTCTTAATTGGACAATATGTATAGCATGTTTTTCTTATTAAGGGAAAGCCAATTTTTTAGTTCCCATTCGAATCTGTTCTATTAGTCCGACTCACTCCGTTGTAAAGGAGTGAATCTTATGTTTGGCGAGTCGAAAATAACTAGTTGCCTTCCCGAATTCAGTCATCCTAACATGATAAAAATATCCTATGAATTCCTTGGGAGAGATCATCCTACAAACAATGGAGGAAATGACCTTGTTCCAGGCATTCTTCCTTTTTCTCATTGAGAATCTTCTGATTCTGGGATTTTCCGTTTGGATCGGAAATCTTTTGGTCCGTAAATTCCAAGATCGTCGAATCTCCCCGAAGCCTTTTCGAATCGAATTTCAGGAAATTCTTTGGGCAAGCTCGACTTTGCTTTTAAATACCGCGGTCACTGTTGCCGGTCTTTATCTTTGGCGATACGGCTTGATTACTTTTCGAAACGATCTAGGTCCCATGGTCTTATTCGATACCCTGGTTCTATTTATGGCTATGGATGCTTTGATGTATTTTCTGCACCGGATAGCACATATTTCCTGGATCTATCCTCTTGCCCATAAAACCCATCATCGATATGAAAATCCCCGTCCTTTAACCCTTTTCGTTTTGAATCCGTTCGAGGCTTTAGGATTTGGAATCCTATGGCTTTCGGTGATTAGCCTTTACGACTCTTCTTGGATCGGAATGTCGATCTACCTGGTCTTGAATGTAGTATTCGGTACTTTGGGTCATTTGGGGGTGGAACCGTTTCCGGATTCTTGGCTTCGATTGCCCATATTTAGATTCCTGACTACAAGTACCTTTCATGCCCGGCATCACCAATTTCCGGATTCTAATTTCGGTTTCTACACGTCTATTTGGGATATTTGCTTCGGGACTCTTTATTTCGGATACGAGCAATCGTTCGGTAAACTTCCGGAAACATAATAAATAGAATTGGAAAGTTTTAGTTGGAAAAGGAAGATGTTATATTAAGTAAATATTATGCGTTAGGGATACGTAGGGCTTTAGTCCCGGAGGGATGAGGGCTTTGCCCGAACCCGTAGTAGCCCGGGCCCGGCAATCGCCGGGCAACGCCCCCTTTCCTAACTTTTTCACATTGGATGGACTTCCATTAGTTTTCTTTTAAGCCTGCCCCTTGGGCTAAGGCCGTCGAAAGAACAGAATACGCTTCCCCGGGACAATCTAAAGATCGCCAAGCGATATAGCCGTCCGGTCGGACTAAAACCGCTCCTTTCGGTCCGATTCCGAAGCTTTTTCGAAAGCTTTCCTCTTCGGAAAGAAGCAGATCTTTTCCTACTTGGTAGCAATCGATTTTTATTTCGGATTCGGAGGAAAGTCGTTCGGATAGATTTTTCCATTCCGAATTTTCGGTAAGTAACACCCAATCCTTCTGGAATAGATCCAAGGTGGATCTGTCGTTCTCGATCCGAATGTGAGGAGCACGCGTCCCGGGCTGACCGGCCCATTCTTCCGGTCTTAACGCGGGAGGAAGTTCTGCGACACCTTGTTTAATCCCCGAAGATCGATACAATTGTCCGAACTCCATCGCACGACTATCTAGGATGGGAACTGCACGGTCTTCTTCGGTCGAATATGCCTTATAATCGTTCTTGGCAAAGATTTGCTTATATCGAAGCCATGCGATAGGCCTTCTTTCTTCATCATAAGTTTCTAATATGCTTGGTTTAGACTTTCCGGAGAGAACCGATTCCAACTTCCATGCGAGATTATGAGCGTCTTCGATTCCCGTATTGGCTCCGTATCCTCCTCGATTCGGGGGAAGGGTATGTGCCGCGTCTCCAGCGATGAAAATTCTTCCTACGGAAAAGGAATCCGCTATCAACGCGCTTACTTCCCATCGACCCGTGATTACGATTTCGATCGGAATATCGGAACGACCCACGGCTTTCGCGATGTCCGATTCCATGGTAGCGATATCCCTCTCCTTATCGTCCGGATAGAATAAAACCCAGCGACCATCATTATAGGTGGTTAAGAAAGCGCTGAATCCCGGTTGATCGATCGTGAATTGGAAGAATCCTTTCTCCAGATATTCGTTTAATGGAGCCTTAAATAGAACGCTTCTGCCGGTGGTTAAGTATCCTTTTCCTTGGCGACCGATCTTCAATGCTTCTCGGATCGGACTCCTGTGTCCGTCGGCGGCTATCATATAATTCGCTTGGATTTTATACTCGTTTCCTTCTTTGTCCCTGACGAACGCGGTTACCCGATCCAAGTCCTGTTCGAATCTTAGCAATTCGGTACTGAATCTTAAATCTGCGCCGAACTCCCGAGCCTTTTGTTGCAGCATTGGCTCCAACCGATCTTGTGCAATCGCGGATGCTCCGCAGGGAGAATATTCTATATTCGTATCCTCTTCCGAAACGGGGGACCAGGATTGTTCTTCAAACCATTCTCCGGCTAAACTTTCCACTCGGATCCTACGCACGCTTTTTTTCGATCCATGGACTTGCGGAATACTATCAGCTAATCCGACGGACCGAAAGAGTTCCAAGGTCCTTGGTGTGAATCCTATTGCCCGAGGATGGGGAGAGCTTCCTGCATGCTTTTCGATCAGAATGACCGAAATTCCTTTTTGGGCCAGGAATAATGCCGCGGAGGAACCTACGAGTCCTCCTCCCACCACGAGTACGGAACAGTTTTCCGTCCTTTCTCCGGATCCTTTCGAATCCGGCTGCTTATCTTGTTGTAATATCATATAATCCCTCTTTAGAATATTTAAGTTACTTAAATATTTTTCGAAGTAAAGTTTATATTTAATCAACTAAAAAATTTAACTAATTAAAAAATTTGCAAAAAAATGGAAGTTCCTGGATTCTGTCAGAAAGGACGGGGATTTATGGGATTAAGAGAAGAAAAGAAGGCTAAAACCAAGAAACGGATCTCCGATTTAGCCACCGGTCTGTTTATAGAAAAAGGATTCGCCAATGTGACCGTTGCTGAAATCGCCCAAAAGGCGGAAGTGTCCGTTCCGACACTATTCAATTATTTTCCCACTAAGGAATCGTTCGTGTTCGACGAGGACGAAGAGAGGGAGAAGAATTTTATAGAAGCGGTCCTACATAGAAAAAAGGGGACATCCGTTTTGGAAGCCCTGTTGGAACATTCGTTGAAGAGTTCCGCATTCAAGCACGAGTATATGGAAAACTCACGTTCTTTTCGAAATCTTGTACAATCGACTCCGGAGCTTTCCGCGTACGAGAGACAATCGTCCATGCGTTATGAGAAATCCTTGGCGGATGTGATACAAAAAGAAGCGTCCAAAAAATTACAAAGGGTCCAGGCCGAAGCGATTGCCCGTTTTCTTCTAGACGCATTTCACCGAGCGATCGATTCTCCAAATCCCAAGGCGACCTTGATTTCTCTTTTTAAACTTATCCAGGAGGGCTGGAAGGAATAAGTAAGCTTAAGAATCGCCTCCTTCCTGAAAGGAAAAGAGGCGATTGCAATAGGATCTCAAATTATACGTAGGAAGAAACGATACCGGAGAATTTATCGATCAAAGCATGATCGTCCTGATCGTTCGGATGAAAACCGGGAATATAATATTCTAAAATATAGAAAATCACCGCCCAGGCAAATCCGGGAGATCCGAAAAAGAAACGAACGTCTCTAATAATCTGTTTCGGATTGGGGATACCGAAATAGAATACGGCTCGGATCGTTCCTGCCATTGCGAGAAGTCCCAGCAATTGCACGGCTATCGTCATTCCTAAAATGCGGGTAAAATATCCTCCCCCGGAAGCCTTATATACGTCGTAAGCGACGGCCTTATGCTCCAATTCTTCCAAGGCATGCCATTCGATGACTTTCCAACTTGTGGAATCGATCCATGCCACTTTGTTTTCGGGAAGAGAAAGTAGGAATCTTCCGAGTGTGGCGGTGAAATGTTCGGCTGCCGCAGTGACCGCGAGAGCCAATTTTTTTCCCCAGACGGGAAAGAGTTTTAGGATCTTCTTTTCTAGAATATCGAAGAATAGCCAACAGAACATTTTCTCATGACTCCTGAAGTCTAAACCGATCTCCACGAGTCTTGCATTCATCTTATCGTGCACGTTTCCGTGAACGGCTTCTTGTCCGGCGAAGGCCTTGATTTCGTTTCTTAGATTTTGATCCTCTATATCGTTTTGAAACGCTTTAACCGAACGTATAAAGAATCGTTCTCCTTCCGGAAATAGCACGCTCAGACTGGAAAGGAAAGCCGTGAAGAAGGGTATATTTTTGCCGAAGCCTCTTTCTTTTGCGATATCTTCCAGAGGAAACTTAGGCTTACGTACTTGCGGTTGGACTCGTCCTATAGCGGTTGCTTTTTGGCTCATGAGTTTCTCCCAATTAAAATGATTCGGTGGTTACCGATTTATTTTCCTCCATCCTTTGGATTCATCACTGCTCATAAGGAAGTTGCGTCTATATCTTGGAAAGTCTTGCCCTTTCGATCCTGACTTTGGGAACGACGGACATTCGTTAATTGTAGCATTTGCTACAATTGCGAGTCAATCCAAATATATCGGAATTTTCGTATACCCCTTTCGTTTGAACAAACGTTTACCCGGAGCGAACGATGCTCGGGATATTCGGCTCGTTAGGATCCTATCCTGCAGATACGGAGTTTTAATAAGGAACGGATGGTTCTCTTCGTCGGGAAAGAATTTACTCATTCGATTTCTAAATATGACAGAATTTGTCAGGTATTCCGTGAGAGAATGATCTTCATGGAAATTGCGAGATCCCCGAGAGGCCGGAATTCGCGGAGGAAAGAATTTATGAGTCTGAAGAAATACAACGGAAGTTGCCATTGCGGCGCTGTGAAATACGAAGCGGAATTGGATCTGAGTACCGGAACCGGTAGATGCAATTGTTCCTTTTGCAGAAAAACGAGAAATTGGTCCATTATCCTAAAACCGGAAGCGTTTCGATTATTGAGAGGAGAGGGCCAATTGGGAAGCTACCAATTCAATACGATGAGTAGCAAACACCATTTCTGCAAGAACTGCGGGGTCCGTACATTCTCCGAAGGACATATTAAAGAGATAGGCGGAGATTTCGTTAGCGTAGCCGTTTCCACTCTGGACAATCTGGATCCCGAGGAACTGATCGAGGCTCCCGTTTGGTATTCCGACGGATTAAACAATAATTGGATGAACCAACCGGTGGAGATCAGACATTTATAAATGTATTTAAAATTTCACAATCGCTTCGGAAATTTTGGGATCTCTTTTATCTGATTTGATTTCCGAATATTCACTATGCGTTTCGTTTTCTGCGTCTGCCTTTTCTTCTTGGTCGCCTGCGGAGGGAATCCTTTACCTTATTCGGCTCGAATTCTTGTCCCCTCCGAGGATTCCAAGATAAGAACCTTAGGCGTCTGGGCTACCGAAGAACTATATAGGTCTAGTTCGGGAAAGACCAGAACGAACGCGATATTCGTATCTCAAAAAGGACGAGTCTTACTCGAGGCTTATGCTTCCGAGTTCGGTCCTAATAGCCTCCATCCTTTGTGGTCCGTTTCCAAATTCCTAATGAACGGAGCCTTGGGACAGGCGGTTCGAGAAGGAAGAATCTCTCTCCAGGATCCGGTGACCGATCATTTAGCCGAATCGAAGGAACTCTTAAATAAGAATCTGAAGGTTAAGGACCTTTTGTTCTTCGCCTCCGGAATCGACTGGAAGGAGAGATACGAATGGATGCCTTTCCAATCGGACATTCTGGAAATATTATACGGTTCGGGAAGAACGGATATTGGGGGCTATGTTTCTTCTTTGGGATTTTCAGAATCTCCTGGGCTCCGTGTCTCTTATTCCAGCGGGGACTCTAATTTGCTTTCGGCGATTTTGACGAGAACATCGGGCAAGGATTATCCTCACAAATTTTTGCACTCCGTAGGAATCGAATCTTTCGTTTGGGAAAGAGACGGAAAAGGAATACCGATTTCTTCTTCTTATCTGTATTTATCCGCAAGAGATCTCGCGAAGCTGGGAGAATTTTATAAGAATGAAATGCGGGGAAATCCTTCCGGAGTCTTTCCCGGGGATTGGATCGATCGAACTTTTATCTCGTTGGAGGAAAAAAGTCCCAAATATCTGAATTGGATTCCTTTCCCGAGTATGGGAGGGCATGTGTATTTAAATCGGTATCGCTTCGATTCTTCTAGACCTTTCCATCCTTCCTTGAGCGGAAAAGCTTTCTTCGCTTCGGGACATTGGGGTCAGTTCTTAGTCGTGGATCCGGAAAAGGATCTGATCGTAGTCCGACTCGGAAACGACAGAGGAAAGAGATTCCCGATGGGAGAATTTCTGGATCGGTTGGTCTCTATTTTGGAAGAGCGGGGAAATTTGTGATGAAATTCCTGAAGAGATTCCTGTTATTCTTTGCGATTCTTATCCTTCTAACTTCGATCGGGCTTTATTCCGTCTATCGTCTCCGCATTCTTCCGGATCGAGTTGCGGGAATCTACTCCTCTTTCGCCGCAAAAGAAGGCTGCTCCTGTGTATTCGTAGTTCGGGCTCCGGAGGAGTATTGCAAGGATTACGTGCGTCGATTCTTCCAACCGGACGTTTGGATTCTGGAGAAGGATTCTATACAGATCGAGTTTCGCAGTTTCTTTTCCACATTCGTTTCGAAGGCCTCCTTCGAAGAGTCCCAAGGTTGTAGGCTTCTCCCTTAGGAAGCGCTCGCTTACCGATTTTAGATGAAATCCTAAGCCTCTTTGGAATTCTGGCCTTAATCGTATTCCGAGAGTTTTATAATGATCAAGATTTCCAATCTTCATAAAAGATATAATTCCAAGGTTTTATTCGAAGACTTGAGTCTCAGCCTGAACCGAGGGGAAAAGTTGGGTCTTGTAGGAAGAAACGGACACGGAAAGTCCACCGTCTTCCAGATGATCCTGGGAAACGTGGAACCGGACTCCGGGACTATTACCGTTCCAAAGGGATACAAGATCGGCCATTTACAACAGCATCTTAAATTTACGATGCCTACGGTTTTGGAAGAATGTGCTCTCGGCCTTCCCGAGGGAGAGGAATACGAGACCTGGCAGGTGGAGAAAGTTCTTTCGGGACTAGGATTTTCCGAAGCGGATATGCAAAGACATCCGGACGAATTTTCCGGAGGCTACCAGATTCGGATGAATCTGGCGAAACTTTTGGTTTCCGGACCGGATCTCCTCATGTTGGACGAGCCGAATAACTATCTGGATATCGTTACCATTCGTTGGTTGGAGGAATTCTTACGAGAATGGGAAGGCGAGATCGTATTAGTAACTCATGATAGAAGTTTTATGGATAGCGTGGTCACTCATACCGCGGCCATCCACAGAACGAAGGCGATCAAGGTCCAGGGCGATACGGATAAACTCTATAACCAGATCAATCAGGCGGAGGAAATCTACGAAAGGACCCGCCAGAACGAGGCCAAGAAAAGGAAGCAAGAAGAGGTCTTTATCGCTCGATTCAAGGCCAAGGCGAGTTTCGCAAGCCGGGCTCAATCCAGGGTAAAGAAGTTGGAGAAGCAAGGCGAAATGAAGGCCTTGGATAAGATCCACGATTTGGAATTATACTTTAATTCCGCTCCGTTTGCCGCTAACCAGATGCTTTCCGTAGAGAATCTTTCCTTTTCGTATAACGGAAAGGAGCCCTTCCTCATTCGGGATTTCAATCTAAGCGTAGGAAGGAGGGACAGGATTTGCATCATCGGTAAGAACGGAAAGGGCAAGTCCACTCTTCTCAAACTTCTTGCGGGAGAGCTGGAGCCTAGTACAGGAAGAATACAAAAACATCCGGCCTTGAAAGAAGGTTATTTCGGTCAGACCAATAAGTTGAATATGAATGAGGAGAATACGGTAACCGAGGAGATCATGAGTGCGGATAAATCCTGCACGGAATGGCAGGCGCGGACGATCGCAGGCGGCCTAATGTTCTCCGACGACCAAAGCTTGAAAAAGATCAAGGTTCTTTCGGGAGGAGAGAAGAGTAGGGTCCTGCTCGGAAAAATCCTAGTAACTCCTTGCCATCTTTTGTATCTGGATGAGCCTACCAACCACTTGGATATGCAATCCTGCGATTCTCTTATCGAAGCGATAGACGAATTCGAAGGTTCGGTGATCATGGTGACCCACAACGAGATGCACTTAAAAGCGGTGGCGACCAAACTCATCGTATTCGATAACGATACGATTCGGATCTTCGACGGTTCCTACGACGACTTTCTAAACGACGTAGGTTGGTCCGACGAAGAATATTAAGCGAGCTGTGTCTTCATCTTATCGGAAAATTCCGTGGTGATCTTCCATGGTCTTTTTTTCCGAAAATCGAATAGGATACAGGAAGAAACCGATTCACAGGCGACTTTACCGTCCGATTTGCGGATCATTTTCTGGAAGGCTTTGCATCTTGCTCCTTGAAAGTCTCCGTATTGGGTCAATACGATTACTGTTTCCGGATATCTAATCTCCACCTTGTAATCCGTTTCCGAGCGAAGGATCATAGGACCGATACCTTCCTCCCTCATTCTTTCATAGCCGTAACCGGCTTCTTTCAAAGCGGTCATTCTTCCTTCATGTAAGAATACTTGAAAATTACCCACGTTCAGATGTCCGTTCGGATCGCACTGACTCCAAAGAACTGGGAGCTCTAATTTAAATTCTCGAAAAGTAGAATCCATTATGCTCTCCTAATTAGTAAATAAGAATGGGATATAGTTACAGGAAGAAACCCGATTGCTTCGGGTAAAGAAAAATATATTGTTTTATATCAAGTTAATAATTTGTAGGAACTACCAACTATCCGATTCCGTCGCAGCTTCGAATTAGAATGAACCGGTAATCTTTCCCGATTACCGGAGGAGAGAATTATCCGTCCTTTCTTACTAACCAGGCCCCGAAGATTAAAAGACCCAGCCCTAAAAGCTTTTGCAAGGATATGGGTTTTTCGGGAAAACCTAAGACACCCAATTTTTCGAGAAAGACGGAAGTTAACACCTGACCGACTAAGAACAAAGCGATCCAGCTAGTCGCTCCCAGTTTAGGCGCAAAAATCAAAGCGGAGGTGACGACTAATGCACCTAAAATTCCTCCCGTCCAAATCCACCAGGGTTGAGTTTGCCAGGCCTGGGAAAAGGAGCCGGCTCCTTTCCATTCTCCCAAGAGAAACGCTACGAAGCCTAACGCAATTGTTCCAACTAGAAAGGAAATCGTAGAGGCAAGCCATGGACTTTGGATGCTTCTCCCTAATAGGGAATTGATTCCGGGTTGGACGGACATGGCTAGACCGGATAATACCGCGAAGAATATAGGAAGAATCAGATTCATGGATCTCAATCTGGATCCGGGGGAATTTCTGGCGAGTCTTTCCCTACGATAGCCTCGGGATCTTATTTAGCCTTGGCCCAGGAAGAAAAATAGGCGACTACCGCGTTTGTGGCCTGTTCACGTATGGTTTTGGAAATTCTGTTTTCCTTATAGTATCCTCTCTTCATACATGCGAATGCTATCTCCACTCCGAGAGTCGCCACATCCGGTTTTTTGGGAAGATATAAAGGTTTCTTTAAGTTTTCCAACTGGGTTCTGACACCCGCTCCTATATTATCGATCGTGATTTCCTGGGCAAGATACGCGTTCCTACTAAACGGTCCTCCCAGTACGAGCATACTCGCGACCGGAGTGGAGTCGTAATAATCCGAGGCAGAATTTATGAGAATACCCACTAATTTCCTCCAGGGAACATTCTTATCTTTGGAACCTTTCTCCCCAAGAATCTCTCCCACCTTACCTAGGTGGGTTTCTGCGAGCTTTGTGAATAGCGCATACTTATCCGGAAAAAACTGATAGATACTAGCCCTAGGAACTCCCGAAGCCTTAGCGATTTCGGGAATGGAGGTCTCTTCCGGCCCGATCTTTTCCAATATTCTTTCCGCGGATGATAGCACCAGAGCCATTCTCTGCTGGGATCTTTCCTGCAAAGGGCTACGCATTGCTCTAACTTTCCCGTTTTTGGAAGCTTGGGAAGGGTTTAATTCTAACATCCGTTATTTATCTCCGATAACAGAATCTTTTTCCGATTAGAAATTTTCTTGCCTCTAAATCCGACAAAAGTAAGATCTTTCGAAAATCTGACATTTGTCGGTTTTGGAAAAAGTTTCAACGATTTAATAGGAAGGGAATGGTACATTCGTATGAAAGCGAATAAAAGGGTTTGCGTAGTAGGTGCGGGGCCGAGTGGGATCGCCGCTGCAAAGAATTGTGTGGAATACGGGCTGGATGTGGTCGTATTCGAGAAAAACGATAAGGTGGGTGGTAACTGGGTATTTAATTCCAAAACGGGTCATTCGAGCGTGTACGAGAACACGCATATCATCAGTTCCAAGGTCTGGTCCGAGTATGAGGATTTTCCCATGCCGGCCGACTATCCAGAGTATCCTAATCATAAGCAGCTACAAGCGTATTTCGAATCGTATGCGAAACATTTCGGAGTATATGATAAGATCCGATTCCATCACGCTATTCAAAAGATTACTAGAACCGAAGAGGGGGATTGGAAGGTAGAATTCAAGAACGACGCAGGAAAGCTTAAAGTAGAAAATTTTGATATTCTTATGGTAGCGAACGGACACCACTGGTTTCCCAAGTATCCGGAATACGAGGGAAAATTCACCGGTAAGTTCATTCATTCCCACGATTTCAAGGGAGTGACCGAAGAATGGAGAGGTAAGGACGTTCTAATCATCGGGGGAGGAAATTCCGCCTGCGATGTGGCGGTCGAGTCCGCGAGACTCGCGAAAAGCGTTAAGCTTTCGATGAGAAGCGCTCAATGGTTCTTTCCTAAGTTTCTTTTTGGGATGCCTTCCGACGTATTCGCAGCGTCGACTCCTTCCTGGATTCCCGCTAAGATCAAGCAATATACTCTTACTAAGCTATTGCATTTACTCCAGGGTTCCTACAAGAATTACGGTCTCCCCGTGAACAAGACTCTCGCTCTGAGCCATCACCCGACTCTGAACTCGGATCTTTTGGATTTCATTCGGCACGGACGCATTCATCCTAGGCCCGCGATTAAATCCCTGCATGGTAAGGAAGTGGAATTCGTAAACGGGGTTCGGGAACATTTCGATATCATCTGCGCCTGTACGGGTTTTTGGACGGTTTTTCCTTTCTTCGATAAATCGTTTATCGATTACCAATACGTGGAAAAAATCCCTTTATACCGCAAGATGATGCATCCGAAATACCAGAATCTTTATTTCATAGGACTGTTCCAACCGGTAGGTTGTATATGGCCTATGGCCGACTACCAGGCCAAGTTGGCTTGTATGGAAATATTAGGAAAATATAAAAGACCTAAGGATATCGAGGCAGCGATCGATTATGAGATCAAGCATCCTCATTTCAGCTTTGGAGGAGGTCAAAGACACGCAGTGGAAGTGGATTATCACGCATTCCGCAAGGAGTTGGCAGGCGAACTTTTGCAGGCCGGAATCGACATAGGCAAGCCTCCCGGCGGAAAAAAATCCCTGTATAAGGATTTTTCCAAGCAGGACGCTAAGCTTGCCTTAGCTCGCTAAGTTCTTTTTCGTATCGGAGGATTTCGATCCTTCGATACGTTCGCACTTTTTCTGGTTTCAATGATTTGTCTCCGATTGGTTTTTAATCGGAGATTTCTTTTAACCAGGCTACTTTGATGTCCTTTTTCCTTCCCTCATCCACCGCCTTTCTCAAATTTACCAGAGTGTTATATGGATTCTTTCCGGTGTAGACGTTGATGATCGAATCGGGAATATTGCCTCCGGGTTCCAGATGACCTTGGAATTCGATTTTTACGGTTCCTTCCTTTGTAGGAACAAGCGTCCATTGGGATTGGAAATCCGCCATTCGAACCGTACCGGATGGAGGCTCTTTCGGATAGGCGTCCGTTTTTGCCAATCGGATATAGATCGCCTTGGTTTTGGGATCCTGTTCGAGCTTACGAGTGATCACTATGTCCCGGTCGTTGACCGGCCAAGGGGCCTGGTTGCGGGTATATATGATCGAGCTTTTCTCGGTTCCGCTTAAGACGGTGATTTCCTTACATTGAGTATAAATGTAGGAACAGCTTTCCGGATCGGATAAAATCGCCACAATCTGGGAAAGGCTTGCGGCGATTTCCGTAACTCCTAAGAATTCCTTGATCCGGGATCCGGGGAACTCCCTTACATATACGACGACTTCGTGCCCGCTCCTATTTTCCTCCCAGCCCGATTTTTCGCCGAAAGCGGAGGATTGGAGGACAAGCAATAGTAGAATGACGGAACAAACGGCTCGAATCAAGATAGGACCTCCCGACTCCCGAGAAGCGAAGAGCTTCTCGAGAATACCGTTATAGAAATCCGATCATTCGGTCTCCAGAAGTTTTTTCAGTTTTATGAGATTCTTATTTTCCGGATCTATGTCTTCCAAGGTCTTTGTGAACTGGATTGCTTCCTGTTTATTTCCGAGTAATCGGTTTAGATCGGAGAGATGAACCAAATTTTGGACATTCATTGGTTGGAGCTTATTCACCATCATGGCCGCCTCTAAGGATTGGGTCAGGTTTCCTAATCTCTTTTCCGCTACGGATAGGTAATACCATAATTCCGCGGTGTCAGGATCGAAAGCCAAGTATTTGCTCAACACTTGAACAGCTAACGGATAGTCTTTCTCTTTAAAACTCAAGAGGCCCAAGAGTTTGTTCAATTTTTGGTAGGAAGGATCGCTGGTATAAGCGTCGAGCAGTACTCCGATCGCCTTTTGGACCTCTCCGCTTTTATAAAGATCCTTACCTTCCTTGTATAGGCTCTTGATGGTGATTAGGTCGGCCGTATCTTTCCGATCAGAAACGGTCTCGATCGGTGCTAGGACTTCGGATTCCTGATAACCGATCCTCATGATGGATAAGTCGTCGATGATCTCTCCTATTTTTCGTATATTCTCCTCTATCTTCTGAGGATCTCCCCCGGATCTTTCCACGACGTTCAAGAAGATCCTCTCGTCCTCGTTAATGATCCTCTTACCTTCCGTATTCGGTAGCAGCAGATCGTCTCTTCCGTCCGAGGCGAGTATGACGATATCTCCCGGCTTGAGCTGGAATTTCTGGACCTTAAATTCGTATTCCGAATCCAGACCTAGTTTTCTCAATTCCAGATCGGATTCTATAAAGGACGCTTTCCCGTCCCTGTATAGAACGGAGAACGGGTGCTCTGCGTTCCAGTAATACATTTCGCCGGACTCGTCGTCTATGAGTAGAATTGTGGCAGAGATCACCATGCTTCCGTCAAAGCTCTTGAAGACCGAGTGCACTTCGTGATATACGTCCGTTAGCCATTCTTCCGGAGTCTTGTTCAGAATTCTCTTATTGGCCGCAGATCTAGCCATGATGGAATTCATCACCACTCCCATGACTAGGGAACCTCCCGCTCCTTGCATGGATTTTCCCATAGCGTCCCCGTTCATGGCCATGGTATACTTTCTATTTTTTTCCTGATTACCTAAACGTAGGTTCCCCGTTAGGCAGATATCTCCTCCCAGTTCTCCTTGCTTGTTTCTGAATTCGAAATATTTTTTCTGGCGTATGATGAAGCTCGTATGCACGTTTGCAGATTTATTCGCATTATAGAACAGGGGTTTTGCCAGAAGAGAAGTGAGAAAGTAGTCCCCGTCCTGCTGAATTTTGAGTTGTTGGACCTCCTGCATCTTCTCCTGAACTTCTTTGGTCCTTTCTCTGACCTTTTCCTCCAGATTGTCCGCGTGATCCTGTAGTTCCTCTCTAGCGCTTCTGATGGAATCCACCATGGAGTTGAAGGAAAGGGAAAGGAAGCCGACTTCGTCCATAGTCTTGATAGGTACGTTTACGTTCAGATCTCCGTGATTTACCTTTTCCACACCGGATAAAAGTCGATTGAGGGGGGTTACCAAACTCACTCGGAGTAGAATAGGGAACGCTATTAGAATAAATACGGTAGTTCCGAGCGCGATCAACACCAACCATCGGACGACGGCATGGATCGTTTCCCTGAATTCCCTATAACCGAATCCTACCTCGTAGCGAGTGGAACCGATTAGGAAATCGTAATGTGTATAGAATTTGTCGGCCATTCTATACAGTCTAGTTTCCAAGGGGAGTTCCGTTTTTTTCAGGTCTTCTTTGGAAATATCCTCGATTTCGGTTCCCGATTTATCTTTGAATTTCTTTTTATTGCGCTCGATTATCTCGTGCAATTCCTGCTTCTTATAGATCGCTTCCCCTTTTTTTAAGGAAGTTTTATCCAAGGAACGGTCTGCGGAATATAGGATTTCGTAGGAATGATCGAACATCCCCGGTCCGGATTTTCTGGAGAGGACGTATTGCACTCCTGCGGGATAGTCGGAGTTGCCGTTTTGGATGGCTGCTTTCACTGCTGCGGTTTTTACGATGCTTTCCCTTTCGTCGGCTTTATCGATCGCAAATACGGTGATGTAGCTGATCGCACCTAAGGCCAAAATTACGATTACCACCGCACTGGAAAGGATCTTCACTAGAAAGCTCGTGGGTTCGGGAGAATGATTCAAATAAGCTCTTTGGATCAGGAATAGATTCGTAGTGGCGAGAATGAAATATACCACCGCGAACGTGTCGTAAGAAATGGCGCCGGACTTGTTTAAAACGTTATTATAAGCGTTCGCAACGTTCACTATTACCGTTATGAGGAATGCACTTAAGGCGATGGATTCCTTTCCTTTCGGCAGAAGCAGCTTAATCAACCCGACGGGTACGGATAGAATAGAACGCATGGGAACGCGGATCCAAGCCGGAGAATCGGAGAATGCGTCTCTCCAACGAGTCCAGACGCCCGAGTAAGTGGAGAAATGGATGATTTTTCGGATTAAAACCACCACGCTGATCGCAAAACAGAGAAGAATCGCAAGACTGGCTTCCTTTCCGAAATCGAAACTGAATTGATGCGCGGTAAAGGAGTAGACCTTCTCCGTATTATAAGTCTTCAGAATGAAGTGAATCCATGCGGCAAGTCCTATGAATGAACTCAACGCGATTACGATTTTGGATTCCTTCTTATGTATATTGCGGGGAAAATTGTAGCAAAATCCTATAAAGCCGACGATTCCGAAGATCATGAAAACCGTCAGGTATCTATGGTAGGCGGCCAAGGGATCGAAAAGCGAATACGAAATGAAATATCCCACGAACATGATTCCGTAGACGATATACATTAATATTAAATAATATGTGGGAACCGTTTTGTTCTTTTTGAAGATTAGGAATCCGGAAAGAACAACGGTTAATATGAATAGGGATAGAACTCCCGTTGCGTGATGGGAGAACAGGAAGGAGTCGAGCATACCGGAGAAGTAGCTTCGAAAAATTCAAACAAAAGTCAAGAGGATTACTATTCTTCGTTTCTTTAGCTTTATCAAGACTTGCTGGATTGTAGATTTAAGCGATTTTATTTCGATCAAATGGTCGAGAACCATGTAGCGGACGTTAAATTGTGTAATATATGGTTCACTGCAAAAAAAAACTTAGAACGATTCCGGAAAGAGAAAGGATTTGTTAGGCCATTAGGGTTAGAGAAGAAGGTCGTAAACAATGTTAGGTGCATCGGGAGCGGAGATGCCCGCTCCCTAAGACGATTTAATTCACCCAAACGCCCTTATGATCTTGCACATATTGGTCGAAGCTGATCGGCTCTTTCCCGGTGAGTTCCTGGACGGAAGCGAATATCGGCGCCGAGTGTCCTTCTTTCAGAGCGTTTGCAATGAATGCCATGAATCCCGCGTAGTCTTCCGATAAGCCCGCGCCTATCAATCCTGCTTGGAAATCTTGCGGTGTGATATCCACATAGTCCACTTTTAGGCCGGTGGCCTTGGATATTTTGGCGGCGACTTCCGCATGAGTGAGGGCCTCTTTTCCGGTGATCGTAATTCCTTTGCCGTTGGAAGAGTCGCTCAGTAAAACCGCAACCGCGGAAGAAGCGATGTCTCTCGCGTCTATGAAGCTGGTTTTTCCTTCTCCTCCCGGGAAATATATTTTATGGTCTTTTAATATTCCGGAAAGCCAATAGGTCTGGAAGTTTTGCATGAACCAATTCGGCCGCAAAATCGTATAATTCAGCCCCGATTTTTCTATAGCGATCTCCAATTTGCGGAAGGGGGCCTCTTCCGGAGCATACTCTACGCCCATAGCCGACATGAGCACGAATTTTCCCAGCTTTACGGCTTTAGCCTTTTCCAGCCATGGACTTAGAATTTCATACTGGTTCGTGTAACCTGCAGGCGAAACGAAAAAGGCTCTGTCCACCTTTTCCAATATCTCCACCCCTTCGTTCGGTTTTTGGGCATCCGAGAATACCCAATGCAAATTTTGCGCCTTCTTCCCTTTTTCTGGATGTCTGCTCCCCGCATAAACCTCGTGTCCATCCGCTAATAGTTTTTCCAGAACCAACCCGGAAACCAAGCCCGTTCCTCCGTATACGAAAATCTTCATGATGATATCTCCTTCAATGAATCAGAGGATAGCACGGAGGAGTATTTTATGCTATGTCTCGGAATCTAAAAGGCATATCCAATCGTATAATTAGATAGACTTTTGGATAATGCGGGTTAGGGTTAGAAGAATGGACCTTTTATCCGAGATCTTAGATTCCGCCGGTTGGAAGACGGACTTACTCGCTCGAACTTCCGTTTATAAGGCATGGGGCCTGCGTTTCCCTTGCGAAAGAAGCGGAGGGTTTCATATTATTTCCCAAGGGTCCTGTTTCGTCAGGTATGAAGGGAAATGCGTTCCTTTGGAAAAAGGGGACGTAGTTTTTATCTCCAAGGGATTGGATCACGAACTGGTCTCCTCTCCGAAGGAAAAGGTGGTGGATATTCAAAAATTCAAGGAGATTGCATCTAAAGATTCCAAATCTCCTAAATCACCCATTACCACCTTCGTTTCCGTGCGTTATGAGGTGCTCGATTTCCCCCAACATCCGTTCTTCCTGGAATTGCCCGAATTCATTTTGGTTCGATCTTCCGAAATTCCGGCGCATCATCCTTTACATACTTCCATGTTGCTGATTTCTCAAGAGGTGGATTCCGGGATCGGATCCGATTTGATTTTACAGAGACTGACGGACATTCTATTATACTACGTGATCCGACATTGGTTGAATATGAATACGAACGCTTCTCCAGGATGGTTGAACGCGTTCAAGGACGAAAAGACTCTGTCCGCCCTGGAATCCATGCACAAGAAAATCTCCTATCCATGGACTTTGGATAAATTGGCCTTAGCCGTAGGAATCTCCCGGGCCTCTTTGGCCAATCGATTCCGGGACATTTTAGGCTGCACACCCATGGATTATCTGGCAAGGCTCAGGATCGACAAAGGGAAGCTCCTACTCTTGGAACAAAATTCCACATTGGAAGAAGTGGCTCGGACCGTAGGATATTCCTCCGCATTCTCTTTCTCTAAGGCCTATAAGAGAATTTACGGCGTCTCTCCTCGGAACGAGGAAACTTCCGCTATTCGGATCGGAGCTTGATTCGACT
The DNA here is from genome assembly GCF_000306115.2 of Leptospira wolffii serovar Khorat str. Khorat-H2. Lineage (NCBI taxonomy): Bacteria > Pseudomonadati > Spirochaetota > Leptospiria > Leptospirales > Leptospiraceae > Leptospira > Leptospira wolffii. The sequence goes on from NZ_AKWX02000007.1 coordinate 18,367, forward strand.
CCAACTTTCTCCTTGACGGAACCGAATAGGCGGGGATTGATCTTAGGCTTCTCGGCGTATGGGACAGTTCTATTTTAATTTTTATTTCTTCGGCTCTTTGCTTGCCTGTTTATTTTCCATTTACGTTACATTCTTCTTTCTGACGATCAAAGATAGAAGCAAGGCGGCGTTCCATTTGGGATTGTCTACCCTTGCGATGACTCTATTTCATTTGGCCTATATCATCGCGTTTATTTCCTTCGAAGAATGGACCATCATGCACAGATGGCTCGCCATTCCTTCTCCCATGATGGGATTTATACAATGTTTCATATTCTTCTTTTACTTTCCCACGGAGAGAAAGGTCAAATTCGGATTAACGGTTTATTATATTCTATACGCCGGACTCGCTCTTGTGACCGGCATATTCGTTTATAATACCTTACATTCCATACATCGTTTCAATATAGGCAGCAGCTATTGGGATTTCGAAACGCATCGTTTTTATAGGATCTTTTCGCTGATTATTCTGCTCTATAATTTCGCGTTTCTTGCCTCCGCCACATGGAGAGCGATCGTGGAAAAAGGAAAAGAGAGAAGGTGGATCATCTATATCGCCATAGCGTATTCCACCATCACCATCGTTCCAGGTATCCTGAACGTGATGAGCCGAGACGGATCCGTTTCCAGAAAGGTCTTCCAGCATACCACGGATATCGCTCTTGTCGTAGGCCTCTTTCTTGTTTTGATCGTCTACGCCAACGCGACTAAGGAGAGGACGACCATATTGAGTCGGATCGTTTCCGTAACCATGGCGACTTTCTTTTTGGCGTTTCAGTTGGTCGGTTACGCTATCTTGACCGGTTACGATTCTTCCTACGATTCTATCCAAACCCAGGCCGCGGAACTCGCCGTAAAGGACGGAAAAATTCCGAAAGCATTCGCTTATATGGTTTCCTATGATCCTAAGTCGAATCGTTTTCGGTTGGAAAAGGGAGAGAAGGACCCTAGATTCGATTCGGAAGACAGATTGGAGATTTCCTTCTTTCATATTACGAATCGTCTTTACGGTTCGGAAAATCTGAGCGGAAAGGAGAGATGGGCTAGGGTTCAAGCCGAGCTTGAGGATTCTCCTCCCGAATTTTACGCATACAAGGAAGGAATACGACGTTTTCTATTGTCCGCCGGAAATTCTTCCGTATCGGACGAGGATCTGAGGATTTTTTTCCGGCACCTAAATGAAAAATCGAATATTACGAAAAATAGATTCTTGAATCTACCTTCCAAGACGGATGCCGGCGCGGTATTAAAACTTTTACACTCCGAAGAGGTCGGCCTTTCCGGCGTTCTAGATAAGGTTCGTGAAAGAGTGGAAAAGGACTTACAGTCGGGAAAATCGGAGAAGGAAATCCGATCCACATTGATTTCCGCTCTTTCTCCCATCCGAGAACCGGGGGAGAGAATGTATCGCGGAGCCAAGTTCAATTCTTCGGAAGAAAAAACTCCCAGCTTCTATGTTTCCTATATCGTTCCTGATTTGAAAAGCGGTAAGATCTACGAAGTGGGCTTTACCTACAGATCTCTTAGGGAATTCATCCACGAGCCTTCGTCGGTTCTCGTAGTTTGCCTCTTAGTAGTAATGCTGACTATAAGTCTGGGCTTTCGTTTCTTCTTCCAAAATGCGTTCGTAAAACCCATGGAGGAGGTGGTCGTAGGATTAACGGAGGTGAATTCCGGAAATTTGGAATATAGGCTAACCCCGAGAGTCGAGGATGAGATCGGTTTTATCGCTCGATCTTTCAATCGTATGGCGCGTTCCATTCAGGCTGCTAGAAAAAGATTGGAGCAGTATGCGAACGAACTCGAGGAGAAAGTGAAGGAAAGAACTAGAGAGCTCGAAAACAGTTTAGTGGAAATCAAAGAGCTTAAGCAACAACAGGACGGGGATTATTTTCTCACTTCTCTTTTAACTAAGGCCTTGGGAGCCAATAGGGCGGAGCAGGATAACGTAAAGGTGGACTTTCTTCTGGAACAAAAGAAAAAGTTCGTCTTTCGAAAATACGAGGACGAGATCGGAGGAGACCTGAATATCTCCAACCGCATCCGCTTGCAAAACCGATCTTATACCGTTTTTCTGAACGGAGATGCGATGGGAAAATCCATGCAGGGCGCAGGGGGCGCCTTGGTCCTCGGAGCGGTATTCGAATCGATCATAGAAAGAACCAAAGCTCTCGATTCCATCAAGAGCCAATCTCCCGAACGATGGTTAAAGAACGCATTCATAGAATTGCATAAAGTATTCGAAAGTTTCAACGGCTCCATGCTCGTTTCTTCCGTCATGGGGCTTGTGGACGATTCCGTAGGCATATTATATTATATGAATGCGGAGCATCCTTGGACAATTCTTTATCGGGACGGGGTGGCGAGTTTTATAGAAAGCGATTTCATGTTCCGCAAATTGGGAACGACCGGAATGGACGGATCAATATATGTCCGCACTTTTCAGTTGGAACCCGAGGACGTGATCATCGTAGGTTCGGACGGAAGGGACGACATTGTGGTCGGCACGGATTCCGACGGAGACAGAATCATCAACGACGACGAAATGCTTTTTCTTCGTACCGTGGAAGAAGCGGAAGGGGATTTGCAAAGAATTTACAATATCACCCTGAAAAAAGGAGTCTTAAGCGACGATCTGTCTTTGATCCGTCTTTCCTATAAGAAGAGCGATCCGGAAAACCCGGTCCCTGTGGATAAGCGCAAGAGAGTGAAGGAACTCCTACGCATGGCGAAAGAAAGCTCCAAGAGTAAGGATGTAAACGAAGCGATCTCCTACTTGCAAGAGGCCGAATCCTTGGATAGTCGCATTCCCGAGGTGAAGAAGAATTTCGTCCGCCTATTCTTAAAATTGAAGGATTACGCGAAGGCCGCCAGATATGCCGAGGACTATATAGGTATTCGTCCTATCGACAACGATCTGCTCTATATCGCTTCCTTTGCGGCAAGAAAATCGGGAGAGCTCAGAAAAGCGTTGGATTTCGGGGAACGATTGAGGCTTCGGGAACCGGAGCATTTTAAGAATCTTATGAACTTAGCCAGGATCTATACCGCACTAAAGAATTATCCGATTGCAATGAGTCTTCTTAGGCAGGCGCTTAAATCGGATCCGCAAAATGAAGTAGTTCGAAGAAGTATCGCCGTACTACAAAAATATTCCGGCGATACTCCTTTAGAATAAATTTCGGAGGGACCTAAGCCCCCGATTTATTTTTTGATATGATATCCGGTGCGAAACATCCAAGCGATGGTGAACATACAGGCGCTTAAGAAAACTACGATCATGGCCAGGCTGATTTCCAAGCTGACGTCCGATATTTCATAAAAGCTCCAACGGAATCCGCTGACCAAATATAAGATCGGATTGAAGAGGGTGATCGTTCTCCAAAAAGGAGGAAGCATGCTCGCGGAATAGAAACTTCCTCCTAAGAAGACAAGGGGAGTGATCACTAACATCGGAATTACTTGCAATTTTTCGAAATTATCGGCCCAGATCCCTATGATAAAACCGAATAAGCTGAAAGAAACGCAGGTCAATACCAGAAAGAAAACCATCAAAAACGGATGAGCTATATGAATCGGTACGAAAAGCGAAGCGGTTGCGAGCATGATCAGTCCCAATATTAAGGACTTTGTTGCGGCGGCTCCTACGAATCCTATCACCGCTTCGAAACTGGAAACCGGGGCGGATAGAATTTCATAGATCGTTCCCGTGAATTTAGGAAAGTAGATCCCGAACGACGCGTTGGAAATACTTTCCGTCAATAACGAAAGCATAATCAAACCCGGAACGATAAAGGAGCCGTAAGCGACTCCGTTCACTTCCTGGATTCTGGATCCTATGGCGGAACCGAACACGACGAAATATAAGGATGTGGAAATCACGGGAGAGGCGATACTCTGCATCAAGGTGCGTCTCGTTCTCGCCATTTCGAAAAAATAAATCGATCTAATCGCTTGAAAGTTCATTTGGATTCCTTTACTAACTGAACGAAAATTTCTTCCAGGGAACTCTGGTTAGTGCTAAGGTCCTTGAAACCGATTCCTGCCTGTTGGATATCCTCCAAGAAGGACGCGATTCCGGTCCGTTTGTCCTGTATATCGTAGGTGTACAGTAGTTGCTTGCCTTCGTTCGCAAGATCCAACTCGTATTTTTTCAAAGTTTCCGGAACGGAAAGAATAGGCTGGGAAAGATCCAGGATCACCTGCTTCTTGCCTAATTTGTGCATGAGTTCCTTTTTCTCTTCTACGAGAATCAATTCTCCCTTGTTCATAATACCGACTCTGTCCGCGATCTCCTCCGCCTCTTCTATATAATGAGTGGTAAGAATAACGGTGACTCCTTGGTCTCTTAAGGACCTAACGATATTCCACATATCTTTCCGGAGTTCCACGTCCACTCCCGCCGTAGGTTCATCTAAGAACAGAACGGAAGGCTCGTGGGACAATGCCTTGGCGATCAGGACCCTACGTTTCATCCCTCCGGAAAGAGTGATGATCGTACTGTCTTTCTTGTCCCAAAGGGAAAGGGATCTGAGTACTTTTTCGATATATTGCGGGTTCGGGGCCTTACCGAATAACCCTCGGCTGAAATTCACGGTGGCTAAAACGGATTCGAAAGAATGCACGGTGAGTTCCTGAGGAACGAGTCCGATCATAGATCGGGTCTTTCTAAAATCTTTGATGATATCGAATCCGCCCACGGACACGGATCCCGTACTCGGGGTCACGATGCCGCAGATAATAGAGATCAAGGATGTCTTTCCGGCGCCGTTCGGGCCTAGAAGAGCTATAATCTCTCCCGTCTTAATATCCAAATTGATTTTCTTTAAGGCCTCGAAGCCGTTGGAATAGGATTTGGAAAGGTCTCGTATGGAAACTATGGATGCTTGGGAATCGTTTTGCATAAAAATCCAAGATAATGCCTCTGTTTAAGGACGAAGGCAGAATGTCTAAAATATCAATCCTATCGTCCCTATCCAGCATCATTTGATTGGTAGAAAAATTGTTTCCGAAAAATTAAAAACGGAAGTCGGTCGAAAAATGCGGCTTTTTATGCGATTTTATCTCTCTGTTTTTCCCGTAGAATGATATAGAAGACCAAACCCGCGGCGACTCCGGGCACTACTCCCAGAACTAAAGCGATCCATCCGTTTTTAATTCCCTTTACCTTAGCTTCGTACAATACCCATATCGCTAATGCGCACCAGGTGAAGATGACGTCTAACGCGTATCCCGAAGAGAAAGGATTTACGAATCCTCCTCCGAACGCTCCGACCAGATCGAAGTTTTCCGATAGAGGAGGTGTAACGAGGTAGGCCAGGGAAATCGTAAACAAGGTTGCGATGCTAAGTAAGATCCATTTAGTTAGGTTCCAATTCATATTCTTCTCCTTTTGAAAAGATTCGATATCGCAAAACGAATGTTTGCTTCTTAGATCGAATCTGTAGGGAACGCTACAGTGATATAAATAGCAAGCCCTTCTTACTTCTTTTTATCCTAACTGGGATATGTGAAAAGGTTCCCGTTTTTCCGTTTTTCACGAAAAAAAATCCCGATTCTAATGAATTTTTGGCTCAGCAATAACGTTTTCGGGCTATATCCCCTGAATTCAAAATAAAGCACGTTAAGTGAAATACTAGATTTGGAGGATATTTCTATGCGCGTTTCGCTATGTCGATTCGGGTTGGCCGTGGCGTTCGTTTCCGTCTTGGCCGGTTGCTCTTGGTTAAAACAGATTCCGGGTTTCGGAAATGGCGGGTCCCATTTGGCTTCCCTTTCCATAAAAGAGGCGGGAATTTTTGCAGGTAGTGGTAGCTCCGGTCCGTCCGGAAACACGATCTCTTCTTCGGACGGGCTCTTTTCCGTTTTCATTCCCTCCGGGGCGATGGACGAGGAAAAGACTTTCGAAATCACGAAGTACGTTCCTAATACGGACGCTCTCCCCACCGGATATTTTCCTACGACTCCGTTGTATGAAATCACTCCGTCTTATAAGTTCAAAAAGGACGTTACCATAACCATCACATTGGATTCGGATAAGGTAAACTCCCTGAATCTAAGTCGCAAGAAGTCCCAAGGTTTCGTATTGAGTCAAACTCCGGAAGAGGATAATTCGGGAAGAATTATCGGAGGATGGAATGCGAGCCACACTTCGGTAAGCGGTGATAAGGTGACATTGCGCACTCGCACCTTCTCCGTATTCGGTGCCGGAACTCCTCCCGCGGGAAACAACGCGCCTAATATCCTCGGAGCATTCTATTATTTTAAACCGAATTGTTCCTACCTTCCTTATATGGTTCGGACTCGGATCATAGAGCCGGACGGTGATTCCATGCAGGTATATCTGCTTACCGGAAGTGCGGGAGGAACGGCAGTCGCGATTCCTATGGCTCCGGAATCCGGAAATTGGTACAGCGCGAATATTCCGTACGAGTCCATGATTATGGGCGGAGTACAGATGCAAGTTCTTGCGGTGGATTCTTACGGAAACAACTCCAGTCATCCTACCGGGGGACTCTTCAATTATCCGGCGGATGCGCAGAATTTTACTTACACGACAGGATACAAGACGGACCAAGATAACGACGGTTATCTGGATGCTTGGGAAGTGGACAACGGATTCAATCCGAATAGCGCGGCTTCTCCGAATGCGGCGGTCTTTCCGGATACGGACGGGGACGGCATTCCTAATATCGCCGACAAAACTCCTAACGGAGAGGTGAATCCTCCCATCGATAGCTTGACTTTGATTCCGGGCACTTTGCGTATGGACGTCGGGGAGAATGTGACGTTTGCCGTTACCGCTTCTTTCGCAGGTCAACCTAGATTCGTTGCTCCTACATTGAATGTTACTGGAAATTCGGTGAACGGATCTCCGGTAGGAACTCTTACCGGTTCTACTTTGCACGCGAACGCTCCGGGGCTCGCGGGAGTTACCGCAACCATAGGTAACCTGAATACCACAACCAGGGTGACCGTTGTGGATTCCGTCGCACCGAGCGGTATCACGGATTTGAGCGCTACTGCTATGACTTTCACTCAGATTCGACTGCGTTGGACTGCTCCCGGAAACGATAGTGCCGCAGGAAGGGCCGCCGCTTATGAGATCCGTCGTTCTACGTCCGCGATTACGACTAACTTACAGTGCGATGCGGCTCCGGCAATAGCGCATACTCTGATTCCTAAAAATGCGGGTTTACCGGAAGTATTGGATATTAACGGTCATTCTCCGAATACAAGTTATTACTATTGTATCCGTGCATTCGATTGGAACGGCAATAGAAGCTCTTGGACCGGTACCGTTCAGGCTACCACTCCGGCGACTCCGGATCTTTCCCGTCCGGGAAATATCACCAATCTAAGCGTTACCGTAGTGAACGATACCGTAGTGGATCTGTCTTGGACTGCGGTAGGCGATGATGGGAATGTCGGAATCGCAGCAGCCTACGATATTCGTAAGTCTACGAATGTGATCAACACCGACAACGATTGTGATGGTGCAGTTTCGATTCAGAATGCTATTTTCGGGATCGCTTCCGGGACCACTATTAACTTTAGAGTAAGCGATCTCTCCGAAGACACCAGATATTATTTCTGTGTTAGGGCATATGACGAGGTCAGCAATCGAAGCAGTTGGAATGGAACCGTTTCCGCAAGAACCCGTATGGGGAATAAGGCACCCGTAGTGGATGCGGGCCCCGATCAATTGAATCGGATGATTTCCCAAGTGGTGAATTTGAACGGAACCGCTTCTTCGGATCCTGACAAAGGAATCTGTACTGCGAACCAATCCAACTACATTTACCAATGGAGATTCGTCTCTCGTCCGTTGGGATCGGCTCTTTTGGATACGAACATCACGAATCGTAACCAATTATCCGCTTCCTTCGTTCCGGATGTGGTTGGTCAATATATGTTGGAACTTTCCTTTACGGACGATCCCGGAACCTGTTTCGGAGGAGCCCGATTGGGAATAGATACTGTGGTGATCAACGCTTTGGATTTGGATAGTATCAATCCGGATCCCGTTTCCAGCAGATCTGCCGCTCCGATTTCCTTGGATCAGATTCAAGTAAGTTGGTACAATGTAGGGGATGACGGAATGGTAGGTACGGTCTCCAATTACAAAATCGGGGTTTCCCTCTCGCCGATATCCACGACCGCGGAATGCGACGCCGCTCCGGATGTGCGTTATCCGAATCTGAATAATTACGTTCCTGGACAGGCTGTGAGCTTTATCGTAGGCGGACTATTACAGAATACGGTTTATAATTTCTGTATCATCGCTTACGACGACGTAGGAAATAAGAGTTCTTGGACCGGACCTTTAAGCGCCAAAACTTTGGAAGGAATTTCCGGTTGGGGAACATTTACGAGCTGGAGTTCTTGCAGCGTGAAGTGCGGTTGGGGTAACCAAACAAGATCCAGAATCTGTTTGGATCCTACGCAAGGATGTGCCGGATCCGCAGTGGAAACACAGAACTGTAACAATCACAGTTGCGGAGCCTATTCGAATGCGGTATTCAATAACGGAACGAACCCTAGCGCTTCTTGTCCTGCCGGATATCATAGAACGAATTCCGGAACCTTTAGCGGGATATATAGAAGGGTCGTTTACGATTATTGGGGAGAAGGCTGGGCCTGCGGAATTCTAGTAAGACAGGATCAGAGTTTCTATTCATGGGATTATACTTCTGCGGATTTGACTTCCACTTCCGCTACGTATTATTACCCGACCAATAATCCGCCGCCGGTGGAGAATTATTGCATTCAGCATACCGTGCAAAGCAATCGATACACGAGTATCTACTGCGCGGAGACTCCCTAAATAAGGATTAGATAAAAATAGATTCTACCTTGGATTGGGCCTCGTCTTTCTCGAAATAGCGGGAAGGGCGGGGCTTTTTTCATCGTATCTTCTTGTTAGAAGGAAATTTCGAAATCGCTTCCCATTTCAAAGAGCCCGGGAATCCTGGATTCATGTCTTCCCTTGCGGAATGTAAAACTCTTTTCGGAATTTCCGCCTTCCGAGGTTCTCAGGAAAATATCATAACCCGCACTATGGAGGGAAAACACTCGCTTGTGATCATGCCCACGGGTATGGGAAAATCCGTATGTTACCAGATTCCCGCGTTATTATCCGAAGGGTTGACGATCGTGATTTCGCCTCTCATCGCTCTAATGCAGGACCAGGTGGACAAGTTGAAGCGTTTCGGAATCGACGCAGAGTTCGTCAATTCCTCCTTATCGGCAGAGGAAAGGGTTCTGCGTTATGAAAATTTAAAGCAGGGAAATTATAAGATACTATACGTATCTCCGGAGAGATTCCGTAAATCCGCCTTTTTGGAAATATTCCAAAATCGTAAAGTTTCCCTCTTGGCCGTGGACGAAGCCCATTGCGTCAGCCAATGGGGGCACGATTTCCGTCCCGATTACTCCAAAATTTCCGAATTTCGTAAAATTCTAAAATTTCCCACTACGATGGCTTTGACCGCTACCGCCACAAAGGAGATCCGGAGCGACATCCTACGACAGATCGGAATTTCCGAATCCGAAACGGAAATTTTCGACGAAGGGATATGCAGGCCGAATTTGTATTTGGAGGCCAGAAGTTTTCCCGATCCTGTTTCCAAGAGAAAAGAGATCCTTTCCTTGTTGAAGGGAGAAAGAAAGAACACCATAGTCTATTTCAATTTGATCAAAAATCTGGAAAGTTTCGGAGAAGCCTTGGATCTAGAAAAGATTCCGTATCGGATTTACCATGGACAATTGCCTCCGGAAAAGAGAAAGAGAATCCAGGAATCCTTTTTGAAATCCAAGGATCAACTCTTACTCGCGACGAATGCGTTCGGGATGGGTGTGGATAAACCGGATATCCGAAGAGTGATTCACGCGGAACTGCCTTCTTCTTTGGAGTCCTATTATCAGGAAATCGGTAGAGCGGGACGGGACGGAGAACCTTCCGAATGTTTGCTTTTCTATAATCAGGACGATCTTGCTGTACTGATGGATTTTATCGAATGGCAAAATCCGGACTCGGCCTTTTTTTCCAGAGTATACCAGACTATGAAACATACGGGAGAAGCTCTTTCCTCTTTGAGTTACGAAGACCTGCAAGCCAGAGTCGTGCATAAGAATCGAGGGGATCATAGATTGCAGACGGTTCTGAATCTATTCGATCGCCACGGAGTGACAAGCGGAGAGACGGAGAGGGGGAATTTGAGATTACGGAATATTCTTCCTGAAACTCTTTCGGATCCGAAACTCTTGGAAGATAAAAAGAAGGCCGCTCAAAATCGATTGTACAAGATGCTGATGTATCTGAAAAGCGAAGTCTGTCGTAGGGAATTCGTATACGAATATTTCGACGCAAAATTCACCCGTTGCGATAATTGCGATATTTGTAATGGATCTCCGGATTAGGATCTAAGGTCTCCCGCCTGGGGTTGCGGTATGGTAAATCTAAACAACGTTCCTTTTTGGATCTCCGATTCTACGCTGATTTCTCCGTGGTAGGCCTTGATGATACTATACACCAAAGGCAACCCGAGGCCCGTTCCGGTTTCGTTCATGGTGCCCAACCGGGTGGATTTCACTTCGGTGGAGAATAAATTCGGAATCATTTCCTTTGGAATTCCGACACCGGTGTCTTTAACCACGAATTCCACGGCGTCCGGACGAGAGTAGAATTCGATCTGAACCGAATCTCCTTCTCTGGAAAACTTAATCGCATTGGATAATAGGTTAATGAAGATTTCTGCGAGAAGGGAACGGTCCACATTCATTCTAGCGTCGCTCGGAATTCGGTTCTCGATACGGATATTCTTGGACTGAGCCTGGCTCCAAAGCTTGGAGACGACCCTTTCCACTTCCGGATACACATAGATCATGCTGTTTTCCAGATGGAATGAGCCGGAACGAAGACGGTTCAGATCCAAAAGAGTGGAGATCATTTCCAAGGATTGTGCGGAAGTTTGTTCCGCTCTGTCCATCCATTCCAGGATGGATTTGTCGTCCAATTTATCGTAGTCGTTTTTGATGAGTTGCAAAACGCCTATTACAGTCGCAATGGGGGACCGAAGGTCGTGTGTGACTAGGGAAATGAAAGTGTCCTTAAGGGAATTCGCATCTTCGGCGGCGATCTTGGCTTCCGCCAATTCCTTCGTTCTTTCCGTCACCTTATTCTCCAGGGATTTTTGCAATTCCTCCAATCTTACGAATGCGTTGGAAAAGCGCATGGATAGCATTACTGTCTGGGAGAATAGGAAAGCGAGAAGCCCCCAGTTCGCAAGGTAGCTCGTCTTTATTATAAGAGTTTGATTTAGAATATCGTTAATCGTCGTGAAGAATAGGATGAGGGCCCCGATGGTAAAAAGTAAGGACCCTTCTCTTTTGCGAAACAGACATCGAATCATGACCGCCGCGAAATACAATGTGGAGGCTCCCAGGCAGAGCTGGAAGATTCGTATCAGATTCATGTAAATCGTAGAAGGAAGCGCGATTACTATCGCCGCAAATATCGCCCCTATCCATAGAAATATTCTATCGAAGATCGGAGAGAATTCCTGGGGAAAAACGGAATGCAGAAACCTGGAAAATAGAGGGAGAGAAACGACCGTAGTCAAAAGGTCCAGCTTATGGATCAGTATCCAATACACATCCGGGAAAGTTTCGTATATGAAAACGGAACCGGTGAAGAATCCCCTCAGGCTCACATCTATGCAGAAAAGTCCGAACCAGATCGCGGATTTGTCCACTCTTCGCATTGCGAAAAGTATTAAATGATAAAGCCCCATAAGAAAGGTGGAGCCGAATACCATCCAACCCAGCGAGGCTTCCCATTTTTTGGATTCGAATACGGAAAGTGCCGGGCCTATGAATAGGGACTTTCGAATTCCTCCGGTTATATGATAAAAATTGGATACTTGGAATCGAAGATCCAGTTTGTCCGTTCCTTCCGGAAGGAAAACGATCGGATGTTTGTAGGAAGGCAGCATTTCCTTTTTGCTCGTTCCCACTTTTCCGTTCTCGTGTAGGAGTATTCCGTTTGCATACAACTTGTAAGCGGTGGAAATATCGCCTAACTGTAAAGCCAGCGGGGGCAGATTTCGATCGAGTAGAATGAGGATACGATAAGTTCCTACACCTTCTCCTCCGTGTTCCTTGGCTCCTGTCCGAAATCGATTCCAGGAATCCGGAACCGAAATAGTTCCGCTTCCTTCTCCTAAAGAGACTGTATTCGGATCCGTTAGTCCGTCCGTAAATTCCCATTCTCCGTCCAAGGGAACGGAGGGAAAATTGTTGGAGTTCCAACCTCGTAAATCCAGAATTCCTTGTTTTACTTCGGGAGAATAAGAATCTTCGGAGGATAGGCAACCTCCGAAGGTAAGAATGAGAAAAAAGATGATTCCCGGAAATCTCATTGACTTAGTCCAGTTCAGTCTATCGAACCGGGATACTCTGTATAGAAGATTTTCGAAGGAAGGACAACTCGGAAATGTGTTCGTTGTGGGTCATACAAGGGAACCTTTCGCCTTAAAACAGGACGGAAAAACCCAGAAAGAACCCCTTTAGTATCTCGTAGTTTCCGCTTTTAGAAGCGTTCGAAATCGTCCAGATACTTGGATTCGAAAAATCTAGTTTCGCATTGATTTGGTCGAAATGCAGATAGCTGAAATAGGAGGAGATTTGATTGTATCCGATTTGAAATTTCATATTTTCATGAAATTGATACTGCAAGGATACTTCCGCCTCGAATCCTCTATAGATGCCTCTGGTTCCCGCACTACCGTTGGTTAATGTGATGGAAGAGGGAGAGAAGGTAGGATTCCGAAAAAACCTGGTTCCTTCCGTATAAAAGCCGTCCAATCCGAACGCGAAAGTGATATTCTCATAGAATCGATATCTGCTTTGAAAAGAGGCCTGGGGGCCGTAGGTGTAAAAATATTCCTGGAAGGCGCCGTCTAACAGATAATAGCCGTAAGTATATTTATTTATATTACGAATCCCTCCGCCAAGATATAGATTCCAGTCTTTCGTTACGGATAGAATCTTGTAACCGTTGATTTCGAATTCGGATCTTGCTACAGGTGCATAATAGAATCTTTCCGCCGATATCCCTCTTGTATCGGTGCGAATTACGTTCGAATTGGGGTTGACTAACTCTACTTCGTAGTAACCGGTCTCGATTCTGTAATTCTTTTCATAATTCTCATAGCTGAGTACTGCGGGAACGAGTACTTTTCGGTTTTGTTGTAAATGCTCGGTTTGAACGCTACTATTCGGGTTCGTTCTTTCCGAGTATGAAGTATAATTATAGGGAACGAATTGGTAGGTTTGTCTCTTTAATAAAAGCTCGAATCTTTGTTTCGGATTCCTTTCTTCCCTCTTGGAATCATCCTCCGCATATATATCCGCAGAAAAAAGAAATGTTAAGACGCAAACATTTCCCGCTATAGAACGTAACTTCTGAAAAGAAGATGATACTAAATTTGCATTCGGTCGAAACATAAGTAAAAATAGATTTTAAATACTTTAAATTCTATGAGAGTCAAGGAATTTACATTCCGAACATTACTGATGGAATAGGAATTCCGGAATAAGTTTTCGAAAATTTCTTAGAAGAATATTATAAAAAACGTAACCATAATCCTTTCCCCAGGACCCGGCCCTTTTTAGGAGATGCGATTTTCGATTGATCGCTTCTTCATTAGGAGGTTTTATTCTATGTCATACGATCCGGAAACTATTACTGTCGTCCCGAAATCTCTCCGCGATTCTCTGGGAGAGGAAGGGACAGCTTCTTTAGTGGATCTTTTGAATCGAGTTCATGCGGTAGGTAAAAAGAATATGAAAGAATCCATAAACGATAAATTCGAAAAAAGACTGATGGAAGAAACGGGCAAACTCTGGGTGGCAATCGCCGAATTGCGAGCAGAGATGCAGGCAGGCTTTGCCGGAATCCATGAAAAATTGTCGGAGGTATACCGTGAAATCTCGCGATTGTATGCGGGACAGGCCAAATTGCAGGAGAGTATTGCGGATCTCCGTAAATCCATGGTCTCCCAAACCAAATGGATCTTGTCCTGCATGCTGGAATCGGCTTTCTTTTTCTTGCGGTCGCAAAATACTTCTAATTCTTTTCCAGGATTATTTATTTCTCTTACGATTTAGGAAGACGAAATCGATGGGATTGTAAATTCTTCTACTGTGGCGACTCCCGTAAGATGCAGTTTCCATAGGAGAATATATGAAGATTTTTGTCACCGGTGCTTCCGGCTTTGTGGGAGGAGCGATCGCTCGACATCTGCAAAGGAAGCATCAGGTAAAAGTTCTTTCTCGTACGGAAAAAACGGATGTTTCTTTGCGTTCCCAAGGATTGGAAATAGTCAGAGGGGACCTTTCTTCGATTCGTCCCGAGGATCTAAAAGGAACGGAGATTATAATACACTGCGCCGCTTTCGTCGGTCCCTGGGGGACTCGCAAAGATTTTTGGGATGGGAACGTGGAAGGAACTTCTCATCTGATTTCCGTGGCCAAGGAAGCGGGAGTGAAAAGATTCATCCATATGGGAACGGAAGCCGCATTGTTCTACGGCCAGGACATGATCGATATCGACGAGTCTTATCCTTACCCGAAGCACACTCCGTATCTTTATAGCGAAACCAAGGCGGAAGCGGAAAGGAGAGTGGTCGCCGCCAATTCTCCCGGTTTCGAAACGATCGTTCTGCGCCCCCGTTTGGTTTGGGGGCCAGGAGATACTTCCGTTCTTCCAGTGGTCAAAAAGATGGTGCAAGAGGGAAAATTCCTCTGGATAGACGGTGGCAGAGCCAAGACTTCCGTCACTTGCATTCCCAATCTAGTGCATGCGACGGAGCTTGCGCTTACGAAAGGCAAGGCCGGACAAATCTATTTCATCACGGACGACGAGGTGCAGACTGTCCGTTCCTTTTTAACGGCCATGCTTGGCACCCAAGGACTCATTCTTCCTACAAAGTCAGTTCCGGGATTCATTGCGAGCGCTCTCGCTTATTTAGTGGAAGGTATCTGGAGAATTTTAGGAATTCTTAAAGAACCTCCCATGATGCGGTTTCCTATCGATATCATGGGAAGAGAATGCACCATTCGTATAGATAAGGCCAAGTCGGAATTG
Organism: Leptospira wolffii serovar Khorat str. Khorat-H2; assembly: GCF_000306115.2. Classification (NCBI taxonomy): domain Bacteria; kingdom Pseudomonadati; phylum Spirochaetota; class Leptospiria; order Leptospirales; family Leptospiraceae; genus Leptospira; species Leptospira wolffii. Next base: position 33,557 of record NZ_AKWX02000007.1, read on the forward strand.
GGTTATTTGCCCCAGGTCAGCGTGGCCCAAGGGTTGGATTTGATGAGAAGCTCGAAATAACAGGAAAGGATCAGGGCTTGTGTTGGGCTTCCGATTCTTCTAGTCTGGCGCTTCTTAAAATCGTCTCTAAAAGACCCGGAAATTTTTTCTCCAAGTCTTCGCTTCTTATGGTTAGAAACTTTTGTGTTCCTTCCAAGCGGGTATGTGTGATTCCCGCTTCTCTCAATTTAGAGATATGATAGGAGATATTCGTTTTGGGAGCGTAGATCAGAAACGTGGAGCAATTCGCTTCTCCTAGTTCCGATAGTTTCAATAGAATTTTACGACGGATCGGATCGCTTACTGCTTCGAAGATCGAGGAAAGCTCGATCTGGTCCGGGCCCGGATGGGGTGGAATTTTGGACATGTGCTTTTTTTCGACAATTCCTCCTATTAGTTCAATAATATTTGAACAAAAGATTGACAAGCACTTTCTAAGTTTTGAAGTTCAAAAAGTATTGAACTATATAGCAAAGCTTCCCTAAGGCTTCTTACAGGTGATTCCTGCATGAAGAGAAGGGGCTTTGTAGGAGGATTGCCTTGGACGCGACGAAAACATTCCATCATGCTCTGAAAGTATTTTCTATCCTGAGTCTTTCCGCTTTCGGTTTTTCCGAAGTGCTTGGAGACGAGGTAAAATTGAAGTCTGGAAAGATTCTTAAAAACCTGAAAATGGAAAAGGAAGCGGAAGATTCCTATATTTTCAGTTTAGAGGATTCGATTCCGGTCCGTATTCGCAAATCCGATATAGAAGCGATTACTAAATCGGAGGAGCTCGCTCCCGGCGATAAAATCGCTACGATTCCCGGTCCCGGACCGAAGAAACATTTCGATTTGATTTGGACCCAATCCCTAACCAACGATATCTTCATCAACGGGAACAGTTTATTCGGAAACGGATACGCACGTAGAAACGATGTATCGTATTCCAGCGTTCCCGGATCTCTTATTTTGGATACGTCGGCAAATATCCAAACTCCTCTGGAAGGATTGACTCTTACCGTAAGGGATTCTTCTCCTCTAACTTCGAGAACCAATCGAGACGTGGACGGCGTGTACCAATCCAGACCTTACGGTCCCGGAGTAGACGCGGAAACCGCTATCCAGGATTCGAATACGTATCGTAAGAGAAAAGAGCCTACGGGACTCAGAGAACTTGTTGCTACCGTAGTGAATTATAAATGGTCTACATCTAGGATAGGAGATTGGAATGTATCTTGGATTTACGTCTCCAGTAGTCAGCCTAGCTTCGCTTTGGGACTGATCGGAGTAGGTTGGGCTTTGCCAGTATTCAAATATGTGAATCCTACTTACGCGTATAATATTCGCTATACTTCCGAAAGGATCGGCGGTTCGAGCATAGGAGGAGAGAAGGACCAGGAATCCGGATATCCTACGAACGGGTTTAACGGAAGCATGTTCCACCGTTTCTCCATGCACCACGAGTACGAGATAACTAAGGATTTCAGGGTCCAGCCAGGAGTGGATTTCGGTTATCAGTATTACAACGATAATATAGATAAACGGTCCGGCTTTAAGAATATAGATTACAAGGTAGTCGTGCGGTATCTCGCCTTCTTTCTTTCGGTTACCGACGTGTATCGGCCGAATACTTATATGATAGATAATAACTATTATTATCCGAATTCGGTGGGGGCTCAGAATATAGGAACGGTTCCGGGAGCCACTTGGGTGCAACCGCTGACTTCCAATTCCGGAGACGGTCTAACCGCGGATCCTTCCAAGGGCTACGGGCTCACGAATAGTTATATGCTGAATGCGATAGAGAATTCGAATCTGGATCCTAACCTCAAGCAAGCGTTAGTGAATCATCATTTGGAGCAGAAGATTCCTTTGCATAGTATCATCTGGTCTTTCGGTTATTCCGTCCGCATATGAAACTTTTTTCGTTCTGAACAAAAGAGATTCCGCACACGGCATCCGATTGAGGGGATGGGATACCGTGTGCGGAATTTAGAGTGGAGAAGATTCTAATCGATTTTCAAATTAGGTCGCTCTTCCGATTTTCGTGGCTTCTCCCACTTCCACGAGTTTTCCGGTTTTGACGTCGTAATAATATCCGTAGATGGGAATATCTTTCGGAATCAAAGGATGATTTCTGATTCTTTTCACATCGTCGATCACGCTTTTCTCCAAATCTTCGAAAGTCAGGAATGGAATGTATTTTGCCTCGTCAGAACCTCCCGATTCTTCCAAGTTTCTCCATCCGTTCGCGTCTACTGTGGCGGTCTTCAGGCTTTTCGCGAGAAGGTTGCGTATGATCGGATCCGTAAATAGCTGCATACCGCAATCCGAATGATGGATTACGAAAAATTCTTTGGTGCCTAAAAGTTTATACGAAATGATCAAGGAGCGGATTGCGTCGTCGCTCGCTCTTCCTCCTGCGTTTCGGATAACGTGTGCGTCCCCTTCGGAGAGTCCCGCGTATTTTGCGGGATCTAGTCTTGCATCCATGCAGGTGAGAATTGTGAAACTCCTGCCCGGGGGGAGGGGCAATTCCCCTTTTTTCCCGAATTCAGAGACGTACTTTTGGTTGGCCTCGATCACTTCCTTATGAACTTTGCTTGATTCTTTCTGTAAAATGCTGTTTGACATGCCGGAAATTATATCCGTAATAACGGATTTTCATCTCTAATAATGGAAGAACAGTGAGAAATTACAGGGATTCGCATGATCCATTGTGCATTCGTATAATGGATTTGCGGGACGGATGACCCTTGGCGGAACTCTTAGGGAGTGTGTTCGGTTTGGATTTGGGGATTAGAGCATAGGATCGTTGTCGAAGTATTCATGGACGGAATTGTATATAAATAAATCATAATATTCTTTTTGAGGGTTGGATGTCGAATTGGAAGCGTTTGCTTTTTGAAAGTCGAATGAGTAGTCCTTCCAGGTTGTGTAGCGTTTTCTGTTATAAGGGATACACATGTATAATGTAGGAGCTGTTCGATTTAAGAATAAAACGGATTCTTATTTGTGGACGGGGAGACTTATTGGCAGTAGATTTAGGATAACGTATATATTCATATGTTATATATAGCGAATGTTTTATATGTTTCATGCTGTTATTTTAATTTTTTATAAAATTTTCTTTAAACTAACATTTTTTGCATCTCCTCTATTGACTTGCGTTGCTATAAGAATTATTCTAAATTTAGAACTCTTATCGTGTTACTATTATGCAAGTGCCAAGACTGTATCGGATTTTATCGGTTTTATTTTGTATCCTGCTTGCGGAGTTCATTTTACTTGCTTGCGATAAGCAAAAGAAAGAAGGCGCTGCCGCGGAATTTATTTATGAATCCACCGGAATATTAGGTCTTCCCGATCTTCCCATTCCTAAGAACAATCCTCAGTCCAAGGATAAGATTCTTTTGGGCGCAAAATTATATTCGGATACTCGGTTTAGTGCGGATGGAACGGTTTCTTGCGCTACTTGTCACAAACCGGATCTTGCATTTACGGATAGACTTAAGGTCTCGAAAGGAATCAAAAATCTTACAGGAACTAGAAACGCTCCCTCTGTTTTGAATGCAGCATTCTATAAGACACAATTTTGGGATGGACGAAGGGGAGATTTGGAGGGGCAGTCCAAGGATCCTTTACTGAATCCCGTGGAACACGGCTTATCCAGTCATGAAGATCTGCTCAAAATAGTCCGTTCCGACGAGGATTACGTTTATAGATTCCGTACCGTATTCGGAATCGAAAAGGATTCCATCGATATCGATCGGGTGGCAATGGCAATCGCTTCTTTCGAGAGAACGATTATCTCGGGAGATTCTTCCTTCGATAGATACCGTTATGGAAACGATCCCAAGGCTCTTTCCGATTCGGCCATCCGAGGTCTGGACGTGTATCTAGGCAAGGGACGTTGCCAGGACTGTCATATGATCGGAGAGAAGAATGCGATCTTTACCGACGATAAATTCCATAATCTGGGAGTCGGCTTCAAGCGTATCCAACCGAAATTGGAGGAGATCCTACGCAAACGTTCGGAGTCTCCGGGAGCGACCTCGAGTTCCGACGAGGAGATTCTTACGAACTTGGAATCTTCGGAACTCGGGAGATTTTCCGTGACGGGGCAGAACGAGGACCTTGGTGCCTTCAAGACTCCCTCACTACGTAATATCGCTCTCACTGCTCCTTATATGCACGACGGAAGTCTCACGAGTTTGGAGCAGGTAATCGCATTATACGATAAGGGAGGAGAATCGAATCCCTTTTTGGCGAGCGGGATTCGACCTCTCGGCCTAAGCGCCGGAGAGAAGGCCGATCTCGTCGCTTTTTTGAAGTCCTTAACCAGTTCGCGTCTACCGAGTCTGCCTAAATAAGGAAAGGTCCGAACGAAAATCGGAGGAGTGGGGAAATGAAAGAGGGAAAATTCAGCAGAGGGGATTTTTTGAGGGGAGCGGGAGGTTTATTCGCGGCAAGCATCGTGCCCATGAGCCTCGTAGAGATCGCCTGCGGGGGCGGACGAGGAAAGGGTACTCATGAGAAATTTACCTTTGCCTTCATCTCCGATCCTCACCTAACGCATATTAAAGGAAATAATTTCGTTCGAAATTTCGATAGCGGGCTTTTAAAGGCGATCGAAACGGTGAATCTCATGTTTCCTCGTCCCGATTTCGCGGTATTCGGCGGGGATCTGGCACAGCTTGGAAAAAGGGAGGAGCTGGATCACGGGATGGAGCTTCTTTCCAAGTTGAAAGTTCCCGTGAAATATGTGATAGGGGAACACGACTATTATTTGGATTTGGGAGCGTATTGGCAGGATAAGATCAGCAAGTTGAACTATTCCTTCGATCATAAAGGCGTCCACTTCGTGGTCCTGAATAGTATTCTTACCTACGATACTTGGATCAATAGATGGAAGACTCCTGCAGAAAGGATGAACGAGATGGCCCGCTTGGATAACCCCAACGGATCTCCTTTTATGGTGGGCGAAGAACAAATCTCCTGGTTGGAAAAGGATTTGGAAGCGTTGAAGAGCGGAACGCCGTTGATCATCCTGTCCCATTCTCCTCTTTATAAGATTTATAAGCCTTGGAATTTTTGGACGGACGATGCGGAAAAAATCCAGTCCGTTCTTCGAAGGTTCGATAACGTCACCGTTTTTCACGGACATGTGCATCAGGTTCTATATAACCAAATCAAGAATATCAGCTTTTACGCATTGATGTCCACGGCTTGGCCTTGGCCTTATCCGGAAAGTTACAAACAGGAACCTAATTATATTCCTAAGATGACCGTATTCATGAATCGTCAGGATCCTTTTCATGAAAGGGACGGCACTGGTTGGGCGTTCGTGAACATGGACAATGCCAGGGAAGAGATGCATTATAAACTTTGGGAAAATCAGGATCGGGTGGTGAAATACGACGATTCTCAGGGGCATCCGGTGGATTCCACCTACCAGAAATTGGAGTCTAGGATTCTTCCCCAGACACATTATTAGGAGATTCTTATGAATGATTTAAACGGATTCGATAAGAAAAGGAATATCGGTAAAACGATTCGACTGGCATTTCCCGTATTCCTTCTTGCGGTAAGCGTCTCCTTGGTTTTCGGGGATGATTGGAATAAAGGCAACGAGGAAAAATGGAACGCGGCCTTTATGGAAACCGTGAAGACGGGAGAAAAACTTTTTCACGGACCCGAGTTGGGAGGAAATACGGTGCAATGCGCGATGTGCCATCCCAATGCGACCAACACTCATCCGGAGACTTATCCTAAATTCCAAAAGCAGATCGGAAAGGTTTCCACTTTAAGGGAAATGATCAATTGGTGCATCGAAAACCCTCTCCAAGGGAAACGCCTGGCCTACGACGATCCTAAGATGATCGCGTTGGAAGCATACATTCTTTACGAAAGAAGGAACACTCCTTTAGTTCCGGGAAAACATTGAGGAGGAATCTATGTCCGGGCGAAAATTCAGTAAAGCGGAAAGAATCGGGATTTATATATTGATTTTTCTGATCTCCTGCGGAGGAGAGATCGGAAATCAGCGGAGTAAATCGGATTTACAGAAGGGACTCTCTCTTTTCGGCACTGTGGAAGGTATGGAATGCGGAGTTCCCGTTAAAATACGGGAAGCAGGTCCCGACGGAAACGTTGAGCTGCTCTATGTTCCGTTTAACGCAAGGGTAAAGTTGAAAGAGGATATCCGCAATTACGTGCATTATGCACAAGAAGGAAAATACCATAGGGAATACGTGGGTTGGGTGATGCGGAATTCCACAAATCCTCAGGACGCGGAAAGATTATACCAGTTCTCCTTATTGGCGAATTTGTCGTCTTCCCGTTGGTACGACGGAAAGACGGGAGAGATCGTGCCTTTGGAGGGTATTCTACGGTATAAAAAATCCGGAGGAGAATGGATTTCTTTGGGAGCCTTCGACCATTAGGTTTTTTGAATCTGCAATGATTTCCGCGAATCGAACGGTTCATGAATCGGCTTCCGGAAGTTACCACAGTCATTTGATCCGCAGATTCTGCGGATTCTTTTTATCCGCTTAATGGCGCACTCGTTTGTCGCTTCTTTTTCTGAGTAGATCTCCTACCCATTGGAAAGTCTGCACTAATACCACGAGAACGAGAACAGTGGAGAACATGATATCGTCCTCGTATCTGTAATATCCGAAACGTATGGCCAGATCTCCTATGCCTCCGCCTCCTACGATCCCCGCCATCGCCGAATATCCCAAAAGACTGATCGTAGTTACGGTAACGCCGGAGAGAATTCCCGGTAAGGCCTCGGGGATCAAAACTTCCTTTATGATGAGCGTTAGACTCGCTCCTGTGGAAACGGCTGCTTCCAATACTCCTTCAGGAATTTCTCTCAAAGCGGTTTCTACGAGTCTTGCGAGAAACGGAATCGCAGCCACAGAAAGGGGAACGGAGGCAGCCAAGGGGCCGATCGTGGTTCCGGTCAAAAATTGCGTGATCGGAATCAATGCAACGAGAAGAATTACGAACGGTATGGAGCGAATCAGATTCGCGGCGCCGCCTAGAATCGCGTTTAGGATTCTGTTCTTAAGAAATAAGCCTTTATCAGTCAGGTAGATCAGAAAGCCCAAAGGGATTCCTAATAAGAGCGCCGCTCCGAGGGAAATTCCCAGCATGAGAAAAGTCTGTGCGAACGCGGATCCTAAATCCGGTAGGAGTTCCTGCCATTTTTCCAAACTCATTGGAAAATTTCCTCCACTTCCGCTCCGTATCGTACGAATGCGGAACGGATCGTTTCCGTGCTTCCGTCGTCCTTATCCGTCTCCAAATAAAAGACCCCTATCGGTCGACCTGATATGTACTCGATTTTGCTGTGTAGAATGTTCGGCACTATATTCGTAGCTCGGATTACTTTGCCGAGAATGGGTTCCTTGGCGGTTTCGTTTCTAAGCACGACCCTTAATAGTCTACCTTTAGCGTGAGAAAGCGTTTCGGCCGGAATGGAAGCGGCAAGGACTCCGCCTGTTAACTTTTTCGTAATTTGCTCTGTCGGATCCGCAAACAATGAATAGGCGGATCCTACCTCTACAACTCTTCCTTTTTCCATAACCGCTACGGAGTCGCAGATCTCTCGAACAACCTCCATTTCGTGGGTCACAATCAGGATTGTAATGGAAAATTTGCGATGGATATCCTTTAGAAGTGCGAGAATGGAGCGAGTGGTTTCCGGATCTAGGGCGGATGTAGGTTCATCGCAGAGCAGCAGATGGGGATGGTTGGCGATGGCCCTTGCGATACCCACCCTTTGTCTTTGCCCTCCGCTCAATTGATTGGGATAGGATTCTTCTTTTTCCTCCAGGCCGATAAGACCTAGGAGTTCCTTCACTCTTTCTCGGATCTTCTTCTTATCCCATCCCGCGGCCTTCAAGGGGAGGGCTATATTATCGAATACTTTACGATTCGAGATCAGGTGGGATTGTTGGAATACCATCCCGACTCCGGAGCGGTGTTTTTTCAGTTCTTTGCCTTTTAAGAAGGAAACGTCCCGACCTTCGAAATAGATTTCGCCCGAATCGGGTATTTCCAGAAGATTAGCGAATCGAAGTAGGGTGCTCTTTCCGGCTCCGGTGCTTCCGATGACTCCGAAGATATCGCCTTTACCGATTTTTAAGCAGACGTTCTCTACGGCGGGAGAAACCGATTTCGGAAACGCCTTAGAGACGTTCCGAAATTCTAATATAGTTTCCGAACTTTCGTTTAATTCTTCTTTCCGAACCATTCCGGTTTTTGGAATCCTTTGAATTCTTTGTCGATGACGGCTTCGAATTCCGGAGATTTTACCGCGGCGACGATATCTTTCGCGAATACGGAGTCCTTTTCGTCTTCTCGAACCACTATGATATTCTTATGCTCTTCCGCAAGTGTTTCAAGGATCACGGCCTTGGTCAGATCCAAACCGGAAGCGATCGCAAAGTTTCCGTTGATGGCTGAGAAATCAGTGCTTTCCAAGGACCTAGGGAGTTGGGCCGCTTCCAAAGGTAGGAATTGGATCTGCTTTTTGTTCTCCGTTATATCGCTCAAGGAAGCTTTGGTAGGAATCGCATCCGGATTCACTTTAATGAAACCTAATTCTTGGAATAGTTTCAATGCCCTAAGTTGGTTGGTCGGATCGTTCGGCAGAGCGATTGACGCCTTTTCTTTGATATCCTTAGGATTCTTGGTCTTTCCGGCGAATACGGACATAGGTGCCGTAGGAACATTTACGATTGCCGCTAATTTTAAACCTTTATCAGCCGTGAATTTTTTGAGATAAGGAACATGCTGGAAAAGATTCGCGTCGATGTCACCTGAGGAGAGGGCTAGGTTCGGTTGGATATAATCGCTGAATTGGACAATCTCCAGGCTATATCCTTTCTTTTCCAAAGCGGGGAAGACCGCTTTCTTCAGCAAATCTCCGTACGGTCCGGGACAGATTCCTATCTTAAGAGATTTTCTGTCTCCGGGTAATTTAGGGGCTTCTTTCTTTCCACATCCCAAGAATAGGGAAGAAAGAATTAAAAATACTGCAAATACTTTGGTTCTCATGGAATTATACCTCTGTTTTGTTCCTACGATTTTGTTTTCAATAATGCCAATCCGGAAAGTATCCCCGGAATGAGTCCGGCTGCGAATACGAAACCGGAAAGGGATTGCGCGGACACACCCGAGAAGAATGTTCCGAAAGTACAACCCACTGAGACCATGGCCCCCCATCCTAGTAAAATCCCACCCGATAAGGAGAATAGGGACTTTACGAAGGGGGCTTCTCCGATATTCAGTCGGAATTGTCCGGCTCCGATCGCGGATCCGAAGGAGCCTAAGATCAGACTCAACGTAAAGACCGCGTTGATCGTAAAGAGATGCGAGACTTCTCCTGTGGTCGCACATCCCGCTATAGAGTCCAGTCCTTCTAAGCGAGTCGGAATCACTCCTAGTAGATTTCCGAAATCCCTACTCAACCTACCTATCTCGGAAGTTACCCCTATGGGGCGGACTCTGAAATAGTAAAGTAAGGAAACGATTCCTACACCGATTCCTCCCACCCATGCCGGCCATCGTCTTTCGAGTAAATTGGCAGGAAAGGGTGCATAGTAGAATGCATTCTTGGATCCGGATCCCTTGCGCGCGACCCAGACTGCCAGAAAGAAAAAAATTCCTAGACACACTAACAGGGAGCCTGCGTAGCCGAAATGTTTCGGCAACCAGACGATCGGAGCTTCCGCCACCCATTCTAAGTAGAAGAAATTCCAGGAAAGGAAACCCAGAATGAAGCCTATTCCGCTCCCTAATAAGGCGAACCAGGAACCTAAGGAACCTTCTCCGATCCGATACAAATGACCGCTAATACAAGATCCGGAGAAGGACATGCCCAATCCGAAGGCAAATCCGCCCAAAAGAAGATGGATATGCACCGGAGAGATGAACGCGTTAGGCGGAAGATATCCCGTTTCTGGAGAAGGAATCCAAGCCCCGAAAATGGCGCCGTATCCGATCGTAGATACCGTGAGAGCCGAAAGAATAGAGAGTATTCCTTCGGTTTCCTTTCGAAGTATGAAATCCTTGAAATTACAGAAAAAGCAGAATCGCGATCTCTGCATGATAAACCCCAAGGCTCCTCCAGTAAGGGCACTGAAGGAGTAGTCTTTACCGTAGCCTTCCCGGATATGGAGAAGATACGAGAAGGAAAGAATCGAAAAAGCGATCAGGCCGAAACCGTAATATCCTAATCGTTTCTTTCTTTCTTCTTGGGACACGTTAGTTTCGATCAATAGGGGAGACATTCTCCTCCTTCATTTACCGGTCCAAACGGTGCCTGACGGATTGTCTATGGGAACTCCTACTGCGTTGCCGTATTCTGTCCAGGATCCGTCGTATTGTCTTGCATCGTACCCCAATAGTTTGGAGAGAACGAACCAGGAGTGGCTGGACCTTTCGCCGATTCTGCAATATACGATCACCGGTTTGGAGCCGTCGATTCCCGCTTCCGAATAGAGTTTCTTTAATTCCGCCACGGACTTGAAGGTTCCGTCCTCTTGATTCACCGCTTTTGCCCAAGGAAGATTGATCGCACCGGGAATATGCCCTGCACGAATGGAAAGCTCTTGGATTCCTTGAGGAGCGAAGATCTTGCCGCTGTATTCGTCGGGAGAACGGATATCTAGAATGGAGAATTTATTCTTGGACTCCACGGCTTTCAAAACGTCCGGAAGTTTGGCTCTGAGTTTCTTATTCTCTACCGCGACCTTATAAGAAGAAGGGGAAGGATTCGGAGTGTCAGAAGATAGAGGTCTTTTTTCCAATTCCCATTTCTTTCTTCCTCCGTTAAGAATTCGCACATCCTTGTGACCGTAATAATTGAAGATCCAGGCTCCCCAGGCTGCGAACCAGTTATTATTGTCCCCGTAAAGAATGATCGTCGAGTCGTTTGAGATTCCCGCCTTGGAAGCGAGTTCTTGGAACTTTTCTTTCCCGACTATATCCCGTTTGGGCTGGTCTACAAGATCGGTATGCCAACGGAAATTTACGGCACCCTTGATATGCCCTTTCTCGTAGACTCCCGGATCCACGCTGACTTCGATCAGGCGAACCTTAGGGTTTTCCAGGTTTTTACTCAGCCATTCAGTATCTACGACGGCGTCCTCGGGAGCCGCCCAGATGCTCGTGGCCGCGATAAGGAGTAGGCTGAAAGCCGACGCCGTTAAAAGAATCTTTTTCATACGATTCACCTCTTTTACATACTTCATGAATTTATAATTTTTCCGTTCCGTGCGCTCAATGGATCAACCTCCCAAATTCCGTCCGTTTCTCTCGGTAGTTCGATCCGGATCCGTTAAGCTTTTGGAATAGGTCATTACGAGATAGAAAAACGAGGTAATCTTTCCCGGGTTATGATAAGAATGGGCGATGTCCGCCTCGAAAAAGAACGAATCTCCTTTTTCCAACCGAAAAAGTTTACGCCCGACGGATACATCCAACTTGCCCTCGGTTATAACAAGATTCTCTAATGTTCCGGGGGGATGGGCCACCGCTTTCTCGGTATATCCGGGGGCTATCTTGAGTTCGTAGAATTCCGCGGATTTATGCGTGTCGAATGGAAATAGGGCCCTGGATACGAACTTCCCGTCGCCGGAGGATAGGAATTTCGCATCCTCGAGTTTCAGAATCTGAGCGGTTTTATTTTCTTCCGCGGTTAATAGGCTGGAAAAGGAAACGTTCATCGCTCGGGAGATTCTCCAAAGCACGTTAATCGTCGGGACTGATTTGCCTTTTTCGATAAGACTAAGCATGGAACGACTCACACCCGATATGGCGGAAAGTTTTTCCAAGGAAAGGCCGGATCTGGATCTGAGTTCGAAAAGGTTCCTACCCACGGAAGTGGATAGTCCCTCTTCTTCTTGGAAGTCGGAATCTTCCGACGCTCTTACGTATTCTGCCCCGGGCTTTCTCGCGCTTCCGTTCGTATGTGGGGAGGTTTCTGCGGATTTCCCCATATCAATCTTCCATACGGAAAATGAATATTTGGGTGAGAATCGTTCGGAAATCGCTCCAAACTGTATTCTTATATATTCTCGATATATCCGTCATAACGGATATAAATTCCGATATTTCGGAAGGCTGTCAAACCGCTAAAAGAGGCGCTGGATCGAAATCACGCGATTCTGCACAAAATATTAAACGTTTGTAGGATATCCTGCACGAAACGAAGGAGCTATTATGCGGGGGTTCTAAACGATTATTTTAAGGATTCTGCATATTCCTTTAGTTCCGCGAAGAATCGATTGGCCTCGGGGTAAGTTAGATGCAAAGCGTCGCTATCCTCATACGGGCCTTTCTTTGCGAAATACCAGATATATTCGGATTCGGGAAAATTCTCGCGGAAAGTTTCTCTGGTCCTTGTCTCTTTGGGAGAGGAGAGTATTTTGGGGTGCATGGGAATTTCGAAGAAGATAGGACGAACTCCTCTTTTACTCAGTACGTCCAGGAAACTACGAACCGATTCGACCCTTTCCTTTAATTTGCTTTGCTCTACGGGAGCTCCGTACCAACGGATCGTTTCCTCCAAATGTTCCGCCTTCAATTTTTTTTCCGCATCGGTATTTGTGGGAGAAGGCGACGTTGTCGTCGGATTACCCATTTTTAACCAGGGTAAATGAGAGGGGAGATCCAAGAAAAGCCCTGCAAGGAAATTGAAAGGTTGGTTCTCGGAAAGAAGGATGGGCAATTTTCTATGGGTGAAAACGAAGAATTCTTCCGTATTCTCCTCGGCAAACTTGGAATTCTCTTTTACGGAAAGTTGATTGACTTCGATGAGTACGAATTTGGGAGAAAGATCGGATTTTGCCAGAAGGGATAGTCCGGTGAGAGCTCCTTCTCCCACTAGGGAAAGATTGAACCAACGGGAATTCTTATCCGGTATCATTCTATCCGACATGGAGGATCCGGTAAGAATATACTCCGCATTTTTTCCTTCGGTTAGAAACGCTTCCGCTCGCATGCGATTGTGCTGCCACCAGCTTTGCTTGGGGATCCGGGAGGGAGTTGCGAATCCCAACAATAGGGAATAACCTCCCAGGAAGATGAAGAAGAATAAAATTAATCTTAAGTAAAATTTCATAATGCTAAAACTGAAAATAGATAAAGGAAGCCGAAGGCCCTTTGTTCAGGAAAATCAGGAAAAGTAATACCGCATATCCCGCCGAAGAAACCCATTCGTTCGTTTTCTCCGAGTATTTTTCCTTATGCCAACCGTAAGCATGGTATAAAAACACCGGAATGGAGAAGAAGATCAGAAAAGAGAGCAACTCCCAATCCGGAGCCACTTTCCAATTGGATCCTATCAGACCGAGATATTTAACCGCAACCTCGAAGTTGGGAAGACGGAAAAGCAACCATAGAACGGAAACGGATAGGAAAACCAGAGTCGCCCTGAGGTAGGAAACTATGCGAGTTGCAGGAAGAGAGAACGGAAGATTCTGCTCCAAAAATCTTTCCAAAAGAAGCAAGAGTCCGTGACCGATCCCCCAAACCATATACCTCCATTCCGCTCCGTGCCACAAGCCGCCCAAGGCCATAACAAGAAAGAGATTTAAATAGGTCCGAAAGTTTCCTTTTCGATTTCCGCCCAAAGGGATATAGAGATAATCCCTCAGCCATGTGGATAAGGAAATATGCCATCTTCTCCAAAACTCGGAAAAGCTGGAGGATATATAAGGAAAATTGAAATTGATAGGAAGTTTATAGCCGAAGAGAAGCGCCGTGCCTATCGCTATCAGAGAATATCCCGCAAAATCGGCGAAGATCTGGGCGGAATATCCTAAGATTAAAAGCAGTAATACCCAGGAAGAATGGTGTGCGTTATACGGGAAATCTATCACGAAAGTTAAGTCGTTCAGATTGTCCGCGAGTACGGATTTTAAAAAGTAACCTAAAATTAGGGTCTTTGTAGCCTCTATCCAGGGGATATCCCGAAACTCTTTGGATCGGATCTGAGGGAAGAATTCCTTTGCCTTGACGATGGGACCGGCCACTAATTGGGGAAAGAAATTGATGTATAAGGAAGATTTCAGCAGAAGATTCGGATACGAAGCGCGTTCTTTCATGATATCCGGGCCTATACGATAGAAATCCACCACCATGCTGATACCGTGGAAGGTATAAAAGGAAATCCCGATAGGCAAAGGGATAAGGAAAATCCAATGGAGTCCCGCGTTTCCCGAACTTCCGAGGAAGGTCTTGGCGAATAACCCGCTATATTTAAAGAAAAATAATACGCTTAGGTTCAGAACGATCCCGAGCGCCAGAACCAGTTTCTTTTTTGCGAAATCCGGAGTCTGGATCAGATACACTATACTCGCATTCCAGAATATGGAAAAGAGCAGTAGTATCAATAACCAAGGGTCGGAATACGCATAAAAATAGAAACTCGCTCCTACGACGATTAGGAGTTGGAATCTTTTCAGAAAGGGAAGATAATAGAGAAAAAAAGTGACGCTAAGGAAAATCAGAAATCCGAGGCTATTGAAATTCATGGGCAGAAAAACTGGTTGGTTTAAGTTCTTCGCCCGGACCAATCGGTCAAGGATCTATGATTTTCCCCGCAAAATTCTAGACGGAAACTGCTGTTTGATTTTGGTCAATTCCTCCGGATCTTAGGCCCTTCACTAGAAACATCTCGATTTCACCTTTATTCTTTGCTTTGATTAAACCCCTGGATTCGCAAAGAAATTGGTCCCGGACCAAATGGAAGGTCTGCTTAGAGATGTTCACTTCTCCCGGAAGACCGGAGCTTTCCATTCTGCTCGCCGTATTGACCGTGTCTCCCCAAATGTCATAGGCGAATTTCTCCGTCCCGATGACTCCTGCGACGACGCTACCGGTGTGAATCCCCAATCTTAGCTCCCATGTAGGAAGACCTAACCTGGTTCTCTCTTCCTTATGTCTTTTCATGAATTCCTGGAATTCGAGGCCGCAAAGTACCGCGTCGATCGCATGAGTATGATTCGGTTCCGGAAGTCCTCCGGCCGCCATATAGGCGTCTCCGATCGTTTTGATCTTTTCCATGTGATATTTTCCCGCGATTTTATCGAATTCCGCGAAGAAGAAATGTAATTCTCCTACGAGTTCTTCCGGACTCATCTTCTCCGCAATATTCGTGAATCCCGCCATGTCCGTAAAAAGTACCGTTACGCTATCGTATCTCTTCGGCTTTACCGTATCGTTTCTCTTTAATTCGTCCGCGATCTGTTCGGGCAGAATATTCCGTAGCAGGTTATCTGATTTTTTTCTCTCTATGTTCAGATTTCGACTTAGAATAAATATCAGTATTCCCGTAAGAATTTGCACGAAGATATAGTTTCCTCCGAGGTCCATATACATCGCGTTTCTATTCGCATGGGGCACGATAAAGTTCGGATGGATGAATTCTACGAAATACAGAAATCCGGTGACAAATGCGTAGAGTCCGTATATAACGAAAACGTTATGATTTCTGAGGAGAATAGTAGCTATTACCAGGGCGGGAATGAAATAGTAGTGATTTCCTCCCTGGGATCCCGCGTTCAAAAACCAAAGGGAGGAAAGATAAAAAAGAATCGTAAGATTCAGTGGCCAGAACAGGGCATAGTAAACGCTTTTGACTCGGGAATAATAATACATCGCTAAAAGTGCGATTCCCGAGATTAGATTCAAGGCTATGATACGATAATAATATTCCTGGTCTTCCAGAAAAACGGATCCTACTATGTTTAAGCTTCCGTTAACGAAGGAGATGGCATTGAAGAGCCTATGCTCCAGAGAGTTTTTTTTAGGATCTCCGAATATTAGATAGATCAGCTGAAAAAAACGATGCTTCATACTTTCCTCCGGGCTTAAACTGCTAACATATGGAACCGTTTTGGAAGAATAGGAAACAAATTTTCCACTCGATTTTCAGGAAGAAATCCGGGAGACCCCTCGATTTTCACGATAAAATCGGAAGATCGCCCCAAATATGTCCAGGAATCCGGCTCTTCTTCCCGTTGAGCCTCTTGCGATCCGAAACAATAAGCCCCACTGTCTGAAGAGGATCGCGTATCTTTCCTGGATGGAGAAACGAGGATCGTATATGTTTGTGGATTCGGAAGTTACACCGTTCAGTTCCACGATATGTAAATCTTCTCCTTTTAGAAATTTCCCCAAGGAGGAGAATCTAACGTCGTAGCGCCCGAATTGGAATCCTGGAAACCGGGAGGAGATTTGGTCGATTTTCTCTTCTAGCTCGGGGGTGATCCACTCGGACCCGTCTAGGAATAAGGTTCCTTGGCAATGATTGCCCGCTTCCGCGAGTCGGATTTTTTCTCCCGGCGGAGGAATTTGGTTCCAGACGGAGGAGAATCGTTTTTTAAATACTTCCTTTTGGATTCTGAATCTAGGATGAGAATCCACTAAAGTCGATAGACTCGAATGGCCGTCTCCGATCAGAAAGGGAAATACTTTTCTAGTGATGGAGAATATTCTTCCAGTTCGTTCTCCAGGCAATCTATAATAGAAAATACCGGCTTCGAATGGGCCCGGATGAAATTCCTGTATGATCGAGTCCACATAAGAATTTTCTAATTCTCTCCGTAAAGAAGTTTCATCATCGATTCTTTTGACCCCTTGTCCTCTCTGTCCTGCGTCCGGTTTCAAAATCACCGGAAAATTCAGGCCGTTTTCCTGCATTCTTCGGAGAACCTCCTCCGGATTTTTCCGGGATCGTGGAACGGAAAGATATTGCAGAACGTATTTGTGATCCAAATGATCCAGGATATCCGATTTGGACTCTCCGATTAATCCTCCCAAAGGAATACGATCATTTACGGATGCGATGGATCCGAATCCCAGCGAACTTACGCATCCCCGACGAATCGATCTAATAGATTGGAATGCGATATACGGTATAAGGGGGAGGTATAGAAGCCAATTAGGCCAAAACTCCATAGAATCAAATTTTTCTAATAAATCCTTTTCGGTTTGAGCCTCTAACATGGACTTTATATCACCGGGTCCCAGGCAGTGAAGGAATTTACGGATATATGATGCCTCAGAGTGGACACGGCGAATCCGAAACTTTCCGGAAGATCGTCGAATCCTAAGTCGTGCTGTAATGCCACTTTCAGGATGGCTTCATGGTGGACCGTGTGTTCCCTAACGTATAATAACTCCCTTTCCCAGGAAGAGTCCGAAATCTCCTCCGTACCGGAAGCAGGATCAGAGATATGAGCCACTGTTATTTCCTTATCCCCGATCTTGTCTTTCAGTTCGTAGGCGAGTTCCTCCAAGCGAATAGAGGCCGCACTATTGGAGGATTCGAAGATAGGATTTCTGGCTCTGCGATCGTAGGAGATCCTACCCGTTTCCCAACCGTTTAGAAGCGCTTCGCCGACTTCCAGACAATGCCGTATCTGTTTCCCGATCGTAGCACCGGACAATAAGGGGAGGGGGCGAGAATAATTTCGATCGGGGATTCTTCGGGCCAGGTCCGCCAAACGAAGGAATGTCGCCTCGAGGGAGGATTGGACTGCGGGTTTTGCTGCGATCATCGGAAAAAGGATTCGATCCCGGACATGACTTGGTTACACTTTGGGTGGCGATTTCACCGCAAAAATTTCCTCCAAATGGAAGTCTGTCATAGGAGAGGAGAATAATGAGTGCTGCGTCCGCCCGCGCTCTCCTTTTTTAAGATCCCCTTGGAAATCAAGTCTTGGATATCTCTCGACGCGGTATCTTGGGAGGAATGTGTGAGTTTGGCGTATTTGGAGGAAGTGAGAGGATCATTTGTTCCTTCTAAAGCCCACTTTAAGACTTTGATTTGTCTCTGGTTCAGGGATACTCCGGAGTATTTATGCCAGAAAGCGCTTTTCTTTAGTATTAGTTCGACCGTTTCTTCGGCGAATTGTATGGACCTGCCTAGACAATCCAAGTACCATGAGATCCATCGGGTGATGTCCAGATTCGCTTTTTGGGAAAACTCCAAGATTTCATAATATTGCTTTCTTTCCTTTTGGATTCCGGAACTCATGCTATAAAATTTGGGCAAACCTTCTTCGGATCGAGTTAGGAGCATATCGGAAATTGCCCGAGCGATTCGCCCGTTTCCGTCTTCAAAGGGATGTATCGTTAAAAACCAAAAATGGGAAACGGCGGATTTCAGAATGGAATCCATTTCGGTTTCCTGTCGAAACCAGGTCAGGAATCTTTTCATTTCCTTGGGAACGCTTTTGGCCTTAGGGGCCTCGTAATGCACGACTTCTCTCCCCATCTTACCGGAAACGACTAACATAGGATCCGATCCCGGTTTGCGCCAATCTGCGACGGTGATCTTTTTTAATCCGCTTCTTCCAGATGGGAATAATGCGGAATGCCAAGAGAATAGACGTTCTTCGGTAAGAGGATGGGAATGATTTTCGGTGGCGTCTAATGCCATTTCAACGATCCCGTCGATTTCGCGTTCTTCTTCCGGAATTGCCGCGCTTTCTATCCCTAGGTGTCGAGCGATGGAAGAGCGTACTTGTTCCGGGTCCAGAGATTCTCCCTCGATGGCGAAGGAACGAACGATTTCTTCCTGTAAGGCTCTTATTCGAGTGTCCGATTGTTGTTCGAATCCTATGCTCCGCATTTGGCCCGAAAAAATCCCTTGTTTATGTCGGATAGAACTTAGATGAGCGGAAATCACCTTCTCATTCCAGGTAAATTCCGGCCATGTTGGGATCTGATAAATATAGCGGGTCACCGGCAAAAGCTCCGTTTGCCTAAGGATGGTCCTATTCTCCGCAAAAGTCAATTATTCTCCGCAAAATATGCGGAGAATAGGGGTCCTATTCTCCGCAAAAAACGGAAAGAGAAGGCGGTCCCTTAACCGAATTTGCCGGAAATATAGTCTTCGGTTTCCTTCTTAGAAGGATCGTGGAACATTTTCTTAGTGGAATCGAATTCCACCAAACGCCCCATATAAAAGAAGCCGGTATAATCGCTGACTCGAGCCGCTTGCTGCATGTTATGGGTCACGATCACGATCGTGTAGGAGTCCTTGAATTCGGAGATGAATTCCTCCACCTTCTTGGTGGAGATTGGATCCAAAGCGGAGCAGGGTTCGTCCATGAGAATGACTTCCGGATTCATGGCGATAGCTCTTGCAATACAAAGCCTTTGCTGTTGTCCTCCGGAGAGTCCGAGAGCGCTATCATTCAGTCTGTCCTTGACTTCTTTCCAGAGAGCGGCCTTGCGAAGGCTTTCCTCCACGACATGATTCATCTCGTCTTTGGGCATGCCTCCGTTCAATTTCAGACCGTAGGCGATATTCTCATAGATGGATTTGGGAAAGGGGAAAGACTTTTGGAATACCATTCCCACTCTCTTTCTCAATTCCACTACGTTCATTAGAGGATCGTAAACATTGATTCCGTCAATTTCCAGTTTTCCATTTACCTTGGTTCCGTCGATCACATCGTTCATCCGGTTGATGGATCTGAGGAATGTGGATTTACCGCAACCGGAAGGTCCGATGAAGGCGGTTACCTTCTTGGCTTGGATCTCCAGGGAAATGTCGTGGAGCGCCTGACTTTCTCCGTAGAAGAAATTAAAATGGCGGGCTTTGATCTTTATCTTTGTATCTTTCACTTGCGATTAACTCCTCGCAGTTCTTAAAAAGGTCGGTTTAAACATGAGCTCTGCCTCGAGCCTTTCTGATTTTATAACGTAGGTAAGTGGCGAAGAAACTCATTCCGAAGGTAAGAACGAGTAGGACCACGGTTGTCGCATATTGCTTAGGCATCGCCGCATCCACATCCGGAGACTGGGTGGAGAGAACGAATAGATGGTATCCCAATTGCATGAATTGATCGGATAAATGAGTGGGTAGTTCGGGTAAAGAATACACCACTCCTACGAAAAGAATGGGGGCCACTTCTCCAGCTCCTCTTCCTATGGCAAGAATGGCTCCCGTAAGAATTCCGGTAACCGAGTTGGGAAGAACCAATTTCCAAATCGTCTGCCATTTGGTGGCACCCAATGCCAAGCTGGATTCTCTCATTTCTCTGGGAATACTTTTCATCGTTTCTTCCACGGAGATGATCACTACAGGAAGAGTGAGAATGGCTAGAGTCGCCGCGGCCCAGATAAGCGCGGGTTTTCCCCAAACGGCCGATGTGTTTCCTGCGGCAAAATCGATTCCTTTACCTATGAATTGGATGAAGAATCCCACTCCGAAAAGACCGAACACGATGGAAGGAACTCCCGCCAAAGTGTTGATGGCGAAACGAACGGTCATGGTGAACCTGGAATCCCTGGAAGTGTATTCCGAAAGAAATATGCCGGTTGCTGTTCCGATCGGAATGCTAAAAAGGATCATTATGAAAACGAGGTATACTGTCCCGTATATCGCGGGAAAGATCCCTCCCTCTAAGTTATTGTTCCGAGGGGCTTCGGTCAGGAATTCCCAGGACACGCCGGAAAGACCCTTGTAGAGTATGTTTCCCAGCATAAACAATACAGCGAAGAGTATGATTCCGGTCGCAAGCATCGGAAGACCCACCGCAAGAATAGAGAAGAGTTTATCTTTGATGACTCTTTTGCGTTTAAGTTTGACTTTTTTCCATTTCAAGGTTGTATACCGAGTCTATACGAAGAGTTCATTAAGATCCGTGGAATTTCTTCATCAGCTTCTTCTTTACGTATAATTCCGTAAAAGCGTTTAAAGAAAACGTAAATAGAAAGAGAAGAACTCCGAGGAAGAATAGAATATTATAATGTTCAGAACCCCAGATCACTTCGCCCATCTCCGCGCCGATGGTCGCGGCAAAAGTACGGCTGGGATCGAAGATTCCGAAGGACATAAGGGGAGCGTTACCGGTTGCCATGAGGGCGATCATGGTCTCTCCGAAGGCTCTACCCACTCCTAAAAGAACCGCGGCAAAAACCCCGGGCAGGGCGGCAGGTAACATGACACGATAGGCGGTTTGCCATTCGGTGGCCCCGAGTGCTAGGGCAGCCTGTCTATAGGATTGGGGGACGGTGCTGAGTGCGTCTTCGGCCACCGTGAAAATGATCGGAGTGACTGCGATAGCGAGACCGATTCCTCCGGTTAATGCGTTTAACCGAAAATCCAAATCAAAGGTGGCTTTTACAAGAGTCGCCACATCCATCAGACAGAAAAATCCGATGACTACCGACGGAAAATTGGCCAACATTTCTATCGCTGGTTTAACGATTTCGCGAACCCTTCTGGGTGCGAAAAATGTAATATTTAAGGCCGCGAGAATGGCCAGAGGAGCTCCGATCAGAATGGCAATAAGAGTGGTCTTGGCTGTTCCTACGATAAGAGGAAGAATACCGAATTTAGGAACCGAAGATACCGGTTGCCAGATCTTACTGAATAGATTTTCGAATAAGGACAGTTTTTCTGGCTCAGGTTCCTTGGAGGAGGAACTGAGAGGAGTTAATTCCAGAGTGTCTCCGTCCGGATTGTACTCGCTGGGAGCCGATTCTCCGCCGACGCTTTGTTCTGCAACTACAGGATTCGATTTATCGGAGAAGAAGAGGGAGGATGCTTCGCGAAACACGAAGAAAAAGATGAGTAGAATCAGTAATATGGATATCGCGGCGATTCCTTTGACCAAGGACTCGGCGACCGTGTCGATTCTTCGCCTGCTGGGCCTTAGTAGATACTTCAGCAGAGGATCAATTTTGCTCATTGAAAATATTCCGAATCACAGAGTTAGAGAAACGGCTCCGATTGGGAAGTCCCTTTCAGAGCCGAGTCCAAGAATTATTTCTTTTTTAACGGGAAGTAGCCGACTTCTTTTACGACCTTCTGACCGTCTTTTCCGATGACCCAATCCACGAACTTTTTGGTCTCGTCTTTCGGAGCCTCTCTCAGATAGAAATAAAGATATCTGGAGATAGGGTATTTATTGGAGAGAATATTCGCTTCAGTAGGAAGTTCCGCCTTTCCGTTTTCATCCAAAGAAACCGCCAGGTCTTTCACGCCGGATGCGTAAGCAGCACCGCCGTAACCGATTCCCCATTTATCCTTGGAGATCGCGTTCACGAGTGCGGCGGTTCCGACCATATGCTGAACCGCAGGGTCGAAATCCTGTTTTTCCAATACGTGGTCTTTGAAATATTCGTAAGTTCCGGAATTGTTTTCACGGCTGTAGAGAACGATTTTGTGATCTTCTCCTCCCAGCTCTTTCCAATTCGTGATTTTTCCGGTGAAGACTTTTCTTAGTTGTTCGATGGAGATTTTCGCCAGTGGATTCTTCTTATTCGCGTAAACGGAAAGTCCGTCGATCGCTACTTTGATTTCCACTCCGTTGGAATTATATTTTTCCTTTAACTGTTGGATTTCCGCAGGCTTAAGGGGGCGGGAAGCGGAGCAGATGTCCGTGGTTCCGTTGATCAGGGCCGCGATTCCGGTTCCCGAGCCTCCGCCGGTCACTTGGAACTGGACGGATTTGTCAGGGAAGGATTCCGTCCATTTTTGGACTAGGATAACCATGGTATCCGAACCTTTGATCGTGATCGTCTTTTTCTGTTCCCCGGATACGGAAAGAGAGAAAAGAGCTAAACTTAGAAAGACTAAAAGTCTTAAGCTTATTTTTTTCATCTGTTTGATATTTCTCCTGAAATATTTTTGAATCTTAGATAAGAACCGTTACGAACGGATTTCTCGGATATTACAATCCCGATACACTCTGTTTTATCGCTTTGAAACGGCATTTTAACGCATTCTACGAAAACGGGCCCCTCATCTCGAGGATGAAGGGCGCCTAACTCTATTTAATGTGCGGGAAATCCCACTGCCGTTCTGATTTTGTTACCGCAATCGCCGCTAGCCTGTCCCAGATTGGGGTCGCAGGTATAGCTTTTGAAGTTCACAGGGGTGGCGTTCGTAGGAATTCCGGAGCCCAAAAATCCTAGAGCGCTGCAAGTTGATTTGGAAAGCGCGGACTTCCTGAGTTCCGTATCCAGAGAGTGTCCAAACATTACATAAAGGTAATAGTTGGTCGGAGAAATCGGAGTGTTCGAAGTCCCGAAAACCGTAAAAGTATCGTAACAGGTTCCGGTGTAATCGGTGAAATTACCCGCGACCTCCACCACTACGATGGATTTGTTTCCGTCGTCCGGAGTCCCCACAAGGGCGGTCAATAGTGCTGAGTCCTGGGCCTTGTCCGAAGCGCAGGAAATCGCCAGCAACCCCAGGATCGGAAGTATGAATTTAAGTTTAGATTTCATAAAATTTCTCTTCTTCCTTTGTTAATCTAGTCTGGTATTCAATTGGTCCGGAGTAACTACGCCGGTCCAGAAAGTGGCTTGCAATTGGAAATATACCGTTTGGTTGTTCACGGTCTCATGCTCACGAGTGACAGGATCTACTCCGTATTTCAGTACGGGAATCTGGTAGAATAACTGGGCCTTGAACAGGTGTTTGTCTCCGAATAGATTCAAACCCACCCAGTAGTATTTTTTAAGATCCGTATCTTCGATCTTACCGTTGCGGTTGAAATCTCCTTTTAGGAAATCGTATCTGAAAACGGGCATAATCCAATATTTATCGAATACTTGGATATTGTATCCGACGGTAGCCTGCCATCCGGAAAGACTGTTGGAGGCAGCTCCGCTATAGGCGGTGTAAGCTCCGCTCAGATAAAAGCCGTTCCAGCTCATGGTTCCATCGTAAGTATAACCTCTTAGATCCAGATTTTTCTGGCAATAGCTGGTTTGATAACTGGGAACCGCGCAATCGTAGGTGCTGTTGTCCGCGGTAGTTTGGGTGGTGAGAAGATACTGAGTAGGAGCTCCTCTCGGAATCGCGCCGTCCACCGCGAGAGTAGAGGCGGGTCCCGAACTAAAGCTTACGTTTTTAGTCTGCATGGCCGCGGCTCCAAGGGAGATTTTCAGATCCTTTTGAAAGATTTCCTCTCCTTCCTGCCAGCCGACGTTGCTACCGTTTTCCTTGACTAGTCCGCCTAAAACGTTCCATTGCACTCTCGCAAAGTAAAGGGGAGAATTCAATACAGGTTGGTTGGGCCTTCCGGCTACCGTTAGGTCCTGGCGTCTGCCGGTACCGTAGTCTCCACCGGCTCCATGACCGTTACCCGCCATAAGGTCTACTGTTAGGTATTTTTCGTATTTTCCTTCGAAGAAATCCTTTAAGGGAGAAAGTCTGAGATTGACCCCCATATCGAACTGCGGATAAGCATTGGTCATATAAGAGCGTTCCAAAGCGATGAAGTTCGCGGAAGACATCAGATATTCCCTATGAAACTGGGTAGGCAATTGCCCGAAGCTGACTCTCGCTCCCATGATAGGGATATTCACGTATAAGAAAGCTTCTTGGATATAACCCCTTCCTTCTTTCAAGGAAACGTTGGTAACTTCTCCCGTAGTATTTTTGCTTTGTGTGATATAGGGAGCGTTCAGCATGTTTTCTCCCCTCAGGTTCAAGGCCATTCCCCACCAGGATCCGCCTTGGTATTGGACTCCCAAGCGAAGACGTCTGAAGTTCCAATCTACGGAGTTAAAGTCCCCGTTTCCGTTATTATAATTGGATCCGGTTTGGGCGGAAATTCCCCTAAATTGGACCCTTCCGGTGATAGTGAGTCTTTCTTTTTGGGGTTCATCGGGACGATTGGTAAGGTGATTCGGGTATGCATTGAATTTAGGATCATGCTTATTGATCGCCTTATCGATCTTACTCTTAAATCTTCCCGGGCCGGGTTTGGTAAACAACTGTCCGTCCTGATCCTCATATATGGTGATTTCTTCCGGCTTCGGTTTTTCCGGAGCTGGCTTAGGGGGTTCTCCTCCTCCCTGTGCTAAGTGTTCTTGAGAGAATGCCGTTCCGGAAAGTAATAATAATCCGAAAGGCAGTAACCTTAGGAGGCAAAAGCGACCTAGGCCTATCATCTCATTCTTTTCTGCGTTCTTCTTCATTCAGAGTCCCTTGGTTTTTTTCGCAAATGAGGGGATTCCCTCGCGAATTCTATTTCTTACGTTCAGGTAACAGAATGATCTCAGAAGGTTACAAAATGATTACAACATGGCGAGGATTTGGTTACAAAGCCGAGACGAGGCCTTTTTGCGGAAGTTCGGCATTAGTATAGTTACAAATTAGGAACGGGATTATCTAATCATATGTTTGTTGTTTTGGAATTTAGAGATCCGATTGCTCGACCGACCCGGAAGAAAAAGATGCGAAGCCGAGACTTAAAGCTAAACGGATAATATTCGGTTGAAAGGATTGTAGATTGAGGGAATGGCGAAGGGTTATTCTATTCTTCTCAGGTATGTTAGAAAAATAGAATAAGGGATCATGGATCTTTCCTCCGCGCTCATTCCTCTTGAAAAGGGATAAGAGGGGAGGAAAGTCGTCGTTTAATACAGATTGAAACGGACAGGTACCAGAACTTTTACGGTTATGGCCTTTCCTTCCAAAATCGAAGGGGAGTATTTCTTCCTGTAAAAGGTTTCGATCGCGGAATTTTCCAGACCGTAACCCAATGCTTTTCCGATGTTTCGGACTCTTAAGACTTCTCCCGAGTCTGCGATGACTACTTCTAATGTCAAGGTTCCCGTAACACCGGCAGCCTGAGCGTCCTTGGTATAAGCAGGGATCAGGTTAGGAGATAGATCCACCGGGGCGGTTGCTCCGGAAATAACTTGGTCTTGGGCGCCGGCGATTCTCGGATCCTCTTTTTTCTTGAGAGTATCCGTTTCTTCGAAATCTCCGTCGTCGGGGGATCCCGTATTCGGGTCCTGGATCACCAAGTTGTCTACGAAAGCCACCTCATCCACCAAGCTCTCTAATCGGTTGGATTGGAAAGAAGGAATGTACCAGAAGGAAAACAATAACAACTGCAGTATTATCGAAACCCCTACCCAGAATTCTACGCGATAACGATCGACGAACTTGCGTAGCTTTCCTCTGGGAGCTTCGATTGTCGTTTTTTGATTCACTTCAATCCACCTCCCTGAGTAGTCTTGGTGACTAAAGAAACTTTCAAGGCTCCCGCTTCTTTTAGAAGTTCGAAAGCGGAATCCAAATCGGCGTAAGGCAGATCCTTGTCTGCATGAACCAATACCTTCAGATCGGGGGTAGTGGTTAGTTTCGCGCGAATATTATTGATCGCCTCGTTGATCGGCATCTTTACCTGATTATAAAAGACGCTTCTGTCTTTATCCGCACTCAGGTATAAGTTTGCGATTTTCTTGTTCAACTGTTCTCCGCCCGGAACGTCGGGAAGGGCGATAGGAATGTCCGGATCAGTATCCAAAACCGAAGTCACCATGAAGAATACGAGCAGCAGGAAGGCGATGTCCGCCATCGAGCTGACCGGAATCTTAGGTGCTTCTTTCTTTTTCTTTAATGCCATTATGTTCCCCGTCTTTACTTTAGCCGTTTAACGGATATTTTGGTAAATCCCCGCAGCTGGACGGCGGATAACGCGTCTAGCATGTTCCCGTATTTCGTTTCTCCGGTGGTTTTGATCAGTGCGATCTTTTCCGAGATATTGTCGATTTCTAGAGCGTTCAGTTCGGCGCGGAATTCCTTTAAATTCTGGTATTCCTTGGTGCCGATCTTTTTATTACGCATCTTGATCACTTCACCCGAGACAAGGACCTCGTAGACGTTTTCCCTCAAAACCAGGGTTGGCTCCGCGTCTTTTCTAGGAAGTTGGATATTCAAACCTTCCTTAACGAAGAAGACGGCGGTGACCATGAAGAAGACGAGAAGTAGGAAGGCGATATCCGACATCGACGATGCGGAGATTTCCTCGAGTTCTTTCTTTTTCTTAAGCTGAATCATAATAAGATCTTCTTACCGAAGCGATTCGGTCGCTTATTACGCTCTCGCGTTATTTTTCAGGAACTCTTTGTAGATGCGGTTGGCCGCTTCTTCCACTTCGGAAGTAAAGCCGTCGATCCTGGAAGTAAGATACTGGTGGAAAGTCATCGCAGGAATCGCGATAATCAAACCTGCAGCGGTTGTAATCAAGGCTTCCTTGATACCACCGGCAACCACTTTCGCGTTTACTTGGTCTGCGTTTGCAATCGCGTCGAACGCGTTAATCATACCGGAAACCGTTCCCAAGAACCCGATCAAAGGAGCGATGGTGGAAACTGCGGCGATGATCACCAAACCTCTTTCCAAAACCGTGATGACTTCCGCAGCCTCTCTTTCGATTCCTTTGGCGAAGATTTCCGCGTTACCGGCGGAGACTTCGATTCCGTTTTTCAGAACGTCGGAGATTTTGTATTCGGAGTTCGCTGCGATGAATTCTTTAGCGCCGTCTAAGCCCTTTGCATCCATCTTTTCCGCGAGGTCGATATTGAAACCTTTAGGAAGGAGTTTGGAAGTGAAAAGGAAATACAATCTCTCGAAGATGATACCGAGAGCGACGAAAGAGGAAAGAGCGAGGGGATACATGGTCCATCCTCCCTTTTCGAAGAGGTCCCAGAGTCCAACTTCCTCTTTAGGAGCAGGAGGAGCTACTTCAGGAGCGGGAGTAGCAGCCGGTTCTTCGACTTTTTGCTCCGTGGTAGGAGTAGCCGGAGCCTCGGTCTTTTGGGAGAATAGAGGAGAAGAAACCAACGTAATTGCGCCGGAAATGAGTAGAATAGCCACCCATTGGCGGTTCGAAAGAAATGCGAACTTATGCATTTAAAAAAATACCCCGTAAGAAGTTTATTAGAGAAATGTCTCATTGCTTCTTTACATAAATATTACATACTGGTTACCGATTGGCGACATTCGGTCCGGAGTCCTAGGCTCAGGCTTTTCGGATTTCCCGACTTGATTCCATTTTGTAATAGTTCCTACAGAAATTCGGAAAAAAGGGAACCGGATCGGCCGGCAAGACTGGGCGTGGGTTTTACGAAATAGCATGAAATTGAACCGAGGGATTTTTGGGCCTTTTGGGAACAGGAGCGGTTTTACGATACTGCTTGAAACCGCTTATCCATAGAATTCATTTAAACCCTTACAGCCCCGGGGAATTTCACGAATATTCGTAGGATCGATCATTGTACGTGCAAAAATTAGAATGCAATATTTTATTCTTACTCTTGTTCCGGAGAGAATAGAACTCCTCCTCGCCAGACCGCTTTGGTATTTAAGGTATCGGTAATACGAACGGAAGGATCACCGTCTACAAGAACTAGATCCGCACGAAATCCGTTGGCAATTCGTCCTCGATCGATTAAACCGAAACGGCGAGCGGGAACGGAAGTTGCAGCGCGTAGGGCTTCTAAAGGAGTCAAGCCTGCGGCGACTAAGAGTTGGAGTTCATGATGTAAGCTTACTCCATGAGCTAACCCTCCTAGGCCGGGTGCGGGTTCGGATACGTCGCTTCCCGCTAGAATGTCCACACCTGCTCGATGGAGTATTTTGACGTTATTAAAGACTAGGTTCAGGCTTCCTTGAGGATGAGTATTCATCGTACCGGAAAGGGATTCGAGCCATTCTTTACTTAGTTTAGAGCGAACTCGTTCGTCTTTTGCCAACCATGCGGCATTATTTCCGAAGGCGCTGGATATAACGGAGAGGGTAGGAATGATGAATGTTTTGGAAGAAGAGAGCGCCTGGATGAGATCGGTAGGAGGAGGCGAGTCTACAAATATATGCGCGAATCCGTCCACCCCAGCTTTTAACGCGCGCTTTGTTCCCACGATGGTCGTAGCATGAGCTACGGCCATTTTGCCCTGTCGGTGAGCCTCGTTAACTGAAGAGATGAGGACAGCATCGCTCGGCTCGGGAAGATTCGGGTAACCTACGATCGTTCCGTCTTCTATTATGATCTTAATATAATCGGCGCCCTCCGAAATTTGCTCGTCCACGAATTTCACCGCCTCTTCCGGAGTGGAAACGGAAGGAAAACTGAAAAAATACCGAATGATTAGGTTACTACTGCTATGAATATACTCCGAAGGGTGACCTCCTTTGGCGGTTACTCCCATGCCCGGAGAACGTACGTCGGCTAGATCATGACGCTCCGCAATTTTTTTGCGTTCCCTCTTGGACCAACTTCCCATCATCTCCAATTCGGTAGTGATGCCGAACTTCAGAGCGTCTTTCAAGCCCTCTTCGTCCGTATGGACATGAGAATCGATCAGCCCGGGCATTAATGTCGCACCGTGGGCATCGATCACTACGGCGTCCGCTGGAATCGGTCCGCCCACCGATTGGATGATCTTGCCTTGGATCACGACAGTCGTATCCTCGATGATACGCTCTCCGTCGAAAATCCTTGCGTTCTTGATCGCGAAGGGCTCGTTTTTCAAAACGGCAGGCGCCCCTTTGCATCCTGCAAACTGACTTAGGATAGCTAGGGCGATTATACAAGAGGTCCAACCTGCGGCTTTATTCGGATTCATGCAACGATTCCTTTTTTTAATGAGACCGACTAGGGAAGATTCCGATCCCAAATATTCAACGAAAATTATGGAGAGAATTTTTTATGTTAGCGAATGGAGCGGTCGTTTTTGCGAAATTGTGTGGAGCATCGAGTCGGATCATTACAAAGCGAAGGCAAATGGGAGTGTCTTAAAAATTTCACACAATTTAATCTTGAGATAAGGCTCTCATGACAGTCAAGCCGTGAGCTTTGAAATTTTTAGTTCTTTTAGTTTCTCCATGTCAACATACTTTTTAGTTCCCCATTTCGTGGAGGCAACATGCCTAAGACGAGCAGTGGCCAACATTATGGCAGATCTACCATCCGGGAAAGCTCTCACAACTTTTGTTCTTCTCTTGATCTCTTTTGTGATCCTTTCCGGATGGTTGCTGATTTTATTTTTTGTAAATATTATTTATTTAGAATATTGTTACAAAACGATTTTATATTTATATCCAAAATGGGATATGTGTTTCGCATAACTTTATTATGCGATTGAGTATTTGAATCGTTCTCGATTTCCTGCTGATGCTCTGGTTTTTAAGAGAGGTTTGGGAATGGAGGTTTCGATTTGGAATAAGGACGAGTCGAGGAAAAAGAACAAGCCGACTTACGATGCCGGCTCATTCGGAAATCTTGAGTTTTGCGGGAATAATCTATTCTCGTTTTAGGTGATAGAGTTTGAATTTTCCTTTGTATTCCAAAATGCTTCTAAAAGAACTTAAGGTGAGAGTTTCCTTGGTGCTCGGGCTATACAGAGTGGTTCTGCAGCCTAAATGCAAGGTAAAAGGTCCATATTTTTCAGGCTCTCTTTTGCATTCTAATTTTTGGAATACAAAATCTTTTCCTTCTAACTTGAACAAAAGTTCTTTCACTACTATATTGGACTCCATGGTCATATGGTCGTAAGCCAATTGGGGGCTCATTCCTTGGTCGGAAGAAAATTTTTCTCCTACATGGTTCCAGAACATAGTATTATGTTCATCTGCATTTAGGGCGAGGCTTGAAACGGTAGCGACGTCGCCTTTTTCGAAAGCGGTAACCGCTTTTTGGACTAGTATTTCCTTGGAATCTTGGAGATTGGATAATTTATAATTCGTGAAATCGATGCAACCGCCCATACTTATAAGAAAGGCGATTGAGAGTGTTATCTTTTTAAATCGGTATTTGTGGATCATAATATTTATAGACAATAAAAAAACCCGCTCCGTTTTGCGAAGCGGGTTTTTTAAGCAAGAACTACTCTTCCTTAGTTAGCAGGATACTGGGCCCAACCTTGGGTCCAATCCGAAGACGAGTCTTGGATTGCTCCATAGAACGTCGTATCATCAAAGAAGGAGACATTGAAGTTTGTGTTTGCGGTTTTAAGCGCAGTGGTTCCTGTGGTGGTGGCACTTGCGGAAGGCGCATAATTTACTGTTGCATCTTCTGCAATTGTGGTGATTCCCACGCTTGCTACACCAATATCCACAGTTCCGGAAGCGCAAGCGCCGACAGCACTGTTTTTTATACTTACATAACTGACTCTTGCATCGGCAGGAGCGGAGTCACTTTGGCAATCCAGTGCATTCTTACCTACGTGGTTGTCCACGATGAAGTGAGAATAGTCTCCCAGCTTGTCACCGGATGCACCGGATGCTCTTCTTACGAAGATTGCTCCGCCTGCGTTCGCGGCGCTTGCTCCCGGTCCTACACAAGTTACGTTTGCGAAGAATGGATCGGAACAGGTTCCATTAGTGGCAGGTCTAGCTGTGCCTGAACAAGAGAAAGATGAGTTTCCATCACCCTCAATACAACGAGAGGTATCGTCGTTCACCGCGATCGCAGTTTTGTAAAGGTGAGAAATAGCATACTGGTATTTTCCGATGAATCCGTCCGCAAAGTCGAACTGGTCGTCACGGTTACCTGTAGAGATCATGTGTTTCGCAGTGAAAGCTCCACCCCATTGCTCGAATCCGTCGTCGAATCCTCTATGGCATTGAACGTAATCCAAAGAAGTTCCCGATCCGACCCCCATAAGAGAAACGCAGTTTCTTTCGTTACCGGGAGAGAATGGTGCTCCAGCGAATTGGACTACTACGTAGGTTAGGTTTCCAGAATTGTCTGCGTTATTGTTTCCACCAAAGGAACCGGTATCACCTTCTCCGATCGCAGTTTGTCCGTAACCACCGAAGGTTTGGACTGCATTTCCTTGGATGATGATTCCTTGCCAGTCGGCAGGAGCTCTAGATCCAGCGTCTTTAGAAGAAGTGAAAAGAATCGGTTCTGCGGCCGTTCCATTCGCATGGATTTTTCCACCCGGCTTAATCAAAAGGGCGCCTGCAGGAGCAACTGCTCCATATACAACCACTCCCGCATCGATCGTGAGCGTTATACCATTCGGAACGATGACCGTTCCACTTAGAACGTAGGGACTTCCCCCTTTGGTTAAGTGGAGGTCGCCAGAAAGAGTTCCGCTGATCTGGGTTCCGTTTTTCGGATAAATCATATCGATCGCTACGGAACTAAAGCTAAAGTCATAACTTCCGCCAGCTTGGATAATGTTTCCTCCAGAATAGAGACTGGCCCAAGAAGACTCGCTACTAGTAACATCTTTACCGGTTGATAGTTCCAAAGGAGCATTCCCCAATTTCTCGGAAACAGGTGAAAGCAAAGAAGCAACTCCGTTTTTAGCGATTCTCAATCTCCGAGCTTTCAGAGGGGAACCACCGGATGGAGTTACGATTACTTTATAAGTATTTCCTACGCTAGAAACGTCGAACTTAGCATGAAAGGAACCGTTAGCTCCCGTTACGAAAGTCGTGATTGGAGTTCCATCAGCTTGAACGGTCGTATTGATTCCTGCGCCGATTGCACCTGCTTCCAAGGTGGAAACATCGCAATAGATACGGACAGCATTCTTTGAGTAAGCCAGCGGATAAGAACTCGCGGTGATCGAGGAACTTCCGTCGAAATACTGACCGACAAAACCGGAAGTAGCAGGAGTGATAGACCATCCGTTGATTTGAGCGACAGTCGATGAACCGCATTGTGCCAAGACGAAATCGGCAGCTGGATTGGTTCCAGGAGTCGCTGCAAAGACGGTAGACGCTTTTGCAATATAAGTTCCAGGGCAGTTCGTTGTCGTATTTACCTTAGTCGTTGCATCAAATCCGCCATCGCAAGTGCTTCCATCTCCTGCTGTAGCTGCATTACCGGATGAGTTATTATATAGAAACCCGGAAGGAGTCTTATCAGTTGGAAATGAGTTACTGCCAGTAAAGTAGTATTGGGTAGCAGGGTTATTTTTAACCCAGTTATGAGGAAGAACCGTTACGGAACTTTCTCCTCTGCCCAAGATTTGCACGGTAGCTCCTACAAGAGGAGCGCCGGTACCATCTACCAGCGTTCCGGAGATATAAACTCCGGGTTGGCTTCCGCCGAGTAGTGCGAGCAGTGCAGCTCCGCTATTCCCAGAAGACGATTTAGGACAATTGAGAGTAAAGAATCCGAGAGTCGCTAACCCTAGGAAATACCCCATCTTTTTTATAGAACGATTCATTTCGAATCTTTCCTCCAAATAAATTCAGTTGATCTAATGAAAACATATGTTTGTTTCATTTCTGTTTCGATTCCGTTAGTTTTCCATCTCCGGGGAACTTTCAGTTAAACGTATAGGTCGCGGAGAAAGTAAACGTAGGCCCTAAGCGATACGAATTGATCGTTTGGCCTTTATACGAATGGCTTCCCAGATCTATGAAATTGCTTCCTATATTGAAACCGTTCGTAGTGGTATGGGTTCCCCCAAATGCATCTAAGTAAGGGTTCTCTTGCACGATTTTGATTCTTGCATCGTTTAAGTTCTTACCGGAAATTTTGATATCCAACTTCTCGAAGAATTTCACGATATAGG
Organism: Leptospira wolffii serovar Khorat str. Khorat-H2; assembly: GCF_000306115.2. Lineage (NCBI taxonomy): Bacteria > Pseudomonadati > Spirochaetota > Leptospiria > Leptospirales > Leptospiraceae > Leptospira > Leptospira wolffii. The sequence goes on from NZ_AKWX02000007.1 coordinate 66,908, forward strand.
TCGCGTCGATCATGCCCACGGGTCTTTCATAAGTGTCCGGGATACCGAGTCCCCCAACCGCATTGATCCTGGGTCCGAATTCGTTATAGAGCAGGGTGATGGAATGGTCTCCCTTCTCGTCGAAGCGGTAACGAAGGTTTACGTTATACACATATGGTGACTGTCCTTGCAATGGACGGCTGATATTCGTAGGTTTCTGGGTGGAAGTTCCAAGCTGGTAATAGATCCAGTCGTTGAAAGTAACCTCCGACTTGATAAAGAACGTATTGATCCCTATAGAGAATCTTTCCAATCTTTGGCTGATTAAATCCAGGGACTTTCTAGCTTCAAACTCCACTCCTCGCACATACGCTGACTGAGCGTTGGTGTATGTGTAACGGAACTGAGAGTCTACTTCCATGACTTTCTCGATCGGAGAAGACATCTGCTTATCGAATACGCCTATGGCTATGATTTCATCCGCTTTAGGATAATATTCATAGCGAACGTCATAGTTATGGATATAAGTCTTGGTTAAGAACTGGTTACCGACCTCAATCCCTCCTCCCAAAATATTGAAGAACTGGAAGGGAGCCATTTCTCGGAAGTCCGGTCTTGCTAAAGTTTCTGTGTAGGAAACTCTTATGTTCGTCTTATCGTTCGGACTAAGGATAAAGTTAGCCGAAGGAAGAATGTTTTGGTTGGCGTTGATCGCATAAGGTTTCCGGAAAGTAGGATCTATAATGGAAAGCTCATACGAATTCAAATAGGATTTATAATTGTATCTGTCGAAGAATTCTGCGTTTGGATCAAATGGGTTAGTAGTTTTGACCGCTTGGAAGTTATTTTCGTAACGGAATCCTCCCACGAAGCGGAGTAGTCTATGAATCGGCATATCCACTTGAGTGTAGTACGAAGTCAGCTTTTGAGCCGCATCGTATTTGTCCGTAGGTTGAGTGGCGTCATCCACATAGTAGCCCTTGGCTCCCCGGTTGATCGGATTGTACACGACTTCCGGAGGCAAAGGATAGTTGGGGGCGGGGAGCGAGCCACCTAAAAGGTTTTGCCCCGGTATTGCAGAGCGGAAGAAATATCTCTCAGCATTGAAGCTACGAGTACGATCCAAATAGCTGTACCCTACTTTTAACTTGGATTGCAATCCGTCCCATTGATTGAACGGAATTTCGTAATCAAGGCCAGCGAATTTACTAACGTCGATCGTATTCGACCAGAATTGGCTGCTTCCCAGGGTTCCCCCTTGCAGATTGGGGGCGATTTTTCCGATCTGCGCCGGATCCACCGCATAAATGGTATCCCTCATATCCGGTTGGTCCCTTCTCGCTTCGGAGTGCGAGATTTTCCAATCCAGTTTCGTATCCTTTCCGAACATGTGGATAATATGGTCCCCTCCTAATTGGGAGGTGAACAGGTTTCTCATGATATAATTCAGCTTTTGAGCGCCTATATCCAATCCGGCAGCGTAATTGCTTCCGTTATAAATCAATACTTCCTTGTCGTTGTTCACGCTTAAGAAGTTTTTAAAATGGATCCTGTGGCCCGCGGAAATTTGGAACGTGTTGTTGAAGATCGTTCCCCAGTTTACAGATTCCACATACCATCTTTGGTTATAGTTATAATATGGGATGAGCCTAACATTCTTTCCTCCAACCGGAAGGCCATTGGCGATTCCCCCCGCTCTGTTTAATGTGTCGTATTCATCACGGAATTGGTAATCGTTGTTATAGGTGATTGCGAACAGGGTTCCGAATTTCTTCTCTCCTCCCAGATCGAATTTGTTTCCGATCGAGAAGTTATATCCCGTATTCATCGGGGCGTTGATCTGAGAAGGAGACCATTGGTTGCTAAATTGCAGGGATCCCGCGGTGATCATTCCTGCATTGTATCCATATTGCCCGGTTCCCACTTCTTTAAAGGGGGCGTTCGGAAGAGAGTCCACTAAGTCCGGTTTCTTTCGGTTTCCTTCCGAAATACCGAGCCAGTCTTGGCCTCCGCCGCTATACGTTTTAAAATTTTGGAAAGTAGTGTTGTTATTGTATCCGGTTTGGAATCCCACTTTCACGAAAAATTCTTCGGGGTATTCCTTGGTATCGATCTTTACCGTTCCACCTGCGAATTCCGCGGGTTCTTCGGGAATGAAGGTTTTGGAAACGATGATATTCTTGATCAAGGAAGAAGGGAATAAGTCCAAAGGAACGATTCTTTTGTTCGGTTCCGTGGAAGGAAGAGGTGCGTTGTTCAAAAGGGTGTTCGAGTATCTTTCTCCCAGACCCCTTACGAATACGAATCTACCTCCGACCAAGGTGATACCCGTTACCCTGCGGATCACGTCCCCCGCGCTGGAGTCGGGAGTCTTTTGGATGGCCTGAGCCGAAATACCGTCGGAAACCGCAGCCGATTTCTTTTGGAATTTCAAGAGGGAGGATTCGGAATCGTTTAGAGCTCTTTCCTCTACTACGACAGTCTCGAGTTTTTTAACTCCCATTGCCACGTTGGCTCTGGCCTTTCCTCCGGCAACCGTGACCTTCTTCTTCTGGGTTTCCATACCCTGCATGATGAATTCGATCTGGTATTCCCCGTCGGGAACGCCCACGATTTCGTAGTTACCGTCGACGTCGGTGCGTCCGTATTTATTGATGCTTCGAATGATTGCCGTCACGCCGAACATAGGCTCTGCGGTCTGTGCATCCAAGGCTTGACCGGACACCGTTCCCGCGCCTTGGGCAAGTAATTGATTCGAATAAGATAAAGCGGCTAATGCGAAGATTAGCTGGAAAATCTTTTTTTTCATGTTAAGAGATTGATCCCCGAAGGTTTGATTTTTCGGATTACAATCACATTTCTGGGTTACATTCTCATTACGTACGGGTTAATAATAGGTGAAGCTAAAGGAAGATCTGCGCGGGATACGATTAGAACCGCGTTCTATCGCTTTTTCTTCCTTATTATAAGAATTGCCGGTGATGGGGGATCTGAAACTGAGTAGGATGGGGAGAATTTTCGTCCGTTACGAGAACGTAATATTGGGAGTCTTCAAAATTCGGATCCATCCGTTTCGGAACTCCGAAAAGAAATGTCCGGGAGACGATCGTATTACAAATTTTCCGGTCCAGCTCTCATTTCGACTGGAATCGCGACAATTCCTCGAAGGAAATCGGTCTGCTGTAATAGAATCCTTGGGCTTCGTCGCAGCCTAAGTCCTTGATTTTTCGGAGTTGCTCCTCCGTCTCCACTCCTTCGGCGGTGATTCGCAGTCGTAGGCTTTTTCCCAAGGCGATGATCGTCTTGGATATGGCGAGAGAACTCGGGTCGGTCAGAATTTTGCGGACGAAGGACTGATCCACTTTCAGGGTTCGTAAAGGGATTTTGCTTAGATAAGACAGGCTGGAATATCCCGTGCCGAAATCGTCCAAGGCCAGGGCGATCCCCCAGGAATGTAGTTCGCTTAGGATTTCTAGGGCCGAATTCATATTGGTGATTAAGCTGGATTCGGTGATTTCCAATTCTAGGTCGGAGACTTCCAGGCCATTCTTTTCCAAACCTGCCAGAACCTTTTTGGTTATGGTAGGATCTTCCAATTGCTTGGCGGAAAGATTGACGGAAATTCGCAAAGGACTCTTTCCTTCTTTCTTCCAATTTCCCAGGTCTTCGAGGGACTTTTGTAGGACCCATTCTCCCATCTCGGAGATGAAGCTGCTTTCCTCGGCGATAGGGATAAATATCGTAGGAGAAACGATTCCCAATTCCGGATGATTCCAGCGAAGCAAGGCCTCGGCAGAGACCATTTTTCCGGAGGAGAGTTCCATTCTGGGTTGGTAATGTAGAAAGAGTTGGCTCTTTTGGATGGAGAGTCTTAGATCCTTTTCTAAGAGATATTTCTCCTTCATTCTTTCCTTCCATTCGGAAGAATAGGTTTGGATTTTTGCGTTTCCCGATTGCTTTGCTTGGTTGAGAGCGGTTTCCGATTTCCAGAGAAGTTGGTCGGAGGATTTACCGTCGAAAGGAAAGACCGAGATTCCTATTCGGACATCCGATGCGATGTTTTGGTCTACGATGGGAATTTGAGCCGCAGCCGTTTTTTCTATCTTCTCCGCCCATTTCTCGGAATCGGATTCCTGCACTTGGGAAGAAGACGATATCGGAAAGAAGGAGAATTCTCCGTCTCCCGTTCTTGCGATTACTGTCTCCGGGCCGAGAAGGTTTTCCAGTTTCTGGGCCAAACCGCGTAAGTACAGATCTCCCATGTGCAGACCGAAATTGGATCGAATCTGTTTAATATGAGTCACTTCTAACGAGAATATCGGAAAGCTTAGGGGATCTTCCACGGAACCTAACTCGCTTAAGCAGGCGTTTAGCTTTTCAATAAACAATTCCCGATTCGGGAGGCCGGAGAGCCCGTCGTAATTCGCCATGTAGTGGATGAGTTCGTCCAATTTTCTCACGGTAATTACCGTATCCGCCATGAGGGAACCTGCCTCATCTCGGTAGACGACGGGTAGATCGGGCAATTCTCTTTCCGTCAAATAACGGTTCAAAGATTTGGAAGTAAGGACGACCGGAGCTAAGAGCTTGTGCAAAGCGAGTAATGTGGCAAATGTTCCTATCAATGTGGCGGCGAGCGCCAAACCTAAAATCCTCAACGCGGTTTCGAAATCCTCCGCCGTGGAGATCACGAAGAATAAGAGGAGCGAGATAAGAGGCACATGGGTGCCTAGAAAGGCCACCATCATGATTTTACTGGAATAGGATTTAAGGAGTCGGATCCTACTTAAGTAGGAATAAAAATTGAGTCCGCTCAGGTTCATGTAAGACCACTCCAAAAAGGAAACGTTATGCGATTTAGCTTGGGTGATTCGGTCTTTTTTGCTTGGGGAATGAGAGCTAACTTTTCTTCTTATTTGCCATGCTTTTAGAGAAGGCCTTGCTCACAATAAGAAAAATCCTGAGGTCTACGCCATAAGGTTTAGTACATAAAAAATTTTTTCCAAAGAGAAGAATTCGGAATCTTTCCGTAAGCATTTCCGGTTTCATATTTAATCAAGAATATTGTCCTTCCGTTTCTTAGAATGCGGTGAGTCTCGAAAGATTTTCGGAGAGGTGAAGGCTTTTGGAATTGCGATTCCGAGCTTATAAATTCACGGAAAGATTCCGCCTAAGTTTCTCCGTATCGGTCCACTTGGGAGAAGGGGGAGGAGTTCCTACCAAATAAAGCAGAAGAGACTGAGTCCTTTCCAGGATAGGTACGGATTTCCTTTTTTATGGAATCCGGACGTTTCTCAGGAAGGATCTCATTTTTCTGCCAAAAATAAGGATGCAAGACCCCCAACTGTCCCGGAAAACCTGTCATTTTGGAACGTTCGTTATAAAAAGTGTTGGTGTTTGGATTTTTTTCTTGCCCCAGTTCGGGTTTTATGTATAATACCAAACGTTCGAAATAAATTAAAACTTGGGGAATGCGCCTCGGTTCTGGCCGAGGAGGGGAGAGAAAATGAGTCTATTCAAGCGTTTGTCCTTTCTAATCGCCTTTCTGATCCCGCTTATGGCGGTCGCAGGATATTATTTGGGAGGAGGATTCAATTTCCTGTCTCTTGCGGTTGTTTTCGGAATTCTGCCGATTCTGGATGTTTTGGTCGGTCCGGATGCGAGCAATCCGAAGGAAGAAGAAGTTCCGGTCCTACAGCAGGAATTCTATTTTAGATTTCTGACATATGCTTGGGCCTGGGTCCAGTTCGCTCTGGTCGTTTGGGCTCTTTGGGAAGTGCAATCCCATTCTCTCAGCACCTTAGAGTGGGTCGGTTTCGTCCTTTCGATAGGAATCAATACGGGTGGAATCGGGATCACTGTCGCTCACGAATTGGGTCATAAGAATACCAAGATTGAGCAGTGGTATTCCAAGTTCATTCTCATGACAGTTTGCTATATGCACTTTTTTATAGAGCATAACAGGGGACACCATGTGAACGTATCCACTCACGAAGATCCTGCCACTAGCCGGAGAGGAGAATCCTTCTTCTCCTTCTATCCTAGAACCGTTTTAGGAAGTTTGGCAAGCGCTTGGAAATTGGAGAAGAAGAGACTCTCCAAATTGGGAAAATCGGAATGGCGCTGGGAAAACGAAATGATCAGCTCAACAGTCGTTCCTGTCTTATTTATCGCAGGGGTTACCGGAATTTTTTATCTAATTACCGGAAACTTTAAATGGGAAGTGCCTGTATTCTTCTTTGTCCAGAGTTGGATCGCATTCTCTCTTTTGGAACTCGTGAATTACATCGAGCACTACGGTCTCGCCAGAAAGGAATTGTCTCCCGGTAAATTCGAGAAGGTGCTACCGATCCATTCCTGGAATCAGAACTTCGGATTGTCCAACGCCTTTCTTTTTCAATTGCAGAGACATTCGGACCATCATGCCAACGCGGGCAGAAGATACCAATCTCTTCGTCATTTCGAGGAAAGCCCCCAGCTTCCTTACGGTTATGAGATCATGATTTTGATCGCTCTCGTTCCGCCCCTTTGGTTCAGGATCATGGATGCGAAACTGGAGGATTGGCAATCGAAATACGGCGGTTCCGAAGCGAAACCGGCTAAATTGTCCAAGCATGCAATCGCTTAAGAAGAATAGAATATACTAAAATATAAAGCCCGGATATTCTCCGGGCTTTTTCGTTTTTTCGGATCGGAATCGATCTATTGTTTGTATTTTTCCAGAACTCTTAGGGTTCTTGCAATGTCGTCTCTTTGTTGCAAAAGGTCCTTTCTTAAGAGCTCCGGCAAGTTGGGATGCTTATCCAGAAACTCTTGGGTTCTTTGCAATAACTTAGGATCCGGTTCGAAGGACGGGAACATCAGATGTCCGAAAGCGGATGCAAAATGAGGATCCCTTTTTTCGTAAACTCCGATCACGGATTCGAAATAGAAATCCGTGAAAGAAAGGAGTAACTCCTTCTGGTGGTCCCATTGGAATCCTCTCATTCCGTAGCGAAGGAAATCCGTGGATTCTCCTTCTGCGGGTTTGAGAAATCTTTCCCAAGAGGATTTCTTGTTTTCCGGATCCGGAAAGGACACTCGAGCGAGAAAAGCCTTCTTGGCTCCTAGATCGGTTCCGTCCTTCTGTTCTTCTCCGTCGATTCTTGTCTTGGATTCGGGGTCTCCGTAAGCACTCAGTCTGGAAAGGATGACCCATCTTCTCTCCTGGTCCATGGAGATTCCTGGGATGGATTTTTTTCCGTCCAAGAGTTCCTTTAGGTAGGAAAGTTGTTCCGGAGATTTGGAAGTATTTTCTAATATTCTAAACCAAAGAATCTGTTCCTGCTCGGGATTCTCGGCTTTTACCGATTTTTCCTTGGCGATCGCGTTCAGTCTGTCCGACCATTTTCTCTTTTCCTTTTCGGGGATGTAATGGTCGATCACTGTCAAAGCCTTGGTAAGAATATGGCTGTTTCTTACTGAAAGATCCGGTTCCTTCAGGCCTTGGTCGAGTGCGAGCTCCAGAAACTCCCGGGGAGAAAGTTCCGCGTCTCGGACCATTTGCCATAGGCTACCCCATACGATTCTTCTCGCGAAACGATCTTCTAATGTGTGTAGGCTTCGTTTCAAAACGGGGAGCGCATTCTTACCTAAATAGGTTTTCGCGTATGCATAATCTTCGGTGTTCAATAGCAGCAGGTCGTTCCCGTTTTGCTTGTCCCCTTCTTCCAATAAGGTTTCGGGACCCTTGACTAGGATTCGTTTTCTCCAGACTTCTTTTAATTTTCCGCTTTCTTCTCGGAATAGTGCGGCCTGGAGAGCGTGGGTGCGGAGGAGTCGATTGGTTTCCGAAGGGCTTTGGGATAGGAAGAGTCTTCCGTTTTGGCTAACCGGACTAAGAGTATTGACTCCAGTGGTTTCCAGCCATTCCTTACTCCAACCTCTGATATCTATGCCGCTTGTCTCCGACATACAGGAGAGAAAATCGCCGAGTACAGTGTTCTTCTCCGCATAGCGTTTGAAATACAATCGCATTGCGTCTCGGAACTTCTCTTCTCCCACATAATACATGAGTTGCCTGAGAACCGAAGCTCCCTTGGAGTAGGAGATCCCGTCGAAATTACTGATGGCTTCTAAAGTATTTTCGGCTTTGCCCGCGATCGGATGGGTGGTGGAGAGTTGGTCCTCCCGATAGGCCCATTCTTCTCGAACGTAAAAATGTTCCAGGGCGTCCGGGAAAAGTTTTCCCTTCGACATGGAATAATAGGAAAGATAGTCCGCGAAACTTTCGTTCAACCAAAGATCGTTCCACCATTTCATGGTGACCAGATTTCCGAACCACATGTGTACCATTTCATGATAAATCGTATTGGCACGGTTTAGATATTCCGAATAGATCCTGGGGCTGCGGAAAATATAACTCTCGGAGAATGTTACGGCACCCACGTTCTCCATAGCTCCCATATTGAATTCCGGCACGAAGATCTGATCGTATTTGCCGTAAGGGTAGGGAACGTCGAAGTATTTCTGTAGGAAACCGAAGGCCTCCTTTGTGATCGCGAAGATATTGTCCGCATCCATGTATTTGGCGAGGGACTTACGGCAAAGAATTCGCAGAGGAATGTCTCCCGCCTTGTCCTCCCAAACCGAATAGGAACCTACGATGAGAGAAAAGAGATATGTGGAGAATTTCTTGGTCTTATGGAATCGGATCGTTTTTTTGTCCGCATTCTTTGTTTCGGAAGCGGGGACGGTATTATGCACATAGGTCCATTCGGACGGGCCGGTCACTTCCAGTTCGTAATCAGCCTTTAGGTCCGGTTGGTCGAAGGAAGGAAACAAACGATGCGCTTCGAATGGCTCGAAGTCGGTATGCATATACTCCGCTTGGTCGGCTGGGTCCACGAATTTATGGAATCCGGAGCCGCTATGGTCGAAACGATTTAAATAACGTATTTTTAATTCGTTTTTTCCTTCGTTCAGGGAGTTTCCGGGAATCAGAAGATAGGAGTCCTTCTTCTCATAATCCTTCTCTTCTTTACCGTTTAGCCATAGGATCTCGATTTTCTTGGATACGAAATCCACCTTCACGCTACCTTTCTTGCCGCCGGAATAGACGAAGCGAACGCTCGTTTCCCCCTCGTATTCCTGGGAGCCTTTTTCCAGTTTCAATTTTAAAGAATAGGAAACGTCCGAAATCTGGGCGGAGCGAAGCATCGCCTCCTGTTGAGTGAGTATATTATCCATTCTTTGCCTCTAAACCGTAATATCCTTGAGATCCATTTTCCTTAGACGGGGGGCGATGGCAGTAACGAGAGCTACTGTGATAAGAGTGAGACTTCCACCGATTACGACGGAAGGAACCAGGCCGAAAGCGCGGGCCGCAGCCCCGGATTCGAAGGCGCCCAGCTCGTTGGAAGACCCTATGAATATGTTATTCACTGCGGAGACCCTTCCCCTCATATGCTCGGGAGTATACATCTGAACGATAGTATGACGTATGACCACGCTGACCATATCGAAGGAACCGCTGATGACCAGAGCGGCGAAGGAAAGATAGAAACTCGTGGATAGCGCGAATACGATCATGCAAACCCCGAAACCGAATACGCTCGAAAGCAGAATGACTCCAGAATTCGTTTTGGGAGGTTTGACCGCGATGAAAAGAGCGCATGTGACCGCACCCAAGGCGGGAGCGGATCTTAGAATTCCGTAATATTCGGGACCCATTCCCAATACTTCCCGGGAGAATGTGGGAATGAGAGCCACTGCGCCGCCGAAGAGTACTGCGAACAAATCCAGAGTGATGGCTCCCAGTATGAGCTGGTGGCCGAAGACGAATTTCCAGCCGGAGCCCAGGCTTTTCCAAATGGATTCCTTCTCTCCTTGTTTTTCCGGAACCGGCTTGGAAGGCACGGCAAAGAATAAAAGCAGGGAAAATGCCATGATCCCGAAATCCGCGAGATAGGCGGTCTGCACTCCGTTGAATCCTACTAAGAGTCCTCCGAGCATGGGGCCTAATACTGCGGAGCCTTGCCAAGCGACCCCGCTCCAGGTCGCGGCGTTCGGAAAGATTTCCTTGCTTACCAACTGAGTCTGGAAGGCGGCGATACTAGGAGAAAGAAATCCTCTACATATACCGGAGAAGAATATGACGGAATAGATAGGGTAGACCCAATACTTTTCGGTGATCCATTCGAAGCCGGGTGAGGAGAATAATAACAATAAAAAGGAACTGAATGTGAGTCCAGTCAGGGAAATGAATATGATTTTCTTTCTGGGAAAACTGTCCACCACCAGACCGGAAAACAGGGAGATTGCTACGTTAGGCACAAGCTCGGCGAATCCGATCAATCCCACAAAAAACGCGTCGTGAGTGATATGGTCGATCTGCCAGAACACTACCGTGGATTGCATGACGAAGGAAAGTGTGACTAAAAATTTTCCGGCTAGAAAATTCCGGAATTCCGGCACTTGGAGGGAGATAAATGGGGAGGCTTTTTGTTGTTCCATCGACTCGTTCTATTTCTCGTGGTTTAATCCGTATTTTAGGAAGTACAATCCGAATGCGGCGACCATCATCCCATGGTGTAGGATATGTCTTTGGACCAGATCCGGAATTTTGCTTAAAGGATATTCGTACACTTCTATTTGTTCGCTTTCGTCCAGATCTTGACCTCCTTCGTGAGGACGGATATTCCTCGCGATGAAGGTATGGCACCAGTTATCGAAGATCGCTGGGTTTCCCGAGACTTTGCCCAGGTATTCCCAATCGTCGGAAACGAATCCGGTCTCTTCTCTCAATTCGGCCTGAGCGGATTCCAGTAAGGTCGCCTTCTCCGCGACACCTCCCGGAATTTCCACGGAATACCGATCGAGCCCGTGCCTGTATTGATCTATTAGTAGGATTTTTCCTTGGTTCGTGAGTGCGATTACGTTCACCCAATCCTTGGATTCCAGATGGTAGAAATCCCTGGAAATGCTGCCGTCGGGCGATGTGGTAGGAACTCCTACCAATTGGAAGATCGGAGTCTTGTAGAGAGATTTTTTTTCCCCTCGTTTCCAGAGTTTGGAATCGGCAGAATATTTGTCGGGTTGGAATTCCTGCATAGAGAATGCGATTTCATCCAGTTTTTCCAAATCCCGTAAGATTCGCAAACCTTTGCCTGTACGCGGTTGACAAGATCCGAAATTGGAGAATTATGTCGCTTATATAACCGGAAAAATGGCCTTAGATTTTCGAAGTCTTTGGACCTTCCTTTCCGAATTCTATCCGATGAAAGACGAATTTTTAGAACCTAGTTTAGAAGAAGGAACCGTATTTCCTGCCGAACCCAAAACGGTAGGAACTCCAGCAATCTCCGAGAGGGGACTTTTCGATTTTTTCGAAACTCAAACGGAAGATTCTAAATCCTCTCCGGATTCCGTCCAAACTGCCGAAAAAATTCCGGTTCCTTCTCACTTGGATTCTAATTCGAATCGGGAAACTTCCTCTTTGGAACTAGATTCTTCTTTCGAGAATTCCTTCGGATCCTCTTTTTATAGGGACGACGAGTTCGAAGAAGAAGTTTCCGACACTCGCGAGACGTCCCATTCTACTGAAAATCGATTGGAAGTTTTGGACCCTAATTCGGATTCTTTCCAAAGGATTTTGGAATCTCTTCCCGAATCTCCCGAGCCTATCGTAGAATCAGCCATCAAGGCGGAAGGTTCCGATTCTTCTGCGGAAATAATCGAAGATGATCCGGATGCGCCACCGCTCGCGTCATCCGCTTCTACGAGTCCCTCTAAAGAAAGGGCTCCCCGGAAAAAGAATGCTACGGAACCTAGGGAAAGTTTTTCCTCCGTTCTAAAAAGTCTGTCTCCCGAACAGGCGAGAGCCGTGCAGACAGTCCAAGGACCTCTTCTGATTTTTGCGGGAGCGGGATCCGGAAAAACGAGAGTGATCTCGAATCGGATCGCTCATATGATCCAGGACCACCATATTCCTGCGGGGAAACTAGTCGCCTTATCTTTTACAAATAAAAGCGCGAAGGAAATGGGCGAAAGGGTTCGCAAACTCGTGCCTAGAAATCTACTTAAAGGAATCGTTCTATCCACATTCCATTCCTTAGGATTGGGAATCCTAAAAAAACATATCGAAAAATTAGGCTATAAAATGCCTTTCTTATTATTGAACCAAGCCGATCAGGAAGGTCTTGTAACGGGAATGCTCGTGGCCCAGAAATTGGAGCCCAAAAGGGCCCAGGTCATGGAAGTTCTCTCCAAGATTTCCAGGATCAAAAACTCAGGTCCGGATTATAAAGAGGCAATGGAAGCTTCCCTAAACGAAGGAGATCTGCTGGCCGCTTCTCTTTTTCAGCAATACCAGGATACTTTAAGAGAACAGAATTCCATAGACTTCGACGATTTGATCCTTCTTCCCTCCCAATTGCTGAAAGAATTCGAGGAAGTAAGGGAAGAATACCATAAGAAGCATCATTATTTCATGGTGGACGAGTTCCAGGATACCAACCCGATCCAATATACGTTTCTACGAGCGCTTATGGGAGATTCCAATAATCTCTGCGTGGTGGGAGACGACGACCAATCCATTTACGCTTTCCGAGGATCGGATGTAAGTCTTATCCTGGGTTTCGAGAACGATTTTCCGGGAGCCAGCGTTATCCGTCTCTTGGAGAATTATAGATCTACGGACATCATCGTATCCGCGGCCAATTCTCTCATTCGCCATAACGTTTCCCGCAGATCCAAGGAGTTGTATTCGAGGGTTCCGGGAGCTCTCAAAGTGAAATATGTGGAGCGCATGGACGAGAAGGACGAGGCGGAATGGGTGGTCGAAAGTATCCGAGAAGAGATCATCAAGGAGGCTCGTAAGGGTAGCCAGATCGCGATCCTTTTCCGTACCAATTTTCAATCCCGACCTTTCGAGGAATCTTTCCGTGCCAGGGACATGCCTTATAAAGTCGTGGGCGGATACAATTTCTTCGATAGAAAGGAAGTCCGGGATCTGATCTCTTATATTCGTTTGATCGCCAATCAAAAGGACGACGCGTCTCTTTTACGGATCATCAATTATCCCAAGAGAGGAATCGGGGCCGGGTCCATCGCGCTCGTCCATGAAAAGGCGGCGCAAAACAAGGAATCCTTGTACGAGACATTATTCCGGGTTTGCGAATCCCCTGATTTTATTCCCGATCTGAATCGAAAGATCTCCTCCGAAATCTATAATTTCGTGAATCTGATCGAAAAATCCAAGAAGAAGTTTTCCTCTTCTCCCAGACTATTCTTCGCCTTGCGCGAGTTAATCGCGGATCTGGGCCTGGAAAAAGAGATCATTCTGGAAGAAAAAGAGGAGAAGGTGGCGAAGGCCCGAATCTACAATATGTCCGAGCTCGTGAACATGTTGGCATTCTTCGAAGAAAACAACGATTCCGGCGAAAAACCCACATTATTCGATTTTATCAATCGATTGGCGATGCTTATGGAAGACGAGCCTTCGGATGAGAAGGAAGACAACCGAGTGCAGCTTCTTACCATTCATCAATCCAAAGGATTGGAATTCGAATCCGTTTATGTCGTGGGACTCGAAGAGGGGATCTTACCCAGTGGAAGAGCCGCTTTGGAGGATAATTCCGTAGACGAAGAAAGGCGACTCATGTACGTGGCCATGACCCGGGCCAAAAGGCATTTATGCTTGACAGGGGCCGCAAATCGCCGCAAATTTGGGGAGCAATTGACCTCCGAGCCCTCCCGATTCCTGAAGGAGATAGACCCGGAGACCCTAGACTGGCTCTCAAACGAGGAGACTCGTAAGCAGGAAACGGATGATTTCCTACAGGAGCTGGAAAAATTGAAAACGGGATAAGAGAATGAGTAAATATTTCGCCATATTTTTGATCGGAGCCCAGATGTTCCTGGCTTGTGCCTCCGCACAGAAGGAAGGTGGGGTTTCCTCTAATTTGGAATCCCAGGTACGTTCTGAAATCAAAGGGATCGACCAGCAATTATCCGATGTCGGACAAGAAGACAAGAAACGCTCCGAACTACTCCTCGAAAAAGCCAAATTACTCCTCAAAATCGAATCCTTTAAAGAAGCATCTCTGGTTCTGAAGGAACTCCAAAACTCCAAAGAAGGACGCAACCTTCAGCATCTGGATCATTATCTAGGTTCTGCGTATCTCGGAATCAACGATTACGACAATGCAATCGTACATTTCCGCAAATCCGATAATGTGGATCGTGATTTCGAATCCGTTACCCGTAAAAAGATGTGGGCTAAGGCCTATTTCGAAGACGAGAAATACGGACAGGCTCTGGGAGTTCTCGGAAGAGCGTCTAGAGAAAAGAATTTTGAAAAGGATCTTTTCTACTATGAGACGGTCGTAGTCAGTTTCTACAGAATTAAGGAATACAAAAGATGCCAGCTGGTTCTGGAAGAGGGATTACAGAAGTTCCCGGAAAGCCTCGTTCTGAGGGAGACTTCGGAGAAGATCAGTCAGATTCTTCCGCGATAATTCGATTTAATATTCCGATTCCCAAAAATCCGATTTTCCGAAAGGAAAATATGTCCGTTTCGATTCCGGTTCCTAAGTTTCTTTACCGGGTCTTTTCCCTCGTTTTCGGCAAGATCAGAAGCGTGGGAGAACATCCTTCCTTTCGGAAATATTCCATTGCAATCATCGTAGTTCTGCTTCTACTCACCGCAGCTAAGGAAGGAGCGGAATGGTATTTCGTTCGTAGAGTGATCAATCTGCGAGGAGTTAAGGAACTGGCTCGTGAATTCATCAATGTGGAATTGGACCGAGCCGTTACTTTAGGCGTTGTAGAATACGAATTTCCCAATCATGTATTCATCGAAGACTTAAAGATATCCTCGGACGAGGATTTCGCATCCCAACGTATGATTTTCCGAGCCAATAAGGTGGAATTAGTCTTAAGAGGTTTGTGGAAGGGTCAGCCTTCCGTAAAATTCATCCGAGTGAAAAACGCTCAAATCAGCGTAGATTTGGAAGATAAGATTTCGGGGGAAATTCTATCCTATATTCATAAGATCAACGTTCCGGAAATCAGCTTAGAGAATAGTAGCGTCACCGTATATAAGGGCGGAAAGATTCTTCTGGAGAATGTGAAGGATGTCGATTTGGATATTCATAAGGAAGGAAATCAAATAGACGTTCAGATTTCCGATTCTCTCTTTCCGATTCCCGGATTCAGATACTTAAAGGGAAATTTCCGAACCGATATAGGTACCAAGAATATGAGTCTTTCCCTTCGTTTCAAAAACGCAAGGGCTTCGGCGGTCGGAGGGCTCTATTCCGAACTTTCCCCGTTCTATCCCAAGACCGGTAAAATATCCGGAGAAGCCGATCTAGAAGTGGACGGCGCCTCCATCCGAGGGAAAGGGAATACGCAATTCTCGGATGTGGGAGGAATCCTACTCCTGGATCTTCCTCTGAGAGAGGAGAATTGGGAATGGAGGGACGCGAATCTCTCCCACGAATGGGACCGAAGCTTCCAAGGGCAATCAATATCAGAAAATCATAAAGTTTCTTTCGGTTCCGATAAGCTGACCCTGACTAAAACGAAGAACGAAAAAGGTCTCCAAAACTGGGATCTGACGATGAATGTCCAGGATCTGGACGATTTACGAAATTATCTTCCTCTCTCCTCCGATCTGGATACTTTTACCGGAGCCTTGGATCTGATTTGGAAAGGGACCGAGACCGGCAATTACGGAGACTGGCTTAAATCCGACGCGAAATTGACTCTTAGGGATTTTCATTGGAAGGATCCGTATCTGGATCTAGGAATCCAAAATGCGAGTTTCTCTTGGAATCCTTCCGGTTTGGAATTCAGCGGATACGGTACCCAGTTCGGTCTACCTTGGAAGGCCTCCTTAAAAGGAAAGGCCGGCTTCCGCAAAGGTTTCAAAGGGGACGGAAGAGCCTATTTCCCTTTGCAGGGAGATTATTATTTGGATTTCGAAACGGATTCCTTGGTATTGTCCAACTATCTTCCTTTGTTTAGAAGCGTGAGACAAACGATCCGAGAGGACATCCACACTCGTATGGAGAAGCTTATCCCAGAGATTAAATTTATCCGTACCGAAGTTTACAAATACTTTATGGAATATCCGAGTGGAACCGTTCAGTTCAGGAGCAAGGAAACCAAATTCGATTCCGGACTTCCCGATATGGGTAGATTGGAGGCGATTTTGAAATTTTCGGCCAGCCAGTCTCGATTGGAGGGAAAGATCAAAGGCAGCGGAGAAGCCAAGCTCAATTCTTATTTCACTTATGGAGCCGATAATCCATATTTCGGAATCGATTTCCAGACGACCGGACTCGCTTGGGGAATTCCCGCTCTGACTTTCTGCGGAGGGACTCTCATCCCTGAGGCCTTGGATTCGGAGGGGACGATCCGGTTTAACGGAAACAATTTCCTGGATATACACGATCGGATTTATACTACGATAGACAAGGTCCGATTGCTCGGAACCGTATGGAAGGGAGAGGGGGAATTTCCGGTTTCTATTTCTACCAAATTTGAAATGGGCTTCGATTATGCGAGCCCGGGAAATCCGCCTCTTAGAAACGTTTATTGGAAATCGGACAATACCAACGCGACCGCGAATGTGTACGTGGATTCGGATTCTTCTCTTCGTTATTCCGTAACGGGGAGCGTATATTCCACTTCGGCAGAATCCGGAGTTCCTACGGTAACTTCTTCCTTTTTTACCCGATTCAAAGAAACGGGCAAGAGTTGTATTAAGGAACAGTAATTAAACCTGAGGCTTTTCCTTCAGGAAGGAAATGACCGCTTTCGCGGCGTTTCTGGAAGTATGCTCTTCGCCCAGGGATTCCTTTACCGAATGGATCTCGTCGATCATTTGGTTTCGATATTTCTTATTTTTCAGGATTGCGAGCGCCTCGTCCTTTGCTTCCTCCGGAGTGCATTCCGCCTGTATGAGTTCCTTGACCGTTTCTCTTCCGCTCAAGATGTTCACAAGACCGATGAAAGGGGTGCGGATAAGCATCGCGGATATCACATAAGTAAGAAAGCTTACCTTATAGAGAATGACCATGGGTTTCTCGAAATACACTACTTCCAGAGTGGCCGTGCCCGAGGTTACTAGGACGAGATCCGACGCTTCCATCGCTCTCAAAGACCGATCGAAAATATATTCGATACGAATGCCGGGATGATTCGCTTCCAAGGTCGCGATCTTGGATCGGATGAAGTCCTCTTCCTTGGTATTGATATTTGGAAGAAGGAACCGCACATGTTTTTTCTCGGATTCCAATTCTTCGTGAATCTTTGCCGCGGTTTCTAGAAGAATATCCAGAATCCTGTGGATTTCTCCGGAACGAGAACCGGGCATAACGGTGATCGTGAAGGAACTTCCCGGTTTTTCCTCAAGCGTAGGGATCGGAGCTTCCTTTCGGATCTTTTCTCTGATTCTCTGAGCGATCGGGTGACCTACGAATACGGATCGCACTCCATAATCGTCGTATAATTTCTTTTCGAAGGGGAATAATACGAGCATGAGATCCACGTTCTCCTTGATCTTGAAGATACGGGAGAAGTTCCATGCCCAGAGTTGCGGCGATACGTAAAAGATAACTTTGATGCCCAATTCTTTCAATCTGGTGGCCAATCTCAGATTGAAACCTGGGTAATCGATCAGAATGGCATGGGTGCAGGATCTTGCGATCGCTTCTTCCACGAGGCGATCCATGAGTTTTTTCAAGAACTTGTATTTGAATAGAATGGCGCTGAAACCGATTACGGAAAGTTCCTCCATGTTCTCTATGGAGTCCAATCCCTCTTCTATCATCTTAGGGCCGCCGATTCCGAAGAATGTGAAATCCGGGTCGTGCTTCCTTAATTCTCGGAGGAGTTCGTAACCTAGTACGTCGCCGGAATGTTCCCCTGCCAAGACCAGAAATACTGGAGAACCCGAGATGGGACTCCGTTCTTCCGCGTGCTTGGATTTCTCAGCGCTCTTCTTAGGCTTGAGGGAGCTTTTTTTGCTTAGTATTGATTTTTGAGACGTTGCCACGGCCGATGCTCAGGATATGAATTTTCAATTTTTCTGCAAGGCTAATAAATTCGAAAGGATTGACCACGATGGTTTCTCCCTCCCTTAGAGCGAGAATATCGCAATTGCTTTCGCTCATGACTTTCAGGGTCTCCACCCCAACGGTAGGTAGATCGAATCGATCGTCCTGGCTGGGCTTGGAGCTTTTACAGACGACCGCCTTTCTTTTTTTGGCGAATTGACCGCCTCTACGGATCGTTTGGTCGGTTCCTTCCACCGCTTCCACGGCTAGGACGGATTTATCCAGGACCACTACCGCCTGTCCTATGTCCAGGTGCGCGATCTTTTCCGCGTATTCCATTCCGAATTGCACGTCTTCGATTTGTTTTTTGTCCAGGGATTTCTTGGTATAACGTCCTTCCGGAAGAAGAAGGGATTTTAAAAAGGTTTTTTGGGAGATGATACGGATTCCTTCTTTTTCGAAGTCCTCCGCCACGGTCTTAAAGATGGAGTAATCGTGACGATTCACCATTCTCGCCAGAAGCGCCAAAGCTTTTAGATCGAAATTCAGACTCTTGAAGATGATCTCCTTTTTTACTTTTCCCAAGAGAAGGAGACGATCTATACCGTGAGTCTTGCAGGATTTCAAAAGCCCTCCAATCTTTACGATACGAATCGGGACCACTCTATCCTGGTATTGTCCCGGATGAAAATCGGATTCCGCAATGGAGAGAAAAAGAGGATCCTCTCCAGCGGCGAGGGCCTCTCGCATTCCGATCTGTGGGAGATTTCCTCCTCCCGCTAAAATTCCTAAACGTCCCAAGTCTTAGCCGGAAGAAGAACTTCCGGAGGAACCGGAGGAGTCGGAACCTTTGGAACCGGACGATTTGTTATCGGTCACATAGAAACCGGATCCCTTGAAGATGATCCCGCCAACATTGGAGATAAGACGATCCACTTCTCCGCTTTTACCGCAAAGAATACATGTGGTAATAGGATCGTCCTTCATGGACTGAAAATATTCGAAAGTTTTTCCGCAAGCCTTGCATCTATAATCGTAAGTCGGCAATTTGGATTCTCCTTCTTTGATCTATGGATCAAAATAAAAATTTAAAACGGAAGACCGCCGCATTCGAATCGGATTTCTTTTCCGGTTGCAGCAGACAGAGCTTGAATAAGGTTCCTTCTTCCGAAACGAAGTCCTCTTCCGGTTGGACCCCCTGTAGAACGGTCTTTTCTTCCACGAGAAGGGAACCTAATATCCGATTGGAAGAGGAGTTCAAGCCCAATTGGAATCTTCTCTTTCCGGAATCGGAACCTATGATATACTTGTTCCTATTGATGGAGACGCTTTCCCTGTCAAGGTCGATTTGGTAAACCGGCTTCCAGTCTCCCGGACGTCCTGCATACAATCGGAAGAGGGGAACGCTTTCGTCTCCGCTCAGACTGGCCGCGAGAAATTCCAGATTTCGAAAAGGTTCCTCTACGATCCTGCAGACTTCCTTATATTTATTATCCTTGGCTCGGTAAATTACGATTCCGTAATCTCCATCCAGCGCTAATTTTTCAGTACGAATGTATTCTCCGTGAAAGCCGGAAGGAATTTTTTCCTCGTTCCAGAATGCGAAATCCCAGGCTTGGCTTCTTTCCGACTCTTGGAAAGACTTAGCCATTTCTTCCGCCTTGGTAGAAGGAAACGGATCCTCTTCCAAAAAATGGGAAAAGATCCAACCCACTACTTGGGTTTCCGGAATATATACCTGCACCCAATTCCCTTTTCTTCCCTGGACGGTTTCGGACCTCGGGTCCTTGTCCAAGGCGTAGAGTAATAGTCCCTTCTTCAATCTGGCTTTTCCGGCGTTTTCGGTTCCGGGGCCGGATCTTAGATTCGTGTTTTCTCCCGTATTCTTCAGGCGCCCTCCCAAAAGGGAAGAATCCTCGCGAGTGGAAAGAAATCCTAATAGATCGGAGAGCTTGTTTTTATCCGTTTCGGAGAGTTTGGTTTCTCTTCTAAGAGACTTGCGTAGAATATTGGAATAGTTCGAACCGAATACGATCGGATTGGAATGTAGGAACTCCTTCAAATCTCGCAGGAAGGTAGCATCGTCCTCCCATTCGGTCGCGTTTTCCAGGCGCAGCGCGATGGCCTTCTGTCTCCAGTATCCGCCTTGGCGAAGCTGGGAAACGAATATATCTTCGAAAACGGGGAATTCTCCGGAGGCCTCCGTGGAAGGAACGGAGCCGATCCCGTATTCTTTCTGGAAATTCTTTGCGATCTTATTTCTTTCCTCCGACTCCTTCTCTTTCAGCTCTTGGTTGAAGCGAAGTAGAGAATGAGACGCGTAGAATAGATCGTCCGGAGTGGGGGAGGGATGATTCTTAACTGCGCGAATTACCTTTTCCCATCTCTCCTTTTTGTAATCGGAGTAAATGGAATCCGAGGCCTTGGGCCAAAATTTGACCGCAATCCATATTAGGAAAATGAAAAGAAAGATCCCGATGATGGAAAGGAAGAATCCGCGCTTCAAAGAGTGTACTTACGTCTCCTATTCCAATTTAGGCAGGAGTTTTTCCGTATCCAGATTGAATTTTTCGAGAAGAGTATTCTTCGCTATATAGTATCTCATCAGATCGATATTGAAGTTCACCTTTGCTTGGGTCAGACTCAATTGATCCCGAACGAGAGTATCCAAAGCGTTTTTGACCGCAACGGCGTCCGCTCTACCTTGACGGAAACTTCTTACGACCCCGTTGTAATAGCTTTGGGTTTCTCTTTCGGTAATGATGGAGTTTTTATAAATTCTATAGCTCGCTTCCAAGGAGTCGATTCTACTTTTTAGATCGTCCCGAACTTCGTTTTTGAGTTCGGTCTCTTTTAGAGCCGCC
The DNA here is from genome assembly GCF_000306115.2 of Leptospira wolffii serovar Khorat str. Khorat-H2. Classification (NCBI taxonomy): domain Bacteria; kingdom Pseudomonadati; phylum Spirochaetota; class Leptospiria; order Leptospirales; family Leptospiraceae; genus Leptospira; species Leptospira wolffii. The sequence goes on from NZ_AKWX02000007.1 coordinate 87,798, forward strand.
TGTCTTAAGCTAATCTCGGAGTCTCTTCTGCCTGCGTATACTCCCTTATCGAAAAGAGGATAGGAGAAGGATACTTTTCCGTTGAAGTCTTTGTATTTGAAAGACTGCACACCGTCTCCGGTATCCGTGTAATTCGCGGAAGGAGTGGTGATCGTTTGCGCCTGAGAGGATGCGGATCCGGAAAGCTGGAGAGAAGGTAGCTGGTCGCTCTTAGCGTTCTTCACTAGGAGTTCCGCGATTTCCTTTTCCTTGAGTACGTTTTGGTAATCGGTACGTTTTTTATAAGCTTCGGGTAAATCCTTGGAGAAATCGGGTTTATCGGGAATTTCTTCGAGTAGGTCCGTATCTTCGGAAAGTTCGGTTCCTTCCTCCAATTTCAAGCTACGAGCGAGCTTACGTTTCGCTTCTTCTTTTTGCACCATGGCGGTTTCCAATTGGCTGTCCGCTTGGGCGAGAAGAGAATTCCATTGGTTCACTTCGAAACTTTCGGATAATCCGAGTCCTTGTTTACGAATGGTAAGATTGCGAATGTCCTTAACGTTTTCCTGAAGTTTGCGGAAAGTCTTCAAGGCTTGGAGTTTTACGGAATAATCCCAAAAGTCGACGAGAGATCCTACGATTGCCTCTGAGATTTGGAGAGAAACCTGGTTTCTCGCCATTTGGGATTGGTTATTCAGGATTTGTTCCTGGTTCCTACCCTTATAACCGAAGGAGTTTTTGAGCAAGTCCTGGCTTACGGTAGCGGTAATGAATCCGGTATACAAAGGAGGAAGTGCGAGTCCCGAGAAGCTGGAAGCGAAAGGATTGCTTTTATCTTCGAAAGCGTTCGAGTCGAATCGTCTGCTTCCTGATTCCAGTTTAAAATAAGTTCCGGTGGCTCGGATGGTTTTTTCGATACCGCCTTTGATGGTATCGTCCGAGATCTTGGTTCCCGTGAACACGTTGTTCTGGTTTTGGGGAAGGATACTTTGGCGGAAACTTCCGTCTGCTACCAATCTCCAAGAATATTGGGACTCCGCCTTCAGATAATTCGAATCGGTTTTGGCCAATTCGTATCTTAAATTTTGGAGTTTGAAGTTATTATCCAATGCCCTTTTCACGGTTTCTTCCGTGGTGAGCTTTAAGGGCTTTCCGGAAGAAGGGGCCGGAGTTCCTTCTTCCGCAAATAAGATGCCGGTTCCGAATAGGAGGACGGCCGACCACAATAAGACGAATTCGAAACTTTTCTTTCCGATCATTTTCGAAAGATTTCCCTGCTTGTGTTTCATACCGAACCTCCTTTCGGATTTAGACCCCGATTAACCGATGGCCTTTTTCATTTTTTCGCCGACTTCGGCGATGGATTGGCAAACGGAAATGCCCGCATCCTGCATAGCTTTCATCTTGGAAGAGGCTGTGCCCATTCCTCCGCTGATGATAGCTCCTGCGTGTCCCATTCTTTTGCCCGGTGGCGCGGTTTGACCCGCGATGAATCCTACCACAGGCTTCTTCACATTCGCCTTGATATAAGCCGCAGCCTCTTCTTCGGAAGTTCCGCCGATCTCACCGATCATCACGATTCCTTTGGTCTCGGGATCTTCGTTCAGCAGTTTGACCGCTTCAGTATGGTTCATACCAGGAACCGGATCCCCCCCGATTCCGATCACGGTGGATTGCCCCAAACCGTGCTGGGACAACTGGGCTACGGATTCGTAGGTCAAGGTTCCGGAACGGGAAACGATTCCGATGGATCCTGCTTGGTGTATGAAGCCGGGCATAATCCCCATCTTAACGTTGTATTTCGGAGAAATGATTCCAGGACAGTTCGGACCGATAAGGCGGGTCTTAGAACTGCGAAGAGCGCTATATACCTTCAGCATATCGTGTGTTGGAATTCCCTCGGTGATACAAACGACTAAAGGGATCTCGTTGAAAATACCTTCCAAGATCGCGTCAGCCGCGAAGGGAGGGGGAACGAAGATGATCGAAGCGTTTGCACCTTCTTTTGCTATTGCGTCCTTCAGGCTGTTGAATACGGGAACATGCTTACCTACTAAGTCCGCTTTCTGGCCACCTTTACCTGGAGTAACCCCGCCGACCACATTGGTTCCGTATTCGATCATTTGTTGGGCGTGGAAGGAACCTTCCTTTCCGGTAATCCCTTGGACCACGACTCTTGTATTACTATCTACTAATACTGCCATATGTATTTAAGTTAACCTTTATTCTTTACTTAATGGCTTCCGCCACTTTTTTCGCCGCGGTGCGAAGATCATCTTCTCCGATGATGTTCAGTCCGGATTCGTTCAGGATTCTCTTACCTTCTTCCGCGTTCGTTCCTTTCAAACGAACTACGAGAGGAACCCCTATGTTCACAGCTTTAGCGGCTTCGATGATTCCTAGAGCTACTCTGTCGCAGCGAACGATTCCGCCGAAGATATTGATGAAGATCCCTTTTACGTTCGGGTCGCCTAAGATGAGTTTGAATCCGTTGGTTACCGTGGTTACGTTCGCTCCACCGCCGACATCCAGGAAGTTAGCGGGCTCGGCACCTGCCAATTTTACGATGTCCATGGTAGCCATTGCAAGACCGGCTCCGTTTACCATACAACCGATGTTTCCGTCCAGCTTCACATAGTTGATATTGTATTCGCTGGCTTGCACTTCCAGAGGATCCTCTTCGGATACGTCTCTGAATGCGGCGTTTTCTGGATGGCGATACAATGCGTTCTCGTCCAGATCCATTTTACAGTCTCCGGCAACGATCTCGTTTTCTTTGGTAAGAATGAGAGGATTGATTTCTAAGAGAGATGCATCTTCTTTGATATAAGCGGTGTAGATGGAAGCGAGAAGAGCCTTAAAGGATTTATGAGCTTCCAAAGGAAGTCCCAGATCGAAAGCCAATTGAGAGGCTTGGTTCGGTTGGAGACCGATTCCCGGATCTACGGCGATTTTAAGGATTTTTTCGGGATGAGTCTCGGCGACCTCTTCGATCTCCATACCGCCTTCGGTGGATGCCATAATGATGGTCTTACGAATAGCGCGATCCAAAAGGATACTCAGATAGTATTCCTTTGCGATATTGATTCCTTGTTCCAGATAAACTTTGAGGACTTTTTTTCCTTCCGATCCGGTTTGAGGAGTGATGAGTTGCATACCAAGGATCTTGTCCACGGCCGCGAGCGCATCTTCTTTGGTCTTGGTGACCTTAACTCCGCCGCCTTTGCCTCGTCCACCCGCGTGGATCTGAGCCTTGACGACTACTACGGAACCTCCCGTTTTGGAGGTTACTTCTTCGTGAGCTTTCGCTCCGTCTTCTTTCTTATCGATAACTACGCCGAAAGGAACTTTGGCGTTATGGCGTCTCAGGATTTCCTTTGCCTGGTACTCGTGAATTTTCATGAATCAACCTTATTTTTTGGGTGTGAGGTCGCGTTTGGAATGCTTTTTCTAAGGATTTTACGGGGAAGAATCCTGTCCATCCCCTTTCGGAAAGACTTAGAAACAAGAGATAAATCCCGGATTTTACTTATGCTTAGGTCGGGGAATTTCGAGTTCTCTTTTCGTTCATCCGAGAGGAACCGATCTCAGGACAGACCCTATTCTTCTCGAACCCGACTCCCGAATACTTTGGCTTTTCTTCTTTAAATTTCGCAGCTTTCCCTTTCTGCGGAGAAGGTTTGCTCAAAGAATATTGAACGAGGTCCCAAGAGATTGGTCAATATGACAGATTTTATTTCCATTATAGCATAAACGGAGCTGCTTCTCTGAGCATTACAGGGGTTTTGGGGGAAACCGTAGGAACACCTACAAAAAACAGGAGATACATATGAAGGTGCTATTTCAGAAAATCGTCTCCCCGGCGGTTCTTCTCTTTTTGGTCGCTTGCGACGGAGGAGGTTCGGGAACGAATTTAGGGCTTTTGGCCGGAGTATTGGGAGGAGCTTCGATTCCGGTAGCGACTGCTTCGGATCTGACGAACGAATCGGCGGCCGATTATAACGATAACCAATGGGGACTGATTACCGGGACGCGTTTGGAGTCTTGGGTCAGCGATTGGCAAAACAATAAGCCGGCTCATATTACCGGCAAGCTCGTGATTCTGCAAAGCAGTCTCGCGAATAATTTCTCGGGAGATACAAGCGGCAGATCCTATATTAAATCGGATAATGCGAACGGGGTCTATGTTTATCATCTGGACGATTTTCAATCCGGATTCCGATTCAATCAGCAAAGAGATACGGGACTTATCAAGAATTCCGTCCGTTACCAAGCGGACGGGGCCACCGTGGATCTTTGGCTGAAATTTTACGGAATCGATCTGAGTAAAGACTTGGTTGTATTTGCCGTAGGAACCGCGAACAATAACGGAACGGCTTATTCGAACGGATCCCAAACCCAGGACGTGACCAGAGGAATCTATTGGTTGAAATATTGGGGAGCGGATACCAAACATCTGGCGATTTTGAACGGAGACATCCGAGTTAATTTTACGAATGCGACGTACCTGGATGCGAACAAGGATACCGCTCCTCTGGATAACGGAGGTTTCAGTGTGAAGCAACTCCGGGTGGATCAAACGATCATCACTCTGACTTTGGAAGATGTGATTCAGATCGTGAAGAATAACGGTTCCGCTTCTATTCCGGGGATTACCGAAACCCAGATCATAGTGGATGCAAGACCTGCCGCTCAATACAACCAAACCGTGGGAATCACGAATAGCGGGGCCAATCATATTACGACCGCTTGGAACGATTCGGGAGCCCCGGCTAGCGGAACCGCGGGAACTCCTAAAAAATACGTTCTATTCGAGACCCGTTTGAAGGGAGCGAAGGCCTTTCCTTGGGCGTCTCTATTGGATGCTTCCTCCACAGGATATCGTTTCTTGAGTAAGGCTACACTTGCGGGAACGTTTGCGAGCACAGTATCGGGAGTAGGAGCCAGCTATGTTGCCGGTGCTACCATCGTTTCACAATGTCGTACGAATTTCGAGGCTCAGGTAAACGGATTTGCTGCTCAGAATATATTAGGATATCCTACAGTATTCTACGATGGGTCCTTAGTGGAATGGACTTCTTTAGTGGCAGATTATCCGGACGGAACGGAAGGAACGAGCTTTAATAAGCTTTCGCTCACTTCTCCATTTAGAACGGACACGGTAGATTTAAGCTACGCTCCTAGCGGGAATATAAATTATAATTCCTATGCGAGTGGAGGAGCTTCTTCTCCTTACGTTACGGTTGCCCAGGCAGACGTGGATCCGACCGCCACGACTACTAGGAAAGCGCAATGGGCGGATAAGGCCTATAAATATTAAGAATCCAGAATGGAGTAGCGATAGAGGAGGAGAGAATCCCCTCTTCTTCTCTTGAAATAAAAAAACTCCCTGGGCGGAAAACGCCGGGGGAGTTTTCGGATCGAAACGAATTTCGACGGATGTTTTTAGAATAAGGTAACCAGGATTTGGTCTAGAGAATAAGCTCCTCCACCGGTGATTCCGAGAGTGATGGCGGCACCGACGGCAAGCAAATGGAACTCGTAACCTTCTCCTTTTTGAGCGCCGAACCAGTTAATGAAGAATCCATGCTCCTTATGTACGAGGAGGGCGGCACCGAGCATAATGATCCCGATGGAAATCGCCGAGAAACGAGTGACGAGGCCCAGGATGAGAGCGACGGAACCTAAGGATTCGCCTATAATGACTAGGAAAGCGATGATTCCGGGAAGACCTGCGGATTGGGTAAAGTAACCATAGGTGCCTTTGAAGCCGTAGCCACCGAACCAACCCAAAAGTTTTTGGGCTCCGTGTGGGAAAATCACGAGTCCCAGGGTCAGTCTGAGGACCAGAGGGGCGATATCGTTACTGGTTGCGAGTAATGTCTCTAACATTTGAATTTCTTCCTTTCCCCGTTCAATGCTTTGTGGGGTAATAGTTTATTCTTAAACTATATTACTTTGAATGTGAAGTATTTCTTACAACTCTTTTTCCCTTCGGTCGGTTTTTTCCGAAAAAAACAAAAGAGTAGAATAGTGAGTAGTTCGAATTCTTCGCTTTTCTATCGATTTTGACGTTTTTCGGTGGAATGGGCAAGGTTGAGGGAGTTCCTACCATTCTGAGGACTCTGAGAAGAATAGTATCTATTTGTCGAATGGATTGAGCAGTCACTGATAGGAAATTCAATATAACGGAAATTATTCTGTTATTCCTGGGCTTGTGAATCCAGATTAGTGAGAGATACTTTGTCCCAAAAAATCCAGGACCTCGTAGAGGAGAGATTCTTTGTCCGAGCCATTCTCTATTCTGATTTCTATCGTTTTCGCATCATTCTTGTTAGGCTTTCCTTGGGTCGCAAACCGACTTTCCGAGAAATACAAATGGGCCGGTTTTTTCGGGCCTGTGGTGATCTGTTATGTTGCGGGGATTCTTCTTGGGAATTTGGTTCCGGGGGGATGGCTTCCGAAGAATGTTGCGGAAAGGGTTTCCGAACTTTCCATACCCATCGCGATTCCTCTACTTCTTGCTTCTTCCGATTTTTTAAAGGGGATCCGAGAGGCCAAGGTTGCACTTTTCTCCTTCTTTCTTTCCTGCCTGGCCGTGGTAATTTCCAGTAGCGTATTCGGTTATCTATTCGCCTCCTATCATCCCGAATCTTTTAAGATAGAGGGAATGCTGACAGGATTGTACACGGGGGGAACTCCGAATCTGAATGCGATCGGATTGGCTTTGGATGCGGGACGCTCCACGATTGCTCTCGTGAACGCCGTGGATCTTGTCGTAGGAGGAACTTACCTGCTGTTCCTACTCAGTTTCGCTAAGAAGGTATATTCGATTTTCTTAAAGCCTGAGGAGGAAATCGTTCCTAACTTGGGAGAAGAATCCGCATCGGAGTCGGGGATAAGACCGATCTCCCGCTTCGGGATAGGTTTGGCTTTGGCCGTGGTCGGGTTCATACTTTCCATCGGAGTCTCGATTCTCGTTTCGGGCGGAATTTCTCTTCCTATTCTTCTTTTGGGAATTAGTAGCTGGGGAATCGGGATTTCCTTTTCTAAAAAGGTAAGAAATCTGAACACTTATACTTTCGGAAGTTATTTTATTCTAATATTCTCCGTGGCCATAGGATATTTGGCGGACTTAAGGTCTCTAGTGAACGATGCACCCGTCGTATTCGTGATCGTTTTGTCCACCATGTCCGGGGCCATTCTTCTTCATTTGCTTTTCGGAATTCTCTTCCGGATTCCTGTGGATACTTGGATCATTACCTCGGTTTCCAGTATCTACGGTCCCGTCTTCGTCCCTCCCGTTGCCGCCGCCATCCGGAACCAAGGAGTCTTGATTTTAGGAATCTTAACGGGACTCGTCGGATATGCGGTAGGAAATTATTTGGGACTCGCGGTGTATTGGTTTCTTGCGAATCGCTGAAGAAGCGATACGCAGTTGAAATATTGAAGGCCTGGGTTTCTCTATCAAAATAGGATCTATTTTGCGAATTCAAAGCTTCTATTCTAAACCCGGCCGTGCATTACTGAACGGAAATTCCATTCCTCCGCCGCATTCTAAAAGCGCCCCCACCCATGTCTCCGGTTTGTACCGAGCTTTCTTCTTGCTGTCGGAATGGAAATTCCGTTCAAGAGTTTAGGAATACCAATGGAATTGCCGCAGATTCTTTGCATCTTATAGAGATTTCAAGATCTCCCGGATCAATTCTCCTGTATCGGTAAAGGATTGTTTTTTTAGAATCTTTTCCACTTCCTTGAGAGCCGACTTATCGTCGAATCCGAGTTGCACCAATGCCTGAACTGCGGTTTCTTTGAAGCGATCTTCCGGACTAGGAAGGCGTTCTGCGGGGATTTCTAGGGAAGCGGGATCCTGTGGAGATTTCTCCAAAAACAATTCCAGCTTCTTTAGATTCTGTTTTACTTCAAAGAAAATCTTTTCGGAAGTCTTGGCTCGGACCTTAGGAATCTTTTCGAGCTCCTTGGCTTCTCCCGAGGACGCGATTTTATGTAATTCCCAAGGACTGAAAAAGGAAAGAACCTTAAGAGCGGTCATCTCTCCGATTCCGTGCAACCCTTTCATTACCTTGAAGAATTCCTTATCCCTTTCCTGTAGGAACCCGAAGAGGCGTTGGCCTCTTTCGTTGATGGAATGGTGGATATGCAGTCTGATTTCCTTTTTACCGGAAGAGATCAGATCCTTCAATTCCCAATAGGTTTTGAAAGAAATCGTCACCTCATAAGTTACACCCTGCACATCGATATGTGCGGATCCTACCTCTAATTTAATGATATTGCCTTGTAGTCCGGAAATCATTTCGGATTAGAACATCAGTCCTGCGGACACGATCATTTCCACGAATCCGAAGTTCTGAGTGGCCCTGTCTTTTGATTTACCGTTCGTGAGAATATTCGTCAAATCGATATATCCTCCCTTGGCTCCGAATTCGAAGAAAAACGATTTCAACATATCCAATCTTAAAGCCGAATAGCCGGAGACTCCGTATCCGGAAAGATGGAAATGGTTGTTCTTTCCTTGTCCGAATAGACGAACGTCGCTTCGGCAAATCACTGGGCCACCACCTACGGATCCGACTAGGCTCAGCGCATTTTCTCCGCTCTGAGAGATCCAAAGAGGAGCAACATATCCTACATCTACGAAAAGATAATTCAGACCGTCCGTATGTTCGAACTTCAAAAAGTCCGGGGTGATATTGATGGTCTCTCCTCCGTGATACCCCGCGAATTGATTCAGGTGTTCCGGGAACAGATATAAATACGGAGCCGACTCGAAGGAAGTTGCGTATCTGGCCGCAGCGATCGCTAGAGGATCGATGTATCCGGAAATATTCGCGGCCTGTCCCTTGGACATCACGTATTTCATATGATCCTGTCCGAAGGTGATGAATAAGTTATCCTTAATGTAATAGGTAAACTTGATATTATATTGCGGAATCTCCCAGAGGGACGGGTTGAAATAAACGTCTCCTTTGAACGGCTCCGGTTTGTCCCTGGCAACTACGTCCTTGAGAGTAAAATGGTAACCCGGTCCTCGGAAATTGATATCGCTTTGCGTATAAGAATCGCGGTTATAACCCCATTGGAAGGACCAGAGACCTTTTCTCTGATCGACTCTTCGATCCGCTTTTTTACGTTTTTCCTTTTCTTCGTTTTGTTCCTCTTGCGATTGGACCTGGACGCTTCCAGGGCCATTCACGCTTTGCCCTAAAATCGGGAGGGATAAGGATGCGATAAGTATCAGAAGAATATAATATATCTTTGCTATTTTCATATTTATGCGTTCGTTCCGCTTGGAGTCATTCGGATCGGCCTCTCCTTGGGTCGGTAGGACCAGAATTCCAATCCGAACGAAAGAATCCATGTTTTTTCCGATTAAACCGTAGTACCTTATTCCATTAAGCTCTACCTGAGATTCGTTTCCGGAAAAACCGACTAAAGATCGATTCCTGTGCCTATGCCCCAAGGAAGAATGCGGACCCCTTCATGGACTCCCCAGGAGATTCCTGTATAAAGTGGGTGGATTCCTTTCAAATCCGGAGTTTCCGGAAAGCTTAATCTTTGTCTCAGATCTAGCATAGGTTCTTGGGGTAAATCGTCTCCCAGGGGGAAGGTTCCCCAGTGTATCGGCGCAAATGACTTTGCTCCCAAATCTTTAGAGGCTAGTAAAGCTTCCGTTGGACCGATATGCGCGTATTTCATAAACCATCTGGGTTTATAGGCTCCGATCGGGAGTAGGGCTAAATCCACCGGTTTACCGAGTCTTTTGGAGATATCCTTAAAATGAGAAGAATAGCCCGTATCCCCCGCAAAGTATACAGTTCTGCCCTGAGACTCTATCGCATAACTTCCCCAAAAATATTGGTTGGTATCCCTAAGCCCCATTCTGCTCCAATGGTGGGCCGGTAAGAATACGATTTTTACGCCTTCCCTGGAAGTGATCTGTCCTAGCTCCTGGGTCACTGTGGCGCCTAACTCTTCCTCCTCCGCGAATTGTTTCATTCCGGAAGGAAGAAGTAACTGTAGATCCGGGTTTTTCGCTCTCAAAAAACGTAATGTATCCCGGTCTAGGTGATCCCTATGTGCATGGCTCACGAGAACGAAGTCCACCTTAGGTAAAGACTCTTTAGGAATAGGAAGTTTAATGAGTCGATCCACTAAGATCGGAGCCTCGAAAATCGGGTCCGTGATTAAGTTGATCGTTTTTCCGTTTTGAGTGGAAGAAATCCATACGGTCGCATGTCCCAACCAGACCACTCTCACTTTTCCTTCCGGTGCGATGAGGTCCTTTGCGGTTCTCTCGAAAAGTAGAGGCAGTTCGTTCGTGAGACCTTCCACAGCCGGAGGATCCTTGGGACCCCAGAGTTTCCAACGAAGAATGTCGATCGGCGACTTGCCTTGCAATTCTTCGTCCGGATCCAGATTATGATAACGACCGTCGCGATAGCTGGGAGACTTGATCCGGTCCGGATCCAAAGGAAAACAATAGAATGAGGATAGGATGATCCAGAGTAAGAAAATCCGAGAGAAGAATATCATATTGGTCTTTTGGACCGAATCCGCTCCGCTTGGGAGCCTATTTTTTTCTCGAAGAAAGGAATTTTAAAGAATTCTCTTGGAAATAAGTTAATAACTTTTTTCGAAAATAGGGTTAAAACCGACCGTCGGTTCATCGGGTTAGGAGCCAAGGATGCTTGCAGAAATTCACCCCGTATTTCCACCTATCCACATGGAAGCATCCGCACCCTCAAGAGATCTACCTTTTACCGAAAATCGGATTTTTTCCATAGGTATTCTTCTTCTTTTTGCGGGCTTCCATTATATCCTTCCCTGGCTTTGGAAGGTTGGGAGCGGTTGGGAAACGAAGGCTCTCGCTTGTGTCTGGATCCTCGCCTCCGGTCCTTTTTCTTATACTTTTTGGAATCTGATCCACGAGAGCATCCACGGAAATTTTTCTAATCGTAGGGAGACCAATCATTTCTGGGGTCGTTTACTCTGTGTGGTCTTCGGAGCTCCTTATTCCGTTCTTAAATCAAGCCATCTCATGCATCATAAATTCAATCGAGAACCGGGAGATCGTATCGAGTTTTACGATCCGACTTCTTCCCGTCCTAGATGGCTGCAGAGTTGGAATTATTATTTTAGGATCACATTGGCGACTTATCTTTTCGAAGTGGGGACGGGGTTGCTTTTATTTCTTCCTAAAACATGGACGAGACCCGTAACGGAAAAATTCACGCAGTATCCCATTGAAGAAGGTTTCTTTAAATGGATTTATCGCCCCGAGGTCTTGCGGGAATTACGTATCGATATGCTTTGGATTCTGGTCTTTTACGTTCCTTCCTTTTGGTTGTTCGGTGAGAGCGCTTGGATTCCATTATTCATGTTAGGTCTTCGCTCTTTTTTTATCTCATTCTTCGATAACGCCTATCATTATGGAAAAGAAATCGACGACAAAAATTCCGCGTATAATCTGACTCTTCCAGCCCCGGTTAGCGCCTTTTTCCTGCATTTTAATTATCATCGAATCCATCATAAGTATCCCGGTTGTCCTTGGATTCGATTGCCCAAACAGATGGAAGTTTCGAAGGACAGTTGGGATAAAAGCTTTATCGATCAGGCCTGGAGCCAATGGTGCGGTCTCCTGGATCCGATAGATGGGAAAAATACAAAGTAAATAGAAAAAATATGAGAACATTAATTCAGTCGTTTATTCATAACCGACTTTTCATGTATCTTGGAGTAGCATTTATCTTTATCGCAGGGGGAATGTCTCTCTGCGGTTTGCGAAGGGATGCGTTCCCCAATGTGGACATGAAACAACTCGTGATTACCACTAAGTTTCCCGGGGCCTCTCCGGCGGACGTAGAGTTGCGCGTAACGTATCCGATCGAAGAAAAGATCAAGGAGATAGACGGGATAGACGAAATCCGTTCCTTCTCCAGGAACTCAGTCTCAGATATAGACGTCCGAGTCAGCCTGGACGAAAAGGATCCGGAAAAGGTCCTGGATGAAATTCGGAGAGCCGTGGATAATGCCATTTCCGAATTCCCGGTACAGGTGACGGAAAAACCTAAAATCACGGAAAGAAAATCGGGTTCTTTTCCTATCATGGACTTTTCCGTGTACGGCGGGAAGGACGAGATAGAATTGCATACCGTCGCCGAATTCATAGAACTGGAATTGGAAAAAATCCCGGGGGTGGCTCGGGTGGACGTATTCGGAAAACGTGATAGAGAATGGCATATTCTCGTAAATGCGGACCGATTGAAGCAGTATTCTTTGGATTTATCCGATATCACTCAATCCATCCGGAATCGAAATATCAATCTTCCCGCGGGCTCCGTGGATTCTGAAGAGGCGTTCGATCTTAGAATAGACGGAGAGTTCAAACAACCCTCCGAAATAGGAAAGATTCCCGTTCGGACCAACGATCTTTTCTCTACGGTTCGGATAGGAGATATCTCCAGGGTGGAGGACACCTTCGAATACCCTCGCTTTCTCGCCATTGCGAACGGTAAACAAGGTCTTATTCTTTCCGTAATCAAAAAGGAGAAAGGGGACGCGATCGAAGTAGCCGATCTGGTTCAAAAAAGATTGGCGGAATTGGAGAAAACTTTTCCGGAAGGAATCAAAACCTTCAAGCTGAACGACGAAGCGGCCAGAACCAAGAATCGTTTGAACGTGGTGTCTTCCAATGCTCTCATCGGATTCTTGATCGTTTTCGGGATCCTGTTTTTATTTTTGGATTTCCGAACCGCAACCTTGACGTCCATGTCGTTGCCTCTTTCGATGCTTATGACGTTTGCCGTCATTCCGTTCTTCGACGTTTCCTTCAATATGATCTCCATGATGGGACTCATCATCTCTCTCGGGATGCTCGTGGATAATTCCATCGTGATCTCGGAAAACATATACACTTATCTCGGGGAGAAGATGGATAAGACTTCCGCGGCTCTGAAAGGGACCACGGAGATGGTGATTCCGATCTTCGGATCTTATCTCACCACCGTGGCGGCGTTTCTTCCTATGCTATTCATGTCCGGCATCATGGGAAAATTCATCTGGCAGATTCCGCTCGTAGTGATCGTAGCCTTGACCGCGAGTCTTATAGAATCTTTCCTATTCTTACCCGCGAGGATTGCAGCTTTCGCTAAGACTCCGGAAGAATTGAAGAAATCTTCCGGACTTAGATTGAAATTGGATGCATTCTTCAATCGCATGGAGGAGGGATTTTCGAATTTCGTCGCAATGACGATCCGGAATCGTTATAAATCCTTCGCTACGATTATGCTCCTGGTTCTGGGTTCCTGTGGAGCCATGTCTCGAATGGATTTCATTCTATTTCCTAAAGAGGACATAGAGATCTTCCTAATTAAAGCGGAGTTTCCTCCTTCTTCTCGGATTTTCCAGACTCGAGAAAAGATGAAATACATGGAAGAGATCCTGAAAAAGATCCCTAAGGACGAGTTGGTCAGTTATTCCACCAAAATAGGAGTGCAACAGACGGATCCGGACGATCCTCTTTCGAGATTCGGAGAAAACCTGGCCGTGATCATGGTATACCTGACTCCGGAATCTAAAAGAAAGAGAAAGGCTACAGATATTCTTAAATCCATAGAAGGGGATATCCGTAAGACTCCCGGATTATCCGACGTATATTTGGAGGAAATGGCGATGGCTCCTCCGATCGGGGCTCCTATCACCATCGGTGTTTTAGGAAAAGATTATGAAGTTCTTAAAAAAGTGTCTTCGGAGCTTCAGTCTTTCCTGAAGGGAATCAAGGGAGTCCATTCCGTTCGGGACGATTTCCGATACGGCCGAAAACAGATGTACATCAAACTCGACGAGGGTCTGGAGAGCTTCACGGGAGTTTCCACTTTTGCCGCAGCCAATCTTTTAAGAACGGCGTACGACGGAGAAAGGGCCGGGAACGTCAGGAAAGGAAAAACCAAAATATATCTGAGGGTCATGTACGACAAAAACTTCCGGAAGAACCCTGAAGAGGTGAAAGCGATTCCTCTTAGAAACAAGGCGGGAAATATCACAAACTTGTCCAAGATTTCCAAAATGGACCTGCGAGAATCTCCCGAGCTATTATCGCATAGGGATTTCGAGAGAGCGATTACGGTTAACGCGGATATTCGTTTGGAAGAAGGGACTACCGCGCATGAAGCCAATCAAAAGGTGGCGGACGAATTCAAGCCGTTGATCGAAAGGCAGTATCCGGGAGTCTCCATCGTTTTCGGAGGAGAGGAAAAGGATACGCAAAGATCTATGGCATCCTTGGCTAAGGCGGGAGTATTGGCGCTCGCGGGGATTTTCATCATTCTCGCTTTGACCTTACAGAATTTCTGGAGACCTTTTTTGATACTTAGCACCATTCCTTTGGGAATTGTAGGAATCGTGATCGGATTTCCTTTGTCGGGAAAGGCGATCAGCTTCTTGGCTATGATCGGTATCATAGGACTTGCCGGAGTATTGGTGAACGCTTCCATCGTTCTTGTGGATTGCATAGACTCCTTGGCCAAAACTTCTCCCAAGGCTCCTTTGGACGAAGTGCTTATGGAAGCTAGCCGCAGAAGATTTCGTCCGATTCTTCTCACTACCTTGACTACGGTGGCCGGATTGCTTCCGACCGCATACAGTGTGGGCGGATCGGATCCAGTTTTGATCCCTATGACTCTAGCTTTGGGTTGGGGACTCGGATTCGGAACCCTGGGTAGTTTACTCTATGTCCCAGTGACTCTTTCCGTTTTCCAGGATCTTAGAAGGAGATTAGGATTTAAACCGAAGACGACTCCATTACACCATTAGAAAATTCTTCTTCCTCTCCGTTTTCTATTACGGGGAGGAAGAGCTTCTATTCTTTATTAAGCCTGGTTTTGGGAATCAAGCCAAGCCTTTCCGGCCCGTTTCATTTCTTCGGCAACGAGTTGCAGTTCCTCCAGGCGCCGGATTCTTTCAGTAGGGGTTAATTTCAGACTCTCACGGATCAGGCTTAAATCCAGATCCTTTTTATATAAATCGATGATTTCCTGGATGGAATCTTTTTCCGTCATGGGGAGAAGCCTGCCCTTGGGATATTTCCTTTCGGAAACGGGGAAAGTCTTTTTTAAATATCGGTCTTCTGGTACCGCTTCGAATTCTCTTGCCTCCGTTTCCTCCCGAATCAATCTGTCCAGAAAATGGCGTACGAGCATAAGAATATCCTAGATACGGACCAGTTCACCAAAGAGGACCTGGACTTTCTCGTGGAAAGAACGAGAGAGATGGAACGCTTGGTGGAGCAGAATAAGGCTTTCGGAATTCTGGAGGGAAAACTTCTGGCTTCCCTTTTCTTCGAAGCATCCACTCGAACACGACTTTCTTTCGAGGCGGCTATGGAGAGACTTGGGGGAAGGGTGCTTTCCACGGTCGGCTTTCAATTCTCCTCCATCTCTAAGGGAGAAACCTTATACGATACCATGAAGATGATCGATGCCTATGCGGATATAGCCGTCATCCGTCATCCTGTGGAAGGTTCTTCTAGAATTGCGGCAGGAGCGGTTAAGATTCCGGTGATCAATGCGGGCGACGGAGCGGGACAACACCCGACCCAAGCCTTGTTGGATCTATACACGATCATTTCCGAAAAAGGAAAATTGGACGGACTCGCTCTGGCATTCATCGGAGATCTGAAATACGGAAGGACGATCCATAGCTTGATCAATCTTCTCCGCCATTACAAGGTGCATTTATATTTGATTTCTCCTCCCGAGCTGGCCTTGCCCGAGTCCTATAAGAAAGGCCTTTCCGGCTTTCCGATCAGCTTTGAAGAATCGGACGATATCAAGAAGGTTTGGGAATGCGATGTGGCCTATGTGACTCGGATCCAAGAGGAAAGATTTCCGGATCATAAGGAATACGAGAGACTCAAGGAATCCTTTAAGGTGAATAAGGAACTCATTCTTGCGTCCAAAAAGGACACTACGATTCTGCATCCCCTCCCTCGTGTGAACGAACTCTCTACGGATGTGGACGATCTACCGAACGCGGCTTATTTCCGACAGGCGAAATACGGAGTCGTGAGTCGAATGACCTTACTCTGTCTTTCTCTGGGCGTCAAATTCTAAAACGGGGAAGAATGGAACGTAAAATCTGGACATACGAAGAAGCTAGAAAAATTCTACCCTATGTCCGATCCATCACGGAGGAATTTTACGAGGACGTAGGAAGAATCCAGAAAGAGATCAAGGAAGGGCTCTATCAGGAAAACGAGCAGGAAGCCAGGGAAGAAAGGGTAGAGTCCCTTCTTATCGATTGGTCTTCCAAGATCCGAGAACTGGGGATCGAGGTCAAAGGTCTTTGGCTAGTGGATTTCGATAACGGGAAAGGATACTATTGTTGGCATTTGGGAGAAGAGGATCTTCTCTTTGAACACGGATACGACGAAGGATTTGCGGGTCGCAAACCCATTCGAGATTTTGACGAGGAAAACGAATAATACATGGCGAATATCAACGAGAACTATTTAAAACTGAAAGCAGGATACCTGTTTCCAGAAATAGGAAGAAGGGTCAAACTCTATTCCGAAAAGAATCCTTCCGCAAAAATCATCCGATTGGGGATCGGAGACGTTACTCTTCCTTTAGCTCCTTCCGTAGTGGACGCGCTCGTGTCCGCTTCCAAAGAGATGGGAACTCCGGAAGGATTTCACGGATACGGTCCGGAACAAGGGTATTCCTTTCTGCTTAAAGCGATTGCGGATAACGATTACGCTCCTCTCGGAGTGAAATTGGACGAGTCGGAAATTTTCGTATCCGATGGATCCAAATGCGATTGCGGAAACATTCAGGAGATATTCTCTACGGACGCGAAGATAGCGATCGGCGATCCGGTATATCCCGTTTATGTGGATACGAATGTGATGGCAGGAAGGACGGGTGAAGCCGGACCGGACGGAAGATACTCCAATCTCATTTATATGCCCGCTACAAAGGAGAACGGATTCCAACCCGATTTTCCGAAAGAAAGACCGGATCTGATTTATCTTTGTTTCCCGAATAACCCTACCGGGACGGTCGCTTCCAAAGAGGCCTTGAAAGGTTGGGTAGATTACGCGAAGAAGAGCGGAAGTATTATTCTATACGATTCCGCTTACGAAGCTTTCATTTCCGAGCCTGGAATTCCCAGATCTATTTACGAGATAGAAGGAGCGAGAGAAGTCGCCATCGAATTCCGTTCCTTCTCCAAGACTGCGGGATTCACAGGACTTCGCTGCGCTTATATCGTCATTCCAAAAGAATTGAAGGGAAAAACGAAAAACGGAGAGGAAGTTTCCATCGCTTCTCTCTGGAGCAGAAGACATACTACTAAGTTCAACGGTGTCTCGTACGTAACCCAAAAAGCGGCCGAGGCCATCTATTCTCCCCAAGGGAAGAAAGAAATTCGGGCGAGCATAGACTCTTATATGAGCAATGCCAAAGCAATCCGAGAAGGATTGCAGAAGTTAGGCTATGAGGTCTTCGGAGGAGTCAACGCTCCTTATATCTGGCTCAAGACTCCGGACAATCTCAGTTCTTGGGATTTCTTCGATCGTCTTCTGGACAAGGCCCAGGTGGTAGGAACTCCAGGCTCCGGATTCGGACCTGCGGGCGAAGGATATTTCCGGCTCTCCGCTTTCGGAAAGAAAGAGGATGTGGTCGAGGCGATTCGAAGAATCGGAGCTCTCTAAGGTCCCTCGATACGATTCTCGCTTTGCTTGAATCCTCGGGAACCAAGCCATTGCCGGGAAGTAAGATGCACTTGGAATGAGAATTCCGATCGTAATGAGAATCTTAGGCGACGAAACAATATTTTTCTGATAAAGCAAATCTCGGCTTTCTCCCGCAAGCCCGCCTCCTCCACCCGTGATTTGTACGTCCGGGAACATAGGTAACAGTTTAGACCGGAGACATGGGTTACACTTTTAATATCCTAGAGACCTTCTGTCTTTTTTCATCAAATATTCCTATTTTAACAAAGCTAAAATAAATTGTCCAAATACCATCCTCCACTGGCTCGAAGCCTATATACTCGCCCCCTAAACTTTTAGTAACAAAGAACCTTTTATTCTTCCAATAAAAATTCCCATCATCCACCTTCCGGACCTCGAAGTGACCAGGGTAAGAAATCTCCGGTATACGATTCGGAAATGATCTTGTAGATGCCTTATAAAAATGAGATGGTGTCTTTTGCCCTAAGGGCTTCGTGAGGGACGTTCGTTATTGTATTCTTTCCTAAACCTATCAAAAGATTTTTGCTGCTGCTTCATATTCGAACGGATTGGATAAACAGCTTCTGCCTTTAGGGTCCTGTGCATTCTCTCATGCCTTCCGTTCTCCTGTGGCTTGCCCGGCTGGATACGTTCGGGTAAGATTCCTAATTTGATCCACCAAGTAGAAAGTAGCGAAATTCCTAATCTGCTGCAAAAGGGATCCCGTTGTCTGTTCGTATTGCATTAGGAAGTCCATATTCCCTAAAACATCTCTCGAATTCCTTTTTAGTTTCATATGTTCTTGTTCCGGATAAACCCTTGCAACAGAGTAAGAAGCGGCTATATCCGTCTGAAATCGTTAACGGGTAACAACGAATCCCATCCTTTAACTTAAAATCTCCTTTGAAATCTGCACACCATACTGCGTTTGCATGATCATACCCCTTGAAAGGTTCAGAGTATCTTGCCATTCCCTGCCGTTTCTTTTTAGATTTTACTAAACCTCTTTTTTGCAGAATGATTCCTATCGTGCTTGCAGCAGGCCAGTCCAACTCCGGATGAGAATTTTCCAGAAACGCAAGAAGCTTTCGAGGCCCCCAGGTTGGATGATCTTTACGAATTCCTATGATCATCCTTTCTTCGGCAAAGCCCACTTGATTCGGATTTGAATGTGGAGCTCGATTTTTATCTAATAATCCTTCAGGACCTTCTTTACGGTAACGGTCCAGCCATTTGTAACCGGTCTTCCTACTTATACCAAATGTCTCACAAAGAGAACTCATCGATACATTACCATCGCAGACTGCTGCAATGAATTTTACTTTCTCGTCCATAGGTGACACCTCTTTCCACGGCAAAGGATTAGCCCTCCTTTGCATACGTTTAGTGTTACCTATGTTCCCGGTCTATTTTGTTACCCATGTCTCCGGTTTGTACCATTGGGCGGGGGCCTTTTCGTAAAAAGGGCTCGGAATTACTGTTTCATTTTCGCACAGAACGGTCGACGGTGGCGTTCGATATTACCTTAGAATTTATGAGTAGTTAACTCTAAGGTCCCTCGATACGATTCTCGCTATGCTTGAATCACTCGGGAACCGTCCCGATTGTGGGAGGCTTCGCGAGTGATAAATTTTCTCCGATCACCCATTTCAGCGCTTCGGAGAGCGAAAAAATAGACTACGAATTTCCGCCGTCTGCCGATAGTCTACTAGTAGGGAAAGCTATGGGTTCGAAACGTACTCTATTTATCGCTGTAACGGCGTTTTTCATGATCGGGATTTCCAACCGGCATTACGCCGTCTCTCCGGACCAGACCAATCTCGCCATTCTAATCGATGAGAATAAGATCAATCTCAAGTTCATCAATATTTGCGTGAGTAATCTAGCTCCACCGTTGGAAGAAGGAGCAGCTGCTCCTAAGACCCAGACGGGAACTCCCACCGCGGCAGAAAATGCTCAGAGCGGACAGAAACCAGCCGGGAATGCCCCGGCCGGTCAGGAAGAATTGTATAGGAAACTGAACGGAATCGACAATTACCGCGCTTTCAAGAAGGCAAACCAAGCTGACTTCAACGGAAATATGTGGTATTTCCAAAGCAATTACAGCCTTTCTTATAAGAATCTGAAATCCGCCCAGGCGGAAATGAAGGATATTTTCCAAGTAGTTCACGAGAATTATATCAAGACGGCTCGGATTCTTCTGGAAGCCGCTTCTCCTATGATCATTCGTTCCAACGATAAGATCGCTCAGCATCTCTTGAAATTGGGTTTTCGGGATCTAAAATCCTCAGAAGACAGTTTTACTTCCGCGTATAATTCTTCTCCTTACCAATTCAGAGTGAAGCTTGTTCTTTTCGGAGAAGGGATCAAGGTCGCGAGAAGGGCCAGAAGATTCGCTATTCTCGCCATGATCGCGGCAAAAACGCCTAATGACGATAAGGCGGAATTCCAATTCGTGAACCTGGACGAGGTCCGGAATGCCGCCGAAAAGGAAAATATTTCCGATTACGATCGCATTCGAAACACTCTGATCGATTATATCGATAACGAACTTCTTTCCCAAAAAATCTCTCCTCCTGGAGAAGGGAAAGACAATCCCGTGGATCTTTTAGAGACTCACGACGACAATTACGGATTCATCACCAATGCCCGAGTCTCCTTTTTGGAGAAGAGTAACGAAGAAATTCGTTCCGACGATATCAATAAAAAAGAAGCGCTTCCCCCCGTGCCTCAATCCGGTGCAGGAAACTAAAAAAGGCCATGGATCTGCCCACTCCAGAAGAAATTCTTTCCCTCCGGAATAGAGGATTCTGGAAATGGGTCCTGCTATTTGC
The DNA here is from genome assembly GCF_000306115.2 of Leptospira wolffii serovar Khorat str. Khorat-H2. NCBI lineage: Bacteria > Pseudomonadati > Spirochaetota > Leptospiria > Leptospirales > Leptospiraceae > Leptospira > Leptospira wolffii. The sequence goes on from NZ_AKWX02000007.1 coordinate 108,363, forward strand.
CGGAATTCTTTTCGCTTTCATCGCTTGGGAAGGAATTGAATCTTCTCAAGGAAGCCAAACTTTTCGGGAAAGAAAAAAATCCGTGGACTCTAAGGTGAGAATTCTCCGTGAAATCGGAGAATCCTTCTCTTCTCCCGATCTGAAAAGAGATCTGGAGAAAATAGAGAATTATTCCGCGGAGCTCGCCTCCGCTTCCAAGGTGGGAACCGCTAAGGAAAAAGCGGACGCACTTGCCGTTCTGGAAAGAACTCTTCCTGAATCCTTGAAACGCTGGTCCGAATACGCCGAATCTTCCGCAGATAAACTTCTCCAGCATGTAGCTAAAGAAAGTCGTTTCCAAAAAATGGAAACGGAAGAAAGGCATCCTATTTCCGCCAAAGAAGAGGAGAAGGCCAACGATTATTTCCGGATGGCCAGAGAAGAATGGCTGGCGGGAAATAAATTCCGTAGAGACGGAAATCATCTCTACGCTTTGGTCCTATATAAAAGATCCTTAAAGTATTCTCTCTTTAGTCTGAAGGTGGCCAAGCTTTCTTATCCGGAAGAATACGGTCCCGCAGCCGAAAAACTCGTAAGACGTTAGTCTACTCTTTTAAATGCGGAACCGCTTTTCCGCGCCTACTTCGTTTGGAACAAAGTTTCCTCTCTTGCACGATTGACTTTTTTCTTATATAGTTCTATCATGCTTTCTTGCATCCAATTTTTAAAACCGCGATTCCAAGATATACGCATAGATACCCTGACTTACCTTTCTTTACCGGATGATGGTTTTCAATACGAATTGGTGGAAGGGGTCATGCGTATCGCTCCCAGCGGTTCTTTTCGCCATGGAGAACTCCAGTTGCGTTTCGGTCATCTTCTCTCCGAATACCTAAGATCCAATCCGATCGGCAGGGTATCTTTGGAGACGGATATGATCTGGGAAGAGCGCAATACGATTCTTCGACCCGATATCAGTTTCGTATCTAAGGATAGACTCTCCATCATCCGAGAGCATATCTCCGGACCGCCCGAGTTGGTGATTGAAATTCTAAGCCCCTCAAATCGTTCCTGGGACCTAGGTAAAAAGGCGGAGTTGTATTTGTCTTTTGGTGTTCTAGAATATTGGATCGTAGATCCATCCGGAAGATCCTTGCAAGTTTGGAGGAGCCAAAACGGCGAGGAATGGAAGAAGGATAGGGGAGCAATATTGAAAAGTGAGATACTCCCCGGGTTTCGTATCCAGACTCGGGAATTCTTCTGTCCCTAAACTTTTTCTCTTCTATGACTTGGATCTGAAGTTGGATCTTGGTTTCCTAAGGAAATTTTTCGGAAACCCGGACTAATACATTCGTGCGGCTCCAAAAACTCCCAGATTCGAAAAAAAAAGTTAAGGCGTTTTCCCTGTCGACCTGCGAAAGAAGTCATTTCGGGGCGATTTCTCGTCCTCTCTCTATGAGAATCGAAGCCATATACAAATTCTTCCTCTACACTCCTGCCAGTCATCTTCCCGTTTGGGAAGAAGCGAGCGGTCTCTTAGGACTTCTTCCCAAAGAAAGAGTGCTTATGGAGTTGGCGGATTTGAGCGTTGCGGAGAGGGAATTCTCCCGAATCCCCGAAGAGTTTCTAGTCAAAGAAATTCCGGATAGCCTACTCGCATTCTTCCAAAGACAAAGAACCATCCCGGTCATAGCTCCTACGGGAGAAAAAGCGGAAGAATGGGACAAGCCTCGGTTTATGGCGGAACTCAGCCGCGCGTCCTGGGTGGCTAAGGAAACCGAGAAAAAGGAAACTTCTCCCGAAAAATCCGAGGAAGACAAGGCCAGACAGAGCCAGTGGTTCATGGAGGTTTTGTTACAAAATTTTCCGGACGGCCTTCTTGCCACGGATTTGGACGGACACACGGTTTTTTACAACGAGAGTTTCGAGAAGGAGATCCTACCACGCAAATGGTTTCGGGATAGCATTCTCCAGGCAGAGAAACTCCTAAAGGAGATGGCCAAGGATTTACTAGGTAATTATCTTAAGACCCATGAACTCAGATTGGAAGAGGGTAAACTTTCCGTTCAGACTTTTATCGAGGACTTGGAATCTTTGGTAAGGGTCTCCATCCTAAAACAGAAGGGAAAGCCTCTCGGCTATCTGTATCATTTTTCACCCGCTTCTTCCAAGCTGAATAGCCAAGATGGAGAAGGGACGGACTTTCCGTCCGTTACCGAAGCCTTCCACCAAAAGCTACCCTTAGAGACCATGCTTAAGGAAGTGGAAGGAAGTTATATTTATCATACACTCAAGAGAAACCAAGAAAACGTATCCCATGCCGCCTTGGATCTGGGAGTGCCTAGAACCACCTTGCAGAATCGGATTAAGTTTTTGGATCTCGCTTCCAAATTCAAATTGAATAAGGACCAACCGATTCCGCGCAAAAAGGTATCCGCGCCTTCCGGTAAAAAGTCTCCTTCCTTGGCTTCCAAACCGACTCCTAACTCCGAATCTAAGCCCAAGTCGGCGGCTCCTAAGAAAAAGCAGGGCGGTTCTAAAAAGAAACAACCGTCTAAAAAAAGGACAAAGCAGAAATAAATTCATTGACAGAGTTTAGAATTTGGAAATAGTCCACCTTAAGAGCCGACCTTTGCTCCCTCTTTCGGAAAACTATGTTCCTCACATAGAAAGAAGGTTTCCTCGGTCGATCGAAAAAAAGAACCGGCATCCGGATCCTCAAAACCCGCTCTTAATCGAATAACAAGAATACTGGAAGTTCATATAGGTCTTCCAAATCCAATAACGGTATTCCATGGCCAACCCAAGACGAGACTCTAAGCCCAGAAACAACTACCAAAACAACAATAATAACGACGCACAAAACGATAACAACGAAGAAGAACCGAATTTTCCGGAAGACGATCCGGAAACAGCGGAGATTCGTTCCCGCAAACGACGTCGAGGCTCCTACGAAGGACCCACACCCGCACCGATCGATCTAGTCGCTCTCAAGAAGACTTCCATTTCTGAACTCATAGAAGTCGCGAAAAATCTAGGAGTGGAGAACACCGGGGGCTTAAAAAAGCAAAACCTGATCTTCGCTATTCTCCAGGCTCAGGCGGAAAGAGAAGGGCAGGTGCATGCCGCCGGCGTCATGGAAAGACTGCCGGACGGATACGGCTTTCTTCGTTCTCCGGATTATAACTACGTTCCCGGTCCGGACGATATCTATGTTTCTCCTTCTCAAATCAAGCTCTTCGGACTTCGCACTGGAGATACTGTAGAGGGACAAATCCGACCTCCTAAAGAGTCCGAAAGATTCTTCGCGATGCTAAGGGTGGAAACCGTAAACGGATACACCCCCGACGTAGCCAGCAAACGGGCATTATTCGATAACCTGACTCCTCTGTATCCGAACGAAAGATTGGTGATGGAGCACGATCCTTCCCAGCTGGATACTAGAATCGTGGATTTGATGTGTCCGATCGGAAAAGGACAGCGCGCTCTTATCGTAGCTCCTCCTAGAACCGGTAAGACCATTCTCATGCAGAATGTGGCCAATGCCATTACCCGAAACCATCCGGAAGTCACTCTGATCGTTCTACTCATAGACGAGCGTCCGGAAGAAGTGACCGATATGGCTCGTAACGTTCGAGGAGAAGTGGTGAGTTCCACATTCGACGAACCAGCAACTCGTCACGTTCAGGTGGCCGAGATGGTCATTGAAAAGGCCAAGAGGCTCGTGGAACACGGAAGAGATGTCGTCATTCTACTCGACTCCATCACCCGTTTGGCCCGGGCCTATAACCAGGTCATTCCTACGTCCGGAAAGATTCTCTCCGGAGGGGTGGATTCAAACGCACTTCACAAGCCTAAGAGATTCTTCGGAGCGGCCAGAAATATCGAAGAGGGCGGGTCCCTTACGATTATTGCGACCGCACTCGTGGATACCGGGTCTAAGATGGACGAGGTGATCTTCGAAGAGTTCAAAGGAACCGGTAATATGGAAATCCATCTGGATCGGAAGCTATCCGACAAACGGATTTTCCCTGCGATCGATATCAATAAGTCCGGAACTCGAAAAGAGGAACTTCTATTGCCTAAGGAAACCTTGCAGAAGGTCTTTGTTCTCCGAAAAGTGCTTTCTCCCATGAGCATCACGGAAAGCATGGAATTATTGCTGGATAAGATGAGGCAGTCTAAGACAAACGAGGCCTTTTTAGGCAGCATGAACGCCCAATAAGGACCAAAGGAAGGGAGAATATATGAAAACAGACATCCATCCTAAATACGCCGACGCCAAAATTCGCTGCGCTTGCGGGGCGGTATACGAGACCCGTACCACGGTCGGAGATATCCACGTGGAGATTTGCTCCAACTGCCACCCATACTTCACCGGAAAATCCAAAATTCTGGATACCACCGGTCGAGTGGACAAGTTCAAGAAAAAATACAAAATCTCCTAATAGAGAGATCAGTGGCGTCCCCTTCGCAAAGCCTTTTGGCTTGGCGAAGGTCGGGCTCCTCTGGGCTTCGCTTTCGCTTCGGTCGCTTCGCGACTGCTTCGCACCCGCCAGATCCCTGACGCGTTTTAATCATTCCCGCGATTATGCTTGCGGTTAGCTCCATTTGCTTGCATCAACAGGAACAGAGTCGTTGCGCGGGGGCTCCAAGATCGCCAAAAAATTGTTTTCAAGATCCTACGCAAACGTCTAATCTGAGAAAGGGAATCATTCTAATTATGTTATTCTATTCCGAAAGTCTTGTCCGAAAGGAGTTCCTTCCATGACAGTAATGGATTTTAACCGATACAAAGAAATCAACGATCAGAGATTGAACTATAGGGAAATGGAAGACGCGACCGTAGTTTCGAATTATAGAAACGTGGGTTGCGGAGACGGATACAGGATATATCTTAAGATAGACGAGAATCGAACCGTAACCGATGCGAGCTATACCACAACTGGTTGCGGCTTCGGAATCGTAGCGCTTGCCATGGCCACAGAAATCGCCAAAGGAAAGACGATCGACGAACTCAAAAACGTGACCACGGACGATGTGGAAAAACGTTTCGAGTTTCCGGAACGCAGAAAGAATTATCCCGAATCCGCGGTGGCCGCTCTACAGCAGGCGATCCATGATTACGAAACAGGAGCAGGAGTTCCGAAAGAAAGAAGGATTACCGCTTCCAAGGCAAAGGAAATTCTTTCCGAAAAGGGAAATCTGAAAGGCGAGGATCTTTCCTCGATTATATTAGAAAAAGAAGATTTGCACGGAGTCGATTTTTCCGGTGCGAATCTGAATAACGCATTTCTTACCAATTGTAATTTTGCCGGAGCCAATTTCGAAGGCGCTCGCTTGAGAGGGGCTTTCTTGAACGGGGCCGATCTGACGGGAGCGAATCTGAAAGGATCGGATCTGCGTTGGGCCAAACTCGCCGGAGCAAAAATAGACGGAGCCGATTTTACGGACGCGGTCTACGATATAGGAACTAGGGTGGACCAAAGACAAATTCATATCTTCTCCTCCATGAAAAAAGAAGGGAAGGATATATACATGGAGAAGCATGAAGCCGGGTGATAAAGCCAAACTGACCAAAAGAAGTTTTCTATTAAAAGGTGTGATCGTTCTCACCGGCGCCCAAGTGGAGATCCAGGAAATCAACGGAGATAAGATCTCCGTTCTCTATAATGATAGGGAAGGCTACCAGCATATCATCGAGGATCTCACTCTAAACGATCTGGTTCCTTTGGATTGATCCCTCGATACGGTGCTTCGCACGCTCGGGAGGTCCGATCTTTGTCATGAAAGGGCGCCGTCCTGAGTGATTTCCCCAGAGGGGAAATTGTATCGAGGGGCTACTTTTTCGGGAAATATTTAATCCCGTCTAAACCGATAAAATCTTCGTCTCGAGTCCACAATGTTGCATTATGCTTACGAGCTGTTGCTAAAATAATACTATCGGTCATCGGTATTCTATGGTCGTTAGCATTTTTACCAATCCGGTGTTCGTTCCTAGGGAATGCGTAAATTTAACGGCCCACTCGTTAAAACCCCGGAATTAGAATTCCATAATTTAGAAAGCGCTTGTAAAATGGACCTAAATCGCTTCGTAGAGATCCTTCGGAAAGATATCCGATTATAGAGGCCTGCGGTTTGAAAGGGCCGCTCATTCTTACTCCTCTTGCGGAGGGTAATCTCACTCCCGAGCCTGTGCTGCCGTATCCAGGGCGGGATCGGATCTATAGGACTTGCCTACGAGACTCGGAACAAATCGAAGACAAAGTGGATTATAGAAGGGATCAAGTCCGTGCTTCGGTAATGGTCGGCGCCTTCGTTTCAATCTTGACTTTTCCTTAAATCGAACCGACATTAAAAATTCGCGTAGAAAGAAGTCGGGAATCCGAATGTTAGCTCTCTCTAAAAAAATAATTCTTTTACTGGCCGCTTCTTTACTGATCCAATGCGCCACTTATTCCGCCGCAAGTTATGCTCGTTACGAGCAAATTCGGGCAAAGACTAGCAATGCGGTAACCTCTCGCCATTTAAGTCTACTCACCGTTCGTTTTTTGAAAAGTAACGATCTATACGAAAAATATCTGGAATCTCCCGAAATGGTCATCTACGACCTAGACAACCGGTTTATAGCCCTAAGGACCCGGGAGCTTGCCTATTATTTGTCGGAGCTTTGCTATCATACCGGTTCGGAACTGGACGGGGAGGATCCGATGTTTGCGAGACTCTTCGCTTCTTCATTGGTATATTCCTATTCGTATCTATTCGACAAAAAGGCGCTTCCAGCTCCCGATCCCTTTTCCATGGAATTTCGTTTCGCCTTGGAGACTTATAACCGGTCCCTCGCTCAATTGGTGAGACATGCCAAGAAGAATCGTAAACTTGCGAATCTAACCGATTTAAGTCTCCCATTGATCCGAGGCACATTGACCATGGTGCGTGCCGATGTGGAGACTTCTTGGACTCCTAAGAATTTTTTGCAGGTCGAAGTCGCCTACGATTATAAAACCGAAGGTTTCGATAACCAGATCAATAAATACGGAATCGGGACACCGTTAATTCTAATCCGTAAGGAATCCGAAAAAGAACCTCCGGAGAGAAAAAAATACGAATTCGTAGCCGGTGTGGGGCAGGCCTATCCTGGAACCGCATTTCTTAGTTTAGAAGATTCTTATTTAGAAAATCGAAATCTGAATCTGAATGCGACCATCCATCTTTACGACCCTGTGCATAGGGACAGAATCCAATTCGCAGGTATGGATCTTCCTATGGAAAGCGATACTACTACGCCTCTCGCATATATGCTTTCCAACGCGGAAGAGAGGGACGGATTTTTCGCGAAATTCGACGGAGAGGCCGGGCTGGAAAGAAAGGGGCTCTATCTTATCTATCCTTACAAAAAGAATAAGATCCCTGTGGTATTCGTTCACGGCTTAGCCTCTTCTCCTTTTATTTGGTTTCCTATGATCAACGAGCTTTTGGCCGACCCTAAGATCAAGGATAAGTATCAATTTTGGGTCTACTGGTATCCTACCGGAACGCCCATGCCCTTGTCCGCAGCCGATCTGAGGGATACATTAAAGGATTTGAGAAACGTGTACGATCCGAAAAAGGAGGATAAGGCCTTCGAGCGGATGGTAATCGTGGGCCATAGCATGGGGGGGCTACTCGCTAAGCTAATGGTGACACGCACTTCCAGAGAGGATTGGCTTCGTTCGGTCAATATACCTCTTTCAAAATACGAATCTTTAAGTCCGGATCTGAGAGAGGAATTCGATCGGATCATACAATTCCAACCCTTGCCGTTCGTGAAAAGGGTCGTGTTTATCGCTACGCCTCATAAAGGCTCCAATCTTGCCGAAGGCATCTTGGGATCCATAGCGAGGATTTTATTCGTTTTACCTAAAGGACTCGCTACGAATGTCGCTAAAGCTTACAAGGCCTTAATACCGGACGGAAAAGACGATTTGAATCTACGGGAATCTTACGGTCTGGATGGCCTTTCGCCGAATAGTTATTTCATGAAAGTAACTGGTCATCTGAAACCCGAAGTAAAATTTCATTCCATCATCGGAAATTCGAAATTTAGAGATTTAGAATGGATCAACGACTCAGTTGTTCCTTACGATAGCTCCCATCTCGACGGGGCCGAATCCGAACTTTTAGTGGAATCCGATCATTCCGTCCAGGAACATATGCCTACGATTTTGGAGATCAAACGGATCCTATTGGAACATATCTCTCAATCGGGAAATTAAGACAAATTTTTCCGATTTTTTTCTCATTCCGTTCGGAATAATTTTCTATCTCCTTCTATATATCCCAATTTGAATATAAATCCGTTCCGATGCGGCCGATATTTTTAGGATCGCGGTCGGTCGTAGCGAAATCCAATTTTGTTTTTAGATTAAATAGGGACAGAGTCTCCCATTTATCCAATTTGGGATATTTGTATTACAAATACATTGTTTATCGAAAATTAATTTAGTTTATAGGATTTTTATTTGCATAGAATGAGGTGCCGATCTTTTGTTTCAAAAAAAATAAAGTGAGAATCTCTATGATTAGATTTTTAGTTTCTATGTTTTTGGTGCTGAGTGTGAGTTTTGCGAGTATCTCGTGCGCGGATAGCGAGTTGAACCCTTTTAATACCAAAGACGATCAGGATAAAGCTTTCGATAATTTTCTGAAGCTTTGGGTTTTGACGACCGCTGCCGCAAATGCCGCAGCAAGTTCTCCTCCCCCATGGTGGACTCCTACTTCCTTCGATTCCAAGCAGGCTAAGGAGGAGTGGAGTCGGTTGGATCCGACTCAAAGAGAGGAGATCTGCGTTCTTGCTTTAGGAAACGGCACGGTTCCTCCGGAAGGTTTCTGCGATAAGTAAAAAGGTATAAGAGGGCGGAGTCCGGTCTTCTTCCTATAGGAAGGGAGTTGCGGATTCCGTCTCGAAATCCGTGTCCAAAAGTTTTTTAACCGGGGAGCATTCCTTTCCAGAGCCAGTCGAAAGATTCGCTTAAGGAATGTTCCAAATCTCCCTCCAGCATCCAAAGGTTTTTGGAGGCAAAGGCCTCCTTGATTTCTTTGGGAGGATTATGATGTTGCCAAAGCATGAGTCCTAAGAAATAAAAACGTAATATGAATTGTCTTGTGACGGCGATCGTCAGCCTCGGCTCTCTTTGTACCCAGGCTCGGGCTAAAGCGTCCATTCCTTCGGAGCTTTTTAGTTTGAACTCGTAGAGAAAATCCGTATCCACATTACTTTCTAGAATCCCTGGAATGATGGATCCTAGAAACATGAATACGTCGTTTTGGGTGAATTGCTTCAGAATCTTCTTCTTTAGCGTGTCTAAGCTATAATTCTTTTCTTGGAGTGCTTCGGCAATTTCTTGGAAAAAAATTTCCGTCTCCCTGAGGTGGAGACTAAGGAAGATTTCTTCCCTAGTCTTGAAGTAGAAATAAATCACGCCTTTCGTGACCCCCGCTTCTTCTGCCACGTCTTGGGCGGTGGGGAGCGGGTGTTTGGATTTTTCCAAGAGAGTCCGCAAAGCGGTCACGATGGATCGCTTTCTGACCTCTTTTTCCTCGGGATTGCGGGCTCTTTTCTTGTCCACTTCCTGGAAACTATACTCAAACGGAGAGTATCCAGTCAACCGTCTCTCGCAGCGAATTTCGTACAGGCATGGGTTTCCATTTGAATTCCTTAGCGAGTCGGTCCGAATTATATGCCTGCTTTCTCTGCAGATAGTCTTGGACGATCTTTGCGTTCACGGTTCTCTCCGCGCCTGTGATCTTATGCTTTAGATAATCCAGGGCAGGCATGACTCGAACGATAAAAGAAGGTAATTCTTTCCCGGTTGTAAATGTCTTAGGTCGGATTTCCTTGATCGCCTGGCAGACTTCGGAAACGGAAAGACTTTCCGCAGTGGCAATGTATCGCCCTTTGGCGGAAGAATTCTCGTATACGTTTAGATGGGCCAGGGCTACGTCTCTTACGTCCACATAGGAGAAAGTCATCTTGGGAGCGAAAGGCACCTGTCCTTGCAAAACGTCTCGGATCAATTTCAGGGAGGAGGTGGGCTGCGAGAATTGAGGTCCTAAGATCGTTCCCGGTAAAACGGTGACTAGGTTCAGTCCTAATTTTTCGGCGAGTTCCCAGGCCAGTTTTTCGGAAAGAGTCTTGGAGATCGCATAAGGCTCCTTTGCTGTGTCGTTCCAGCTGGACTCGTTTAAAGGGGCCTCGTCTTCTCCTACGGTTCCAACGGCGGCTATACTGGAGGTATAGACGATCTTTTTAATTCCGGCTGCATGAGCTTCTTCTAATATGTTTTTGGTTCCTTCGATATTCGGCTTGATTACATCCTTTTGCGGATTCTTCGCATTCAGATCGAATACCGCCGCTACTTGGAAAAGACCGTCCTGGCCGGCCAATGCCTTGCGCAAGGATTCACGATCGTTTAAGTCCGCACTTACCAGTTTTACTCCTAGTTTATGAAGCTCGGCGGTTTTCTTGGAATCGTTCGCATTCCTTACTCCGGCCGTTACGTTATACCCTCTTTCTTGGAGAAGTTTTACTAAGGAGAAGCCCAGATGGCCGCTTGCTCCCGTTACCAATACGTTTTTCATACAGGTCCTCGTTTCTTTAACAATATTCTATTGGACAGTAAATAATATACTAATAGTCAATTAAATTTCAAACCAATTGTTCTTTTATCTTGGAATCATGCCATAATGGCGCATTTGGGTGAAAAATACTGAATTTGGTTGAAATTTTCGGAATCAGACTTCCTCTTTGGCTCCGACCCGCTTGGATAGAGCAGTTCATCTGAAAACATAGGGAGGCAAAAAATGAAACCGACGGAATTTCCCAAAGGAATCCCTGCGCCGGCCTTGAGGGGATTGGCTTCGATCGGAATTCAGCGACTAGATCAACTGATCGGAAAAAAGGAAGAAGAACTACTGGAGCTACACGGAGTCGGGCCGAAGGCGATTCGCTTGATTCGCGAGGCATTACGGACGGAAGGAAAGGATTTATCCTGATACGAGCGATCATTTGAGCCGAAGGTGGAAATTTTCATATTCTATTCTTCTATGATAATTTCATCTATCCAGTGTGAGGTGGGCAACGGAAGGGCGAATTACCGTAACATCCTTCCAGAATGGGATAAGGTTTGCGATTTTGCTTGTCATTCTCCTTATTTTTCCGGAAAATAGTCGGCCGATCGAAATTGCGATCGGAGGATGATTATGACATCTGAATCGATTCCCAAGTGGCAGTTATGGACCGGGAGAATACTCAGCGGCATTTCCATAGCGTTGCTATTATTTGATGGGATTATAAAATTTTTCCTGGATAGTATGGGCCCCGAAGCGAAGGCGGCCGGAGCAATTCTCGCTTATCCTGATAGTGTGTTACCATGGATCGGCACCACTCTGATCGTATGTACTCTCTTGTATGCGTTTCCAAAAACGTCGGTCTTCGGAGCTGTGCTTTTGACCGGATATATGGGCGGGGCAATCGCTTCCCATGTTAGAGTTTTAAATCCTTGGTTCAGTCATATTCTCTTTCCCGTTTATGTGTCTCTTTTCTTTTGGGGGGGCTTATACTTGCGGAGCCCGGAACTTAGAGCTCTTTTTCCTTGGCGCAAATAATCGAACCTATCTTGCGATCGAAGCATTCCTTCGGTCGCAAGCCACGATGAGATATATCAACAAATAGAAATTTAAAATTTTAGAATTCGTTCTTTAGATCGGACCGTGGTCTAACGCATATCGGACTCGGGGATCGTTTCGATAAATTCCTTGAGTTTTCCCACCGGAGTCGAACTCTTTACGTAAATTCCGATAGGCGCCCACTCAAATGAGCCATTTCCTTACCAGGCCAATTTCGTTTCTACTGCCATTATACATGTTCCTACAAGCCTGTGGCGGCACGGATAGCAACCTGGCTAAAAATCTGTTACTACTCATGCAAATGGAAAAATCGAATCCCTCCAGAGGATCTTCCGGGACCACCGATCCAGGAGGAGAAGCGGATCCTACTCCCTCTGCTGTGATTTATATATACCAAGGAGGCTCCACTACCGGAGCTTTTGCCGATTCGTTGCTCGGCGGTAGATGGGGAGCCGATATGAATTGCTTTGAAAATCGACCTTCCTCTCTTCTTGGTATGTGCAATTATTATAAAGCGCTCGTGAGCATAGATACGAACGACGAGATCCGAGACATGCCTATCGTTCATGATGTTCCTACTGATCGTGCCATAACGAGTAAGTCCGGAACCAAGATTGCGGAAAATTGGGCGGACTTACTGGATGGGTCTCTTCCGGTTTCCTTGCAGAGCGCCGGTATTGCCAGCGGGACCGTATGGTGGAGTTTTAGCCAATGGGACGGGCAGATTTATTCGGGAACCGATTCTTTGACATGCAATTTCGGAACCTCGGGCTCTAGTTCCTATAGCGGAAAGCTGGGTCGGTCCGATTCGACGAGTACGGATTGGATCGGAACTTCCAGCGGAAGCGGGCTTTGCAATATAAGTGTACCCGTTATGTGTATTTGCTACTGAAATTCGGGAACGGTTCCGTTAACCGATACTTCCTACTGATTCCCGTTCCGCCCACATTCCGGAGTCCTTGATGAGCTGGACCAGCTTTTCATCCGCTTCCTCGTAAGGCACATTTTTCACCACGATTTCCTTTCCCTTGTAGAGATGAACCTTTCCGGGGCCCGCGCCGACATAACCGAAGTCCGCATCCGCCATCTCGCCGGGGCCGTTTACGATACAACCCATGACTGCGATCTTGACTCCTTTCAAATGTCCGGTCTTTTCTTTGATCCTTGCTGTGGTGGTCTGTAAGTCGAAGAGGGTCCTTCCGCAGGAAGGGCAGGAGATATATTCTGTTTTTGTAAGACGAAGTCGGGTTGCCTGGAGAATATCGAAACCTAATTGCAATACCTGCTCCGGATCGCTATCTAGGATTCTAATTCTTACCAGATCTCCTATGCCGTCCACAAGCATCCCGCCGATCCCGATCGAAGACTCGTACAGTGCTTGCTGGGAATCCGAATACTCCGCAAATAGAACGATCGGATAATCGAAATCGCTCAGGATTCTCGCTAACTTTCTGTAGTCGTGGAGAATATGAGGAGTCTGAACGGAGAATGCGACGGATTCTATTCCGGCCTCTTTGAATAGTTCCGGAAGACCTTTCAGGCTTTCCAGTTGGTAGGATTGCACGCTGAGTTCCGTGAGCCCTCTTCCTTCTCTCTTGGAAAGAAAAGCGATCAGATCGTCTCCGTTTTGGAAATGGTGAAAAGGATCTATCGTCACTTTAGGAAAAGGCAGGAGATCTTCCAACACGGGTTCCATGAGTAATTCGTTTTGTTCTACGATCACTCCCATGGCGACGGGAGAAGATTTGGACGCGTTCAGACATTCTTCTCGGAGAATCTGGTCCGAAGGAAGAGCTACGGATACCATCTCCAAATCCAAAGAACGGAGCTTGGCGTAATTTCGAAGCGAATTCAACGCTTGGGAGAATTGGCTTTCGGATTCGAAAGGAAGATAGGACTCTACTCGAACCGGCTGTGTATCGCCTAATGCAAGATTCGCTACTTGCTGGGCGCGACTATAGAATCTTTGATAAGAATAAGGATTTCTAAATTCGGAATATCCCTGCACCGCCGATTCGGGGAATCGGATTCGATTGTATTTGTCCGCGAGAAGCTTCGCTACCGGAATCTCATGGATCGGATCTTCCGTGAGGGAGACCCGGATCGTATCTCCGAGACCGTCTTCCAGCAAGGATCCGATTCCGATTGCGGATTTGATCCTCCCGTCTTTGCCGTCTCCCGCTTCGGTGACTCCTAAGTGCAAAGGGTAATCCATCTGCAATTCCAGAAAACGACTGCATAGAAGGCGATAGGCTTGCACCATCACCTGGGGATTCGAAGCCTTCATGCTTACTATGATGTCTTTGTAAGAAAGGCTTTCGGCGATACGAATAAATTCAATCGCGGATTCCACCATTCCTTGGGGAGTATCGCCGTAACGATTCATGATGCGATCGGATAGGGAACCGTGATTGGTTCCGATTCTCATCGATACTCCGAGTTCCTTGCAGCGGAGCACCAGGGGAGAGAAGACTTCCGCGATTCTCTCCATCTCTTCCTTGTATTCGGAATCCGTATAATCTCGGACAGCGAACTTCTTTTTATCTGCGAAGTTTCCCGGATTGATCCGCACCTTTTCTACCCACTCGACCGCTTTCATCGCTACGCTCGGAGTGAAATGGATATCGGCTACTAAGGGCACTTTGCTTCCCAATCTCTTTAATTCTTTTCTAATATTGGGCAGGTTATCCGCGTCGGGTTGGGAAGGAACCGTGAGTCTAACGATCTCGCAGCCGGTCTCTTCCAATTCCAGAATTTGTCGCACAGAATTTTCCGTATCCCTCGTGTCCGCCGTGATCATGGATTGGATACGGATCGGGTTGTCCCCGCCGATACCCACGTCTCCGACCTTTACTTCTCTGGTCTTACGTCGTTGGTAGGAAAAGGGGGAATGGTTATAACGGAAGTTCATGGCTTTCTACTCCTATTTAGAGCCGGGCGGAACCCTTGTCATGTACGATTTTTCGGAAAAAATCCGAACCTTCTGGCCTTTTTCCTCCAGGATTTCGATAGATTCCGAGAAGGGAAGTTTCTGGAAACCGTTTAGGATATGGGAGATCAGCAATGAAGGATAGATGCGGCCTATGGATTTTCATCTGCATTTTATTGCATACGGTTCCTATTCTATTGCAGGTCACAGATTCCGGAGCAGGAGTGGCAGACTCGAGTTCTCTAGTCCAAACCACCTTTTTCACCTTTATCTTTTACGGAGTAATTTTGGATCTGTCCGATATTTCCGTTTTCACTTACTTGGGTGTCAGGATGATAAAAGGGCAAGGGCGAATCCAAGGATTCGGGTTGCTTCACTGGTTTCTCTTCGCCTTGTTAGTATTCTGCAATCTTCTTTGGTATCAAAGGGGTTGGCCTGTCAGCTGGATCGTCGAATTCTTACGTAGGTAAAGCTAAGAATCTAACATGAATACAAGGACGACTCGCTGCATTTACTGAGCGGAATTCCATTCCGATTGCTTTGGTATCCAAGCAAATACCCGCGAGCTAACGCTGAAACGCTTTACAGATCCGGAATTTTTGAAGAAAATAATTCGGAATCGAAAAGGATATCACCTAACTACCGTTTGATCCGATCGCTATTTTTATCAAAAAACCGACCTTGGTAGAAAGTCGATACGGAAATAGTTTTGGTAAGAAATGATTCTTTACGGCATACATAATGTTTTCGGGAAATTTCCTTTTTGAAAATTAAGGATTTCTGGTACAAAAAATGCGAAAAGAATCGGAAATCGATTGTAGTGCGGGTAGATTTCGAGATTTATCCGACGAGCTTAGTGTAACGTAATTTCGCTCCCGGATATGTAGTGTCCATTCCGAAACCCGCAGGATAGTCTCGCGATTCGTGGACATTTTTTCCCGGTATTTCGGGATAGATTGAAAGTAGGTTTCCTATTTCACCAAGGAAACGATATGCGAAAGTAATGAATCCGACTAAAGTCATTTAGGGAATGGAATGGGATCCGTTAGAGTTTCGTTATTTATTTTTTTCATATTCTTATCTTTAGCAAATTGCTCCTCGGAGGGAGGAGGGTTGAGTCCCATCGTGGCCCTTTTAGGGGGAGGGGGCACGAATCCCGGAAACCCGGGCTCATCGGGAGCCCCTTCTTGGGTAAAGGCGACGGACGCCGCTTATGCAGATAAGGTCCAATTGGAATGGGAGCCTATCGCGGGAGCGAGCTATCGTATCTTTCGTAGATTGTCCGGGCAGGCCGATTTCCAGCAAATCGGGACTAACGACAATTCCAATTTCACGGATGCGACTTCCGAATCCGGCAAGTCCTATCAATACTCGATCCAATCCGTTTTGGACGACGGAATTTCTTCTTTGAGTTCTTATGATACCGGGTGGCGCGCTTCTTCATCCGGTTGCGCTGCAAAATTGAATCCTTCCGGAATCGTTTCTTCCATGATAGCGAGGTTTAAAGGAGCTTTTAATTCCAATTTGAGTTCCGTCGCGGCCTTCGGGGATTTTTTATACGTAGGAAATGGGAGTAAAATCAATCTATTGAATCGAAACCGGGATTTAGTCGGAGTATGGAACGGAATTGCGTCACTCTCCATTGTTGTGGACGGGGCCGGGAGCGCTTACGCGCTTAATTCTTCTTCCCAGATTTATAAACTTCGTTCCGACTGCGAGGCTACTCTGATTGCGACTCTTCCCGCCGATTCCGTTCCTACGGATCTGGCTATCGATTCCACCGGAAACCTTTATGTAAGCGAATCGAATTTTTCCACCGGAACGGATCGAATTTTTAAATTGAGCTCGAGCGGAACATTGCTCAAGACCTGGGATTTACCGGGAAATCAACAACCTAAGGCGATTTATATTCCTCCTGGGGATACTTCCATTCTAATCGCGGACTCGTCCAATTTCGATTTGGTCCAATACGATATCAATGGGGACCAATTGGATTTCGTAATCTCCAAAAATATCCAGATCGGAACCATCGTGGACATCGCTATGAGCGGAGTTCAAATTCTTGTCGTGACCCATTCTAATACCTTCGGTGCGGATTACGGTCCTAACGTTACCAGATTTCATAGCGGTATCACACAAGGTGCCGCGATCTTCCAATTCAATCCGGACGGTCAAACCACCAATTCGCATCGAGTCAGCGGAATCGCCTTGGATCCGAATACATTAGGTATTCTTGTTACGGATAGTAGCAACGGAACCGTTTATTCCTGTCCCGCGCCTTTGTTTCTAAGTTGCGGAGAAGTGGCTAAATCCTCCTCTCCTATTCGTATGGTAAGAGACGGAGGCGGAAACCTTTACGTATTGCATTCGAATTCCATCTCTAAGCATAATCCGAATGGGGCTCATCTAGCTAGTGTCGCACTGCCCAATTTTTCCGGAACGACGATCTCCGGAAAAGATATGGAGATTGATAAGGATACGTTATACGTTTCCGCAACGAGCGCTTCCGGAGTCGCCGTGCTTTCCAAAATCAAAACGGATCTGGCTTCCTCGCAGACAGGTGCATTTCAGTCCGATGTGGGACTTGGAACCACGAATATAGCCGTATCGAGCGGAACCGTATACAATGATGTTTTAGGATATGGGGATACGGATACGTTCATCTATATAGGTTCCATTCTTCCCGGAGGAGGGGTCGAAAATTATCCCGACTTCACTTTCCGAAAATATTTCCTACTAGATACCTTGGAGTTGGAAACGGACGGGGCGGGGAATCTTTTCTCCTTCTCGGAAGGCTTCAACGAGGATAGCAGTTCCTTTACAGCGGTCGCTAAATTCGATCTGCAAACGACTAGTTGGCTTCCGTTGGCAGACGGTCCTAATTTGCCTCATTTACAAATCGGCACGGATCTGGCGGGCAATTTATATTCCGTGGATATAAATGCCGGGAACACCGGGATGGACCTTGTCCAAAGGGATTCCGGCTTTGCGGAGAAGAAGAGGCTTTCTTTGGGAGCCGGTCTGAATTCAGGAACATTATGTATCGGTAATTCGGATCAGGAAATCTTTTTTGCCAATTCCGACGGTTTGCATAGATTCTCCTTTCCGGTCGCCCTATTCTAAGGGACCGATTTTAGGATATTCGGTCTCATTTCCTTTTTGTATTGGAGCGGTTCTTGTCGGCTGAAAGGAAAATTTCCCAAAGGAAAAAATTTCCTAACTCTCAATTTTAGATCCGGGGGGCCGAGGGCCGATACTTGGGTTATAGGAATCGGGCTTCGATTCCCCCAGAGACGAAGATATGGAATTCTTGGAAAGCAAAAGCCAACTCGAGGACAAATCGTATCGCATCCGTTTAACCGTCGCTATCTATAGAAATAATATCCTTTCCTACAAAAACGATATCGTAGTTCCTTCGGTTTATAATCGCAGAAACGAAGCGAGAGCTCATATACGCAAGGAAGTCTCGGAACGTTTGGCTCATTCTTCTTTTTTTAGATCTCCTCGTCCCGACTACGATTTGGTCCGCTATTCCGAAGAGGCTACCTGTAATACTTTCTTGCGATACAGGATCATCAGCGGAAATCCCAGCGAAGAAAGCCTTTCTCGCCGAGGCTGAGCGGGATTAATTGTCTTGTGTTCCGGTCTACGGTTGGAAAAACTTGACCGCAAATCCGGATTATGGCTGGCCCAGAGAAAAAGGTCATCGAAAGAAACGCTCACGGGGAGAATGTTCTAACTCCCTACGGAGAATTTTTAAGTTATTATCATACTCATATCCAGCTCTTCGGGACTCTGATCTCCGCTAAAAAGATTTCCCCAAAGGACCAAGAGGCTCTTAAGTCCAAAATCCGTTCTTATATTTCCTCGAATATCCAGAAAACGGATCATTTCTTCGATCAGCTCCCCCAATTCGCGCAGTTTCTAGGGATTAGCGCGCAGGAACTCTCTTCCTACATGAATCGGAATTTTCTGGGGGCCTTGAATAAGGTTAAGTCCAAGCTCATCGAGCAGGAATCCGCTCTCGAAAGCACTCCTAGAAAGAAGAAGTTCGCTAAGATCACGGAAGAGATTTTGGACGGCCTTGGTTTCAAGTTCCCGGAAGGCCATAGGTTCGAACAAGAAGAAGGTATCATCTATCTGGTGGAAATCGCCACCGGGAAAAAAAGAGAGGCACAAGGACTTGCGGAGGCCGCAAGAGAAGGGCAACAGGCTGCCGTCGCCGCCAAGCCGGTCGCCGCTCCCGTTAGGAAAGGACCGGAGACTCCGATTCTTTCCGAGATCCTGGCCAAATACGGCGAGTTGTTCTCCGGCAAACCCTTGATCCTTCAAGCGGAAGAATTGGAAGAGGACGATACCCCCGTACAAGTGGGAGATGAGATTCTTTCCGATGTGGACGATCTGCATTTCGACGGGGATTTCGGTTTCGACGATTCTCCTGCTCCTGTAGAACCTCCGGTTAATATTCCATTTTCTAAATATATGGACCAGGTAAATAAGGTCCGCGCCTACCAGAAAGGCGGACAACTGGACGAATACAAACGTTGGGTCGCATCTCTTCCTGTGGAGGAAAACGCGTTAGTCCAACTGCAAGCCTTTCTTCTGAAAGAATCCAAGGGAGAAGTGGTGGAATGGGACGGAGCTCTCGGACAATTGGGTTCCCGAACGGGACTCTCCGAATCCAGACTGAGAAAGGTTTTGGAATTAGGGCGGGATTATTTCAGGATTCGTATCCAGTTGGAAGCTTCCTGGAACAAGGCCAGAACCGCTAGTCCTGCCGTATCCGAATTGGTAAAGAAGGCTTGGCCTCATATTCTTCGCGTAATGGACGAATACCCGGATTTCGTTCTTTTAAAGGGAAAGATGGACCAACTTCTCTCTAGGATACCGGATTCCAGCCAAAGAAAAATTCTTTCGGATTTATTTTTGAATCCGATCCTATCCATTCGTAAAAATTAATATTTAGCGAGGACTCCCGCCGTTCGAGGGGAGATTTCTAATTCAACTCGTTCGCTTCTCGGGTCAACGCCTCTATTTGAACCTGCAATTCTTTCGTGTTTTCCGCAATTTGTAGAATGGAACCGTCTATCACGTGCATTGCATGGGTTACTTCCTGGTTCCTTTCCCTTTGACCCTTGGCTACGTCCTCCAATCTGGAGGAGATTTCCGATAGATTTTTTAAGGCTACAAGCATCCTGGAATTCAGATCGTTCTGCTTTTCGATTTGGGTTTTTAGGCTGAACGCATTCTCGTCTATGCTACCCAATTCGTTGGATTGGAATATCACTTTTTCTGCAACTTCTATGGCGCTGCTATCTCCCGATTGGAGGGCTTTTGCGGAATTTGCAATCGTTTTGGAAATCACCGACGCGTTTTGCGCGGAGCTTTCGGCTAATTTGCTTACTTCTGTCGCCACTACGGAGAAACCTCTTCCGTGTTCTCCCGCTCTGGCGGATTCTATGGAAGCGTTCAGGGCCAGCAGATTGGTTCTATCCGCGATTTCTTTCATGATTGCATTCACTTCCTCCACTTTGCGGAAGGATTGCTTCACATCTTCCAGGGAGAGTTTGAGTTTTTCCACGGACTCGTTGACTTGTTTGGAGTATTCGGAGGATTTTCTGACGCGGCTCGTGATATTCTCCGTATTCAAGGAGGTCTGGTGCAGGATTTTTTCCAAGGAATCGCTTTCGTGATTCAACTCCTCGATCTTTCTATTCTGATCCAACACGAGCGATGTGGAATTTTCTATATTTCTATTGAGTTCCACAAGGGAGGAGCTGATCTCTTGGATGGAGACCGCTTGTGTTTGGACTTGGTGGTTCAATCCTTCTCCGAATTTTTGTAAGGATTCCGCGGAATGCAGAAGTTTCTTAGCTATGGATTCCATTTGCTTTTTTCTGGACTCGGTCAACTCCGCGTTCTTCGCAGCTTCTTTCGCTTTTTCAGCGTCGGCGCTCGTTTCCTTGAGTAGATTTACGATGGATCCCGTGACCATGGATCCTAAAAATAAGAACGCGACTTTGAAGAATTCTGTCTGGATACTTAAGTTAGTGATAACACCGGTCTCCGTATTCTTTCTTACGAAGCCTATGCCCATTTGAGAGGCGAGAACCAAGGCTATCGCGTATACGAATGCGGAATATATTCCGAGAGAAATCGTGATTTTTCTGGAGGCTAAGAATCCGGAATACATCAAGAAAAAGAAAATAGTAATATAATTGATTCCGTTTTTGATCGCTAATGCTCCCACTTCCGGTCCAGAGAATATGCTGGAGACTAACATGAAACCGACCAATGTCGCGTCCGTGAATAGGAAGAATGGAGCGTATTTCTCTCCGATGGAACCCATTTTGAGCAGAATATGCTGTAGGATCGCGAATACGAGAATCATGGCCACGGTTGCGATCGTGATGGAGAAGACGAGAACGGAATAAACTTTGAAAGAGGCAAGGATGGCCAGGAAGAAGAAGGATCCCAGACTGAATCTAATTCTGTTTATCTTATAGGCGCCGCTGTTTTTCATTTTTTCCCTTTCAGTTTCGGGTTCACAAATCGCATTTCAGAGAAAAGGTATTTGCGACCGGTATATTTCCCGTCCCTGATTCCGGGAAAGATTCGTCAGAAAGGGAGCTTCCGGCAAGGATATTTCCTGCGAAAAGGGAATATTTTGGGATTCTTCTCATATCCGAGTAAAGAATAATAAACGAAGAATTAATATTTCAATAATTAGTAATTCCTGTATTTCTGAAGTGCCTTTGCGGATTAGTCCACCAGGGAATCCTTGATGTGGACGATTCTTCCGTCCTCTTTTCTCAATTGCCAGAAGATCATGCTGGAGGAGAGTGTGACGAGTCCCATGCAGGCGAAGGTTCCCTTGAACGCGAGGATCATATTCTCGTTTCCGAATAGATCCGTAAACGCTTCCAGAACTCCGGCGGCTAAAGCTACTCCCATCCCCATCGCTAACATTTGCACCATAGAGAGCATGGTGTTTCCACTGCTCGTGAAATCGTCCTCCAGGTCCTTTAGGGTGAGGGTGTTCATGGCCGTGAATTGCAGGGAATTGACGGCACCGAAGCAGAATAGCTGGACCGAAAGAAACCACCAGTTTCCGGAGGAATCGATCCAGAAAAAACTGCTCATAGAAGTCCCTATTAGGAGCGTATTCAGAACCAGGACGTTTCTATATCCTAATTTATAAATCAATAATGGAGCGAATCGTTTGATCCCTATCCCCGCGATCGCCATGGGAAGTAGCATGAGTCCCGCTCGGAAAGGAGAATAACCCATATTCACCTGTAGGAAAAGAGGAACCAGAAAGGGCATGCTCGAACTTCCTAATCTGGAAAAAAGGTTTCCTAATAATCCGATGCTCAGCGTAGGTACGGAAAATATCTTGGGAGAAAAAAGAGGGCGGGGAGAACGAGCCGCATGGATCCAATATGCCGTAAGACTGGATAGTCCGAAAACGAGTAAGAGCAGCACCCCCGCTCTTTTGAGACCCATGCTATATCCGGCATCCAAGGCCATGGAAAATGCGACCATGCCGAAGGCGAGTAACGCGTATCCGATTGCGTCGAATCGGAAAGCTTCTCTTGGAGAATCGCTTTTCATATATAGAATGGCGGCCAGGATTCCCACCGCCCCCACAGGAAGATTTATTAGAAAAATCCAATGCCAGGAAGCCGATTCGGATAGCCAGCCTCCTAACACCGGGCCGATAAGCGGCCCTATGAGTCCGGGAATGGCCACAAAGCTGATGGCCTGTAGGAACTGATCGTGGGGAACGGATCGAAGTAAGGCCAATCGTCCCACGGGGAGAAGTAGGGCTCCGCCCATCCCTTGGACGATGCGGGACAGAATCAATTGGGTTAGATTCTGAGAGGCTGCGCAAAACAAGGAGCCTATTACGAATAAGGCAAGCGCTCCTATAAAGACCCGCCGGACTCCGAATTTATCCGAGATCCAGGCGGAGGCAGGGATGATCATTGCCATGGTGAGAAGGTAGGCCACTACCACGGATTGCATTTTTAACGGGCTCGTATCCAGGCTCTTGGCAATGGCGGGGAGAGCGGTGTTGACGATCGTGCTATCCAAGGTTTGCATGAAAAAACCGCAAGCCACGAGCCAGAGAAGGGCTTTGGTTCCTTTGGATTCCGTTGTCATAGGTAGTTAGACGGAGGAGACAGGCTTTCTTCTCGGATATACCGAGATCTCGATTCTAATTTTTCACGTTATCGAGTATCACCTCGGCCTCCGTCTTCTAAATTTGCCTAAAATCGAATTTGCCTTTGACTCATTGGAGCAGTACGAATTTCTTATAACCCGTTTTGGGAGGAGCCAATGTTTTCTATCAAGTTTGCGGTTCTTATTCTTTGTTTGGGATTATTCACTTGCAAATCGGTCGGAAAGCCGATTCGAAATCTATTTCGATCCCAGGAATGGAAAGCCGTCGTGAATCCGGACGAAGCCTATATTGTGGGGAACAACGGAGATCAAATCGTCGAGAGGGATCTCAAACAGGCTCTCCATTATAATAAAACGGAAGATCATCCGGAACTTTGCGTGGTGTTTAGCGAAAAGGATAAAAACGTAAAATTCATCTTTTCCGGCACGGATTCCAAGGATTTCAGAGAGAAGCCGTTATTAAAAATCGCAGAATATACGTATTCGGTGAATTTGGGAGGTCGTGAATTCTTCCTGAAAAGATACGTCCATCGGGATAGATTCGATAAGTACGATAAGGGAAGGCCCCAGCTGTTCATAACATCCGATTTGAACGGAATCGATTCGGATGAAGAAGTCATGGAGGCTCTCAACGACGATAAAAGAAAGAAAATCGATACCGATGGATTCCCGTTTGAGACACCGGATATAAGTCGTTGTGCCTGGGAGCTTTATAAAAGGCAGCAATTCCGAGAAGAGTCCAGTCGCTGTTGTCGTTAGCCCTCCGGACCGGAATTCCGAAAGCGATTTAGATTCGGTGGGGGGTTCTTCTCCCAGGTTCCGGTCTTCCGGTTCGTCTTTCTCCGACTTCTTTTCCCTTTGGAGGGAATTATAAGGGAAATCTAGGTCTTCTCCGCCGCCTTACCCCAAAAAGATCGTTTTCAAAGTAAGCACTCGCAAATTTACTGGTCTAAGAATCGGACACGCCGCACAAAAATCCAGCCAAACCGTGCAACAGGGTGGGGCATTCCCCTCTCGTGGACCTAGCTCGCCGTGTCCCGACTCAAACCAACCCTAAAGAGGAACCTTAGCGGATGTTAAAACTCGACGAACAGTTGCGGATCCAAAAGTACTTGGAGGAGAACGGTCTCTATGAGAAGTCCTTCGAGCGCGATAACTGCGGTGTAGGCTTCGTCGCTTCTTTCAAGGGCGAGTCCAGCCATCGTATCGTATCCAAGGGTCTGAAAGCGGTCGCAAGCCTGACCCACCGTGGGGCAGTCGACGCAGATATGCAAACCGGCGACGGAGCCGGGATCATGATCCGTATCCCCAAGAGACTGTTTGCGAAGTACATCGAAGAAATGGGGCACAGACGCCCCGAAGAGGATTCCATCGGAGTAGGGATGGTCTTCCTACCTAGAGAGGACATAGACAAACAGGACGTTTGTCGCAGCCTCATCGAATCCGCACTCATGCAATTCAACTTCAAGCTTTACGCTTGGAGATACGTTCCCGTAAATCCTGAGGTTCTCGGACCTAAGGCGAACTCTTCCCGTCCTCAGATCGAACAGGTGTTGATCGGAAAGCCGGAGGGAATGTCCAACGACGAATTCGAAACCAAATTATTCCTCATCCAAAAGAAAGTCATGAGAGACGCTCTCAAACTTTCTATGAGCGAGGACTTCTATATTTGTTCCTTCTCCTCCGAAAGAATCGTCTTCAAAGGACTATTTAACGGAAATCAGGTCTCTCAATTTTACGAGGATCTGAAAAGCGAGGAGATGGTTTCTCCCTATTGTATCTTCCATCAGAGATATTCCACGAACACATTCCCTAGCTGGGCGTTGGCACAGCCTTTCCGTATCCTTGCGCATAACGGAGAGATCAATACGATCGTAGGGAACAGAATTTGGATGCTCGCGAGAGAAGAGGAACTCGCCTGCGAAAAATGGGGAGAATTCCAAAAAGAAATCCACCCGATTATTCGCCCTCATCTTTCCGACTCCGCAAGTTTGGACAACGCTATGGAGGCGCTGGTACGTTCCGGAAAGGACGTGCTACACGCTAAGGCGATGCTCATTCCGAACGCTTGGAGTAAGAACGTCCAGATGTCGGAAGCTCTTAAGTCTTTTTATGAGTACAATAACACTCTGACCGAGCCATGGGACGGTCCTGCAGCTCTTGCATTCGCGGAAGGCGATTGGGTCGGCGGTAGTTTGGACAGAAACGGACTTCGTCCGGCTCGCTATGTGACCACCGAAGACGGACTCGTGATTATGGGATCAGAGACCGGACTCGTGCATGTGGACGAGGAAGTAATCACTAAGAAAGGACGTCTCGGTCCGGGCGATATGCTCGCGATCAACCTGAAAGAAGGAAAAGTATATTTCAACGAGGATATCAACGGTCTCTTCGAGAAAAAATACGATTATAGAGAATGGTCCAAAGAGAATGTGGAATATCTGGACCAAACCATCGACGAGTCTATCGTGAATACTGTCACGTATTCGGGAGACGAGCTGAGAAGAAGGCAGATTCTATTCGCATATTCTCCTTACAAACAAAAGGCGGTCATCAAGCCTCAGGCTCTTGCCGGTAAGGAAGCGATCGGTTCCATGGGGGACGATACTCCTCTCTCCATCCTGATGCTTTCTAGGATCGGATTATACACTTATTTCCGTCAGAGATTCGCGCAAGTAACCAACCCTCCTATCGACTATTTGAGAGAGAAGGGGGTTACATCGCTTTATACCCGTTTGGTTAAAAAGACCAATCTATTCGCGGACGAGAAGCCACAGAACTGTCTAGTTCTATCCCATCCTTACCTGACCAATTTGGGACTACAAAGGATCCGGGAAAAGGACGGAAAACAGTACAAGATCCTGACTTTGGACGCCACTTTCGAGGCTCACCACGAGGAAGGCGCAGCCAGAAATTATCTGGAACGCGCGTTGGATCAACTTCTCGCGGATGCGATCAAAGCTGCAGAGTCCGGAGTGAATATTCTTATCCTCTCCGACAAGAAACTGAATAAGGAAAGAGCTCCGATTCCTATGGAATTGGCTGTGGCTGCGGTTCATAACCATTTGATCCGCAATAAAAAACGTGCGGCCACTAGTATCCTGGTCGAGACCGGATCCGCATTCGAAATTCATAATGTGGCCGTGTTACTCGGTTACGGAGCTTCCGGAGTCAACAGTTATCTGATCTGGGACACTCTTCACGATCTTTGGCAGAAGGGAGACTTCGATTCGGAAGACGGAACTCGTCCTTCGTTCGCAACTCTTTCCACCAATTACCGCGCGGGAGTGGACGACGGACTTCTGAAGATCATGTCCAAGATGGGAATTTCCATCATGTCTTCCTACGTGGGCGGACAGGTATTCGAGGCAATCGGACTCTCTAGAACTCTGATCTCCAAATACTTCCCGGGAACATATTCCAGGATTTCGGGGATCGGTATCGGCGGTATCGAGCAGAATATTCTTCGAAACCACGACTCCGCATTCAATAAGGAGATCAATCCTGAGGATTTCGTCTCCGAGAAGGACGACCAACCTCATAGATGGTCTCCGAAAGTCGTGAAATTCATCCGTAAAGCCGCGGTGGATAACGACTACGAAGCATTCTTAGAAGCTTCCAAATTGATGGAAGAAAGCGATCCGATCAATATCCGAGATCTTTTCGATTTCGTAGAACGTTCTCCGGTTCCTATCGAAGAAGTGGAAACCGTTTCCGAAATCCAGAAACGTTTCCTCACCCCCGGTATGAGCCATGGAGCTCTTTCCATCGAGGCGCATACGGATCTTGCCATCGCGATGAACCGCTTAGGATCCAAGTCCTCCTCCGGAGAAGGTGGGGAGAATCCATCTCGCTACGTAGTGGACGAGAAAGGAGATCTTGCGAATTCCTCCATCAAGCAGGTGGCGTCCGGAAGATTCGGCGTGACTTCCGAATATCTGAACTCCGCGAAAGAATTGGAGATCAAGATCGCGCAAGGTGCGAAACCGGGAGAAGGCGGACAGCTTCCGGGTAAGAAGAATAACGAGGAGATCTCGACGAATCGCCATACCCCTCAGGGAATCGATTTGATTTCTCCACCTCCTCACCACGATATTTATTCGATCGAGGACCTGTCACAGTTGATCTATGACTTGAAGCAAGTGAACCACACCGCTCAGGTCTCCGTAAAACTGGTCTCCGAGGCGGGAGTGGGAACCATCGCCGCAGGTGTCGCGAAAGCGAATGCGGACGTGATTCTGATTTCCGGGCACGTGGGTGGAACGGGAGCGGCGTCTCTTACTTCCATCAAGCACGCAGGATCTCCTTGGGAACTTGGACTCTCCGAAACGCATCAAGTATTAGTAATGAACGGACTCCGCGACCGCGTGGTTCTTAGAACCGACGGAGGAATCGTTTCCGGTAGGGACGTAATCATCGCTGCCTGCTTAGGCGCCGAAGAATACGGAATCGGAACCGCTTCTCTCGTGGCATTAGGTTGTATCATGGCGAGAAAGTGCCATTTGAACAATTGTCCTACGGGAATCGCAACCCAGGATCCTAAGTTCCGAGCCAAATACAAAGGCTCTCCGGACCAGGTCGCTACACTAATGACTCTTCTTGCAATGGAAGTCAGGGAGTATCTGGCTAAGTTGGGATTCCGTTCCATGGACGAAATTATCGGAAGAACCGATCTTCTGAAACAGATCACTCGTTATGAGCAAGACCGTTTGGATTCCTTGGATTTGAACCCGATTCTGGTTCGTCTTCCTCTTCTCTACGATCCTAAAAAGAAGAAAGACAGATTCGTAAGAAGAGAATCCGTCGGAGAAGTTCTGGACGATCGTATCTTGAAAGATGCGGAGCCTGCATTGGAAGGAAAGACCTCCATGTCTCTTTCTTATTCCGTTAAGAATACGAACAGAACCGTGGGAGCGAAAGTCTCCGGTATCATCGCGCGTAAATACGGATCCAAAGGACTTCCGGGAAAACTGGAAATCATTTTGGAAGGAACCGCTGGACAGTCCTTAGGAGCTTGGCTTGTAAAAGGAGTGCAAATCACTCTGCACGGAGACGCGAACGACTACGTGGGCAAAGGACTCTGCGGAGGAACCATCGTGATCCGCAAACATCGCCGTTCTAAACTGAAAGCGTACGAAAACGTGATCATCGGAAACACCTGTCTCTACGGAGCTACTTCCGGAAAACTTTTCAGCTCTGGCAGAGCGGGAGAGAGATTCGGGGTCAGAAACTCCGGAGCAGACGCGGTAGTCGGAGGAGCGGGAGACCACTTCTTGGAATACATGACTAGCGGAACCATCGTATGTCTGGGCAGCGTAGGAAAGAATATGGGTGCCGGTATGACCGGAGGAAAGGCTTACTTCTTCCAAAAGGATTGGGAGCTGGAGCCTCTGATCAACAAGGAATACGTGAAAATCGTGGATCTTGAAAACGAAGATTACGATATCATAAAGTCTTTGATCAACGAGCACACGAAACTGACCGGGTCCGAATTGTCCGAAGAACTACTTAAGAATTGGGACGATTCCAAGAAGTATTTCGTGAAGGTGACTCCTAAATAAGCCGCTTTCGCGACTCTGCGTAACAGATCCAGGGGCAAGGGTTGGTATTCCGAGGATTCGGAGTGCAAAACACCTTGCCCTCTTTCTTTTTAGCCGGTATATTGGTCCTAACGCTTGTTCTCCGGTCTTTTCGAATCTAGATCGGAGGAACCATTTCGATTCGAAATGGGTCTCACTAAGCCTTCGCCTCTTCGGACGTGGGCGCCTCGAGGAAAGGAAGAACCTGTGTTACGAGTTCATATCGTTTTGGCATTTGTGGCGACCGCCTTATTATTCGCGGTGGCCGATAGACAGCAAAGGAGAGATAGGGAGGAAACCGATTTCTCCTCTTCTCCCTTCTTAAGCGTCATGGAAGGGGAAAAGGACGGGCGTGTACCTCCTCCTACTTTTAAATTCTCCTTCAACGATCTAAAAGTCAAAGCCAGAAATCTTTCCAAGCAGCGTTATTCTCCTCCCAAACTTTCCACGACGGATTTTCTGAAAGGCCTTCCCTGGAACCAGTACAAGAATATTTCCTTTCGAGCGGAGAAATCCATCTGGAAGAAGGAAGGAAATCCTTTCCAGCTACAGTTCCTACATCCCGGGCATCTCTACAATACCAACGTACGAGTGTATGAAGTCAGGGGGGATTACGCCAGGGAGATCGTTTACGATCCTAACGCATTCGATCTCTCCAAACTGAAGGGTGTGGGAGAGTTGCCTCCCGACCTGGGATATTCCGGTTTTAAGGTTCATTTTCCCATTAACACTCAGGAGCATACGGACGAATTCGCGGTGTTCCAGGGTGCGAGCTATTATAGGATCATTTCCAAGAAACAATGGTACGGTCTTTCCGCCAGGGGAATCGCGGTCAATACGGGCATGCCGTATCCCGAGGATTTTCCAGCATTTAGGGAATTCTATGTGGTAAAGCCGGATAAGACGGATTCTTCCATTACCGTTTATGCGTTGTTAGACGGTAGGACCGCTACCGGCGCTTACGAATTCCAGATCACTCCCGGGAAGGTTTCCGCGGTAAGAGTAAGCGCGGAAGTGACCCTGAGAACCAAGGTGGATCGCCTGGGACTCGCTCCTTTGACTAGCATGTACTGGTACAGCGAAACTCGAGGGATTCCGAAAGGCCAGGCATATCCGGAATCTCACGACTCCGACGGGCTTTTGATCCATACGGGAAAAGGGGAATGGGTATGGAGGCCCTTGGATAATCCTAAGAAAAGCACGGTATATTCTTTCCCGGACGAAAATCCAAAGGGCTTCGGGCTGATACAAAGGGATCGAGACTTTCATAATTACCAAGATATAGAAATGAAATACCAGCTTCGCCCGAGTGCCTGGGTGGAACCCGAAACGTCCTGGGGAAAAGGAAGCGTCCAATTATTGGAGAACCCGACAGTCCGAGACTCCGACGATAATATGGGAGCCTTCTGGGTTCCGGATCCATTACCCCAGCCCGGAACTCCATTCGAATTTTCTTATACGGTTCGTTGGCCGGACGCCGATCCCCTTCCTGATTCCATAGCGAAGGTGGTCGCAACTCGTATCGGGGACGCACAGGGAGATCCGGACCTAAAGATGTTCTACGTGGATTTTAAGAGTTCCTCCTTAAGCTCCTTGGATCCCTTCGCTTATATTCAGGCTAGGATAGAGACTGGAGAAAACGCGGAGCTTTCCGAATACTCCGTTCAGAAGATAGAGGAATCCGGGGTTTGGAGATTGACCTTCGGAGTGTATCTAAAAAATCGCTACCGCCCCTCGGAGCTTAGGGCGGCCCTGAACCGGAACCAAGAGATCATTTCCGAAACCTGGAATTTCACACTTGAGCCGAACTAAAAAGAAGATCGAGGAAAGTCCCGAATCCCCGTCTCCCAAAGGGGAGGATATCTCCAAAGAATGGGATCGGCTGGAAATCTATCTGCGAGGAATGGGCGTCTCCAGTAGTTTAGAAATTAATAATGTATTGTCCGGCGTTTTCGATAAGGCGGAAAAATCGGAAGAACCTTTATTCGAGGTTTTTAAACGTGAGGCCGGCGCGAAATTATCCAAGGATTGGGAGACGAATCTTCCTCCTATGGAGCCCGGTTCCATGGTTCCGCGTCCCATCGATTTCGGACCTCTCGCGGATTTGGCCTCTCCTTCCGCGGAGAAGCCGGAGCCTGTAGCTCTAATCCTCACGGCACTGTTCTGGGCTTCCGTATATATTTCTTTGGCGGTCTGGTATTTCTCGTGAGATCCGACGCATTTTCTCCTACCTTGCCCGGTTCCGAGGCGATACTGAAAGAAGCCTTCGATTCTCGCAAGTTCACTTACCGAAGACTCGGTTTCGTAGGTCTCTTGGGACTGATTTCCCTGTTCGGAATTTATTTAGAATATCGTTTTTTACTCATAAATGGGATCTCTCCCCTGGAGTGGGCGACTCTATTGCTATTCTCCCTACTATTTCCTTTATTGGCCTTCGGCGCCACGACGGCCATATTCGGAGTCGCGCAAAGAATAAGAGGAGGAGATCCCACGAGGATTTCCAGGTTGATAAGAGAGCAGGAGACGGAGCCGAAGAATCTTCCTCCTACTGCAGTCGTCGTTCCGATCCACTGCGAGGACGTAGCCCGCGTTTCCGCCGGCTTGGAAGCCATGATGAAATCGGCGGATTCCGTGGGACTAGGAAAGAATTTGGACTTCTTCCTTCTTTCGGATACAACCGATCCGGATATATGGGTGCAGGAGGAAAAAGCTTTTTCCAGACTATCCACAAAACCGGAAACCAAGGGAAGGGTATATTATAGAAAACGTAGGATCAATCTGAACAAGAAATCGGGCAATATCGCCGATTTCTGTAGGAGATGGGGAAGAAGATACAGATACATGATCGTTCTGGACGCCGACAGTCTTTTGACCGGAGAATGTATGCTGAATCTGATCAAACTTATGGAAGCGGTGCCTAACGCGGGGATCATACAAACCGTTCCCAGGCTCGTGAGAGGAAAGAGCCTATTCCAGAGATTGGCACAATTCGGAACCTGGATGGGAAATCCCATTTTCGGCGCGGGATCTTATTATTGGCAGGTATTCTCCGGACCTTTCTGGGGGCATAACGCGATCGTGAGATTGCAACCGTTTATGGAACATTGCGGTCTACCCGGTTTGCCGGGAGAAGGAGCCATAGGAGGAAAAATTCTTTCCCACGATACCATAGAGGCCGCCTTAATCCGTAAGGCGGGTTATACGGTATGGTTCGCCTACGATCTGGAAGGTTCCTACGAGGAATGTCCCCCCAATCTACTGGAAAGCCTGAAGAGGGACAATCGTTGGTGCCAGGGAAATCTACAGCATTTCTGGTTCTTATTCGTAGGAGGACTTAGGATCTCCAGCCGCATCCATATTCTTCTCGGAATATTATCCTACGCCAGTTCTCCTTTGTGGGCGCTGATGCTTCTTGCCACAAGTTTTACCGTGATGGCGGATACGGATTATTTCAGATTAGCATCCGTTCCGGAAGAATGGGCCAAGTTTCAGGAAGGTCTTTACCTTCCTATATTCTACGGCCTCCAAATCTACACCATTCTGATACTCTTTCTTCCCAGAATATTATCTTTTTTTGATGGTCTGTTGTTTAGGAGGAAGGAAAGCGGTATCGGGTTCTTTAGGTATACTCTATCCTTCCTGGCCGAATTCTTCCAGTCCGTAATTTTGGCTCCGGCGTATATGGTGCAGTACAGCCGGTTTCTATGGATGACATTCTGGAATCGTAAAATAGAATGGGGAGCGCAGAATCGTGACGCCGAGAGCGGAATCGATAGGATGAGTGCTGCGAGAGCGCTTTTGCCTCAGGCGTTTTACGGTACCGGTATCTCCGTTTGGTTATTCGTATATTATCCCGTTTTATTCTATTGGCTTCTTCCTATCACCTTGGGATGGTTGCTTTCCTATTTTTGGTCGATATGGACCGCTTCTTCGGAGCAAGGAAATATTTGGAAGAAGGCGGGGCTCCTTCTGGTTCCGGAAGAAACGATGCGTAATCCGATACTAACGGATACCGAGGTCCTGGAGAAAGAATACTCCGCGTTTTTGGGAGATATGGGAGAGGGGAAAGGAATTTTTCTATCCATCGCGGATCCTTTATTACACAGATTTCATACTTCTCGTTTGAGAGCTAGAAAGAAGGAATCCCAAGCCAGGATCAAGTATATGGACGGACTAATCGATTCTTGGAAAGAAAACGGTCCGCAGTCCTTGGATCGAAAGGAGTTGTTAAGACTTCTCTGGGATAAGAGAAGTCTGATCGATCTGCATAATTGGTTCTGGGAGGCGGATTTGGACGGCACCCATCCTTGGTGGAAGGATATGTTTCTGGAATACCAAACGAATATCCGAACGGAACAAATCAGCAGTTGGTTCACAAAAGGGTAAATTTCTATTTTGCCGAGATTTGCCGGTCTTATTTAGTTGCCTAAGTCAACTAAATAGTGTAATATTTTGGCATGTCCGAAAAATCCAAACAGGTCTACATAAACGGAATCCGCGAGTTCAACCGTTATTATACGAACGTTCTCGGTCTTTTGGATAAGAAGTTTCTCGATAGTGACTACTCTATTACGGAGGCCAGATTATTATTCGAGATAGGAAATTCTTCGGGAATCACTGCTAGCGATTTAGCGAAGTTATTGAATATAGATAAAGGGTATTTGAGTAGGATACTGCATCAGTTCGAGAAAAAAGGATTCATAGTTAGAAGCAAGAATTCCCAGGACACTCGGATTCTGAATTTAAAATTGAGTCCCAAAGGAAATCGCGTCTTTAAAGAATTGAATATCGCCTCCAATAAGAGAGTGGGCGGGCTTATAGAGAACTTCTCCCCGGAGGAAGGAACGGAGTTACTTTCGTCAATGTCGAGCATTCGAAGAACTTTGGAACGGAGAGAGAAGAAATTCCTCGTCCGAGAAAGAAAGCCGGGTGATCTAGGATTTATCGTGTATAGGCATGCGGTTCTTTATGAGAGAGAATACGGATTCAATTCTTCTTTTGAAGAATACGTAATACTCGGGATGGCGGATTATTTAAAAAGTGATTCCGGCCACGGTAAGGTCTGGGTGGCCGAGTCCGAAGGAAAGATAATCGGAGCCGTTGCGATCGTAGATTCGGGGGATAGGAATTCTCAGCTACGCTGGTTTTATACGGAACCGAGCCATAGAAATCTAGGAATCGGACGTAAATTATTGGATAAAGCGATCGAATACGGTCGTAAACGATTCTCAAAGATATCTCTCTGGACATTAAGCAATTTGCCCGCCGCTCGGAATTTATACAAACGGAGCGGCTTCGTGCTTGTTGAGTCCAAGCCGAATCGGCAATGGAAAGCAGGCTTAACGGAGGAGAGGTGGGAACTTATTTTTTAAGAGTTTCTAACGCACCGCTTCGTAAACTTCTTCTTTTCCTCCCTTGGAAAATACGAATTGCCATAGCTGGATTTTACGCGAACGAAAAGCACCTGCGCAACTGAGCAGATAGAATTTCCACATTCGATGGAATCTTTCTCCATATTTTTTCTGGATATTCTCCCAACCCGCCTCGAAATTCCTATACCAAGCCATTAAGGTCTTATCGTAATCGGGACCGAAATTATGTAAGTCCTCCAAAACGAAAAGACTCTCCGCGGACTTGGTGATCTGTGCTGCGGAAGGCAGATGAGAATTCGGAAATATGTATTTTTCGATCCAAGGGTCCGTAAAGGTACTGGATTCGTTCGAGCCTATCGTATGGATTAGGACCAGACCTTTTCCTTCGATACATCGATCGATGATGTTCATATAGGTTTTGTAATTCTTATACCCGACATGCTCCATTTGTCCGACCGAGACGACTGCGTCGAATCGTTCGTTCACGTCTCTGTAATCGGAAAAGCGATATTCTATATTCAAGCCCTTGGATTTTTCCCGAGCGAGTTCCAATTGTTCCTTAGATACGCTGATGCCGGTCACTTCCGCACCGTAATTTTTGACTGCGTATCTTGCTAAACCGCCCCAACCGCAACCTATGTCCAATATTCTCATGCCTGGCTGCAATTTCAGCTTTCTGCATATGAGATCCAATTTTTTTTCCTGAGCTGTATCCAGGTCTTCGGCTTCCTTCCAATAAGCACAGGAATAGATCATTTCTTTGTCCAACATGATTTCGAATAGATCGTTGCCTAAATCGTAATGCTTTTCTCCCACTACGAAGGCCCTTTTTTTGGATTGTCGATTTAGAATCAAAGCCTGCAGGTAAAGAGAAATATTGCCCCATACTCTCGCGGCGTTTTGTATACCGTTTCCGAGCAGTCTATACACTGTCTCGTCGAAATGTTCGCACTCGAACCATCCGTCCATATAGGCTTCGCCTAAACCTAAAGAGCCGTCGCTGAGAATCTTACCGTATAGTCTATCGTCTTTTACTTGGATATCCCAATCGGAGTTTCCTCCGAAGCTGACTCCAGCTTTCTCGAATAAGCTTTCCACCTTATCGCGAATCTTATCCCTCATACATTCCTCCCGAGATCCAACGATCGAACTCGAAGAAAATACAGGATTTTCAAGGATCTGGAAAGTAAAATCCGGATGTAGGAAGAAGAAAACGACGGTTAGGCGGAATCCTTTCGGTATCCGCAACGGCTTTAGGAGAAAATAGA
The DNA here is from genome assembly GCF_000306115.2 of Leptospira wolffii serovar Khorat str. Khorat-H2. Classification (NCBI taxonomy): domain Bacteria; kingdom Pseudomonadati; phylum Spirochaetota; class Leptospiria; order Leptospirales; family Leptospiraceae; genus Leptospira; species Leptospira wolffii. The sequence continues at coordinate 143,344 of NZ_AKWX02000007.1, forward strand.
CTCCAGTCTTGTCAGGATATCCATAACCCCATCCCTAGATAAACGATCGTCCGTTTGGGGAAGTTTATCTAGAGCGGTTCTCGACGCTTTCTCCCATTTAAATGCGTATAACTCATCTTGGGAAAGATAACAAGATCTGAATTTACTCCTCAATTCTCCTACAAGATATTCGTATTCGGGGAAATTTCCTCTGTCTGTGTAAAGAATAGGAGTTCCAGCGTAATAGGCTTCGCTTAGGATCCCGTATCCCGGCTTTGTTAAGACATAATCACAGGCCCGGAGTAGGTCCGGATAATGGCAGTTGCCTACATTCAGGATTCCTAAAGAATATTCCGAAGGAACTTTCCATTCCAGACCTCCGACTACGATTCTCTTTCCTTGAGGATTCCAGGATTTCCAATCGAATCCGGAAGAATCGATACCGTAGGCCCCGAAGGAGAATAGATAGTATTCTACTCCGTCTTCCATTCCGAAATAACGGCGAGCCTCGTCTTTGGAAAGATTCGGTCTTCTTCCTATGAGACCGATATCCTTCGTATTCGGAATCGATGTGACCGGGCAGGAGAGAGGAAGAATGAAACCGAAATCGCAAAGAGAATATTCCTTTTTCATCTCCGTTTCGAAGGTTTGGAATATATCGTTTTCATAATGAGAATAGATAAAATCCCAAGTGAAGCTCCCCAAGAAGAAAGAAGGGATCTTGAATCGATCCGAAAGGACGAAGGGTAAGGACCCGGAATCGGAGAATAAAAGATTCGGTAGGTTCTTTCGGATTTCCTCTTTTTCCGTTTCCAAGAATCGATCCCTGTTGTTTCGAAAGGTCTTGATGGATAGAGCTGTGGCTTCCAAATCCATTCCCAGGGAATCCTTTTGCACGATTCCCACATCGGGAGAACCTTTTCTAAATTTAACCCGATCTTTGATCTTTCCCCAGACGGAATTCGGATCCAAGGTACGGGTAAATTCTTCGGCGCGTTCCGAAACGATAGTCGCCGACCAATCCTCTTTTTTTGCAAGAATGCGGGAGACGGTTTCCATGGACCGACTTACATGCCCGAATCCGTGGCCGCTGATATAAAAGAGCAGATTTACCCGGGACATTTCTTAACGATTTTGTCTGAGGACTTCGTACATTAGGATACCGGCGGACATCGCCAGATTCAGGCTGTCCGCGACCCCTTTCATAGGCAAGGAAACGTATTCGTCGCTTTGGGTTCGGACGAAATGGCTAAGGCCGTACTGCTCGCTTCCGAACACTAAGGCGGTCTTTCCCTTTAGGTTTCCGTCCCAATACAAGGATTTAGCTTCGGGAGTCACCGCTACCGTTCTGTATCCTTGGTTCTTGAATAGAGGATATAATTCCTGAATTTCTCCCTGGTAAACGTTCAATGTGAATAAGGTTCCGGTGGAAGAGCGTATAACGTTAGGGTTCAGCAGATCCAATCTAGGGTCTGCGACGAATACGTTATGAAAGCCCGCTCCTTCGGCGGTGCGGAGGATGGTACCAAGATTTCCGGGTTTCTCGACTCCTTCTATCACGAGAAGGGGAGCTCCGTTCAGCTTCAGATTGACAGGTACCTGAAAGTCGGGAAATTTAGCGGTTGCAATAAGGCCGTCCGGTCGATCCCTGTAAGAGATTTTTTCGAAAATCGATTTAGGAACCCGGATGATTTTTGCGTTTAAGGATCTGACGAGTTCGTCCTCGTTTTCCCCCAGATAGCAGTCGGGGGAAGTAAGAACGAATTCGAATCGAATTCTATCCGAGGCCTTGGCTCTTGAAATTTCGCGGTAGCCTTCTATGAAGAAGTTTCCGGATTTCTCCCGGTTCTTCTTTTCCTTTAGGCCGGAGATATACTTCAGCTTCTCGTTGGAAAAACTGGTAATTTCCAGAATCTCGTTCTTCAAAGTTGTAACCTATCGGAATAAAAAATACAGTTGGAACCTGCGGGATGAATTCTCCCGGAAGACTCGGGGATCGTCAATTCTTCCGTCAGATATTTTCCGGACGTCTTGATCCTTCCTTCCAAAATTCTTCGGAGTGCGAGAGGGCTGAAGCCCGCCGAATGGCAGGTGAGAAATACGAATTCTGGTTTGGAATCGCATAGCTTCATGAGTAGATCCATCATTTCCGGGAGGTCTTTTTCTATTTTAAAGACTTCTCCGCTGGCTCCCCGCCCGAATGTGGGAGGATCCAGAATAAATCCCGCATAACGTTTGTTTCTTCGAATCTCACGATTCAGGAATTTTAATACGTCTTCCACGATCCAGCGAACTTTTTTGTCGGCGAGCCCGGAAACTTGCGCGTTCTCTCTGGCCCATTCTACCATTCCTTTGGAAGCGTCCAAATGACAGGCATCCATTCCTCCGGCTAATACGGATAAGGTGGAAAGTCCGGAATATGCGAAAAGATTCAACACTTCTCCTTGTCCGGCTAATTGGGAGGATACGTTTCTGATTCTCTCCCAGTTAGCTAATTGCTCCGCGAAAATACCCAGGTGCCCGAAAGGAGTGAAACGGATCTTGACAGTGAGAGACGCCACTTGGATGAGAAACTCGTCTTCCGGATCGGGTCTAGACGGTCCTTTCCAACTCCAATTTCCACCGCCTTTATCGCTGCGATGGTATTCTCCGTCGGGATCCTTCCATAAGGAAGCTTGGGTGGGAGGCCAGGCGGCTACAGGAGAAGGGCGGACGATTTTATAGGGACCGACCTGTTCCAATTTTTTGAAATTTCCGGAGTCGATGAGTTGGTATGTATTTTTGGTTGAGTTCATTCTAAGCGCCGAAGCTCGGATGTTTCCGTCCGATATCAATCTCCGAGGAGATTATTTTGCAGGACTTTCTATTTTCCTTATATTATGGTAGATATGGACTTTAAAGTATTTTCCTTCCGGGAATTCCTTTCTGACGGGATGGTCCGGTTCCGGATCCAAACGCTTCCATTCTCCTAAATTCCATCCTTGGGCCCTTAGGGTTTCTCGGCCAATCTTTTCAAATTCGGACTCTCGGATTCTTCCGGAGCAGGAGAGAAGAATAAGATCTCCTCCCGGTTCCAAATGCTCCAAGGCTTTCGAAATCAGGCTTCGATAGGCCTTTTTCGCGGAAGGGAGGGACGCTTGATTCGGGGCCAGATTGGGAGGATCCAAAACTATACACCCGTATTTTCCGCTTTCTAAAAATTCCCAGTCACGGAATAGGTCGGCTCTTACCAGATGATGTTTGCCTAAGACTTGGATCTTATTCTTCTCATCGAACGAGGCGGGTGATTCCGATAAGAAGGAAGCGAATTCTTCCAGAGCTTCCTTACCTCCATCCACGGATGTGACCGATTTTGCTTTCGAATATTCCAGGCAAACGGAAGTCAGGCCGGTATGGGAGAATAAGTGCAGGCATTCCCGATTTTCAAATAATTTAGGATTTTCTAAAATATACCTTCTTAGATTTCTAACGTCCAAGAAGAATCCTCCTTTCTGTCCGGGGAGTCTCGTTTTCCATTCCAAACCGAGTAACCGTATTTTTTCGAAGTAAGGGAGTTCTCTTTTTCCTCTTAAAAAACGGGTGGGAGACGCTTCCTCCTTGCCTCTTCTTTCCGGCGAAAGACTAAGAATATGTTTCGGGACCGGCTCTCCCGCGGAAGGAGCGATTTTATATGCGATTCCCTGGACCAAGCGGGAGAAGGCTTTCAAGGATCGGGAATAAGTTTGCACCACCCAGGTATCTCCGTAGCGATCCAAGGTGATTCCCGGAAGAAAATCGTTTTCTCCGTGAAGAATTCTATACGCATTCGTTTCGGATCTAAGCGGTTTACGAAGTTCTAATGCTTTTCGGACGGTCTCTTCCAATCTTTCCAAGGAAAAGAATTCTCCGATTTGGACGATTCTGATTCCTATCGGACCGGAGGAGGAAAAAATTCCGAAGCCTAAAGTCTCGTTTTTTCCGGATACGAGACGCATCCAATCTCCATCTCGGAAAGCGGAGACGGCTGTGGAAAGATTGCCGGTCAGAATCCAAGGATGGCCGGATTTCAGAACCGCTTCGGAGGTCTTATTGAGTTGGTATCTTCGGAAGCGGTCCCGTTTTTTCAGAGAAGTAGCTCTTATTAGTTTATCTGGTTAGAAATTGGAGAGGATCTGGACCGCTCGTTTTCTGGCCTTTTTCGTAGGCCTCTAAAGTAGGCACTAAAGCGGCACCTAGATCGTTTGCATCCGGGGTATATATCTTTTCGTAGTTGGGTGGTAGATTATAACTGCGCTCTCCCCACCAGGTAAAAATTCGATTAACCTTATAGTCTGCCGAAAAGAATCGCACTAAATTTAGCTTATTGTCATAAACTACGAAGTGATTCAAATAGAATTCGTCTTCCCACAGCGGAATCGTCGAAAGGGTAGCAGCCGCAGGGAACATAGTGAGCAATTTAAGCATCGAAACGAATTTAGCCGAGGATGTTTGCATTTTGTGGCCTTCGATCGGGGTCGGTAATTGGGCTACAATATAATAATCCACATTTCGACGTCTCAGGGTATAAGCGTCCTGGCCATTGGATCCCTTGTGTATCTCGAAAATTTTCTCCAATTCCGTTTTGGCGCTATCCTTATAAATCCCGAACGAAGCTACAAATTTCTTAATATTCTCCGGAGGGACAGACGTATCGGTTCCTGTAGAAGGGATGGTGTCGATTCTCTTCCCATAAGAAAATAAAGAACTCAGATCGGAGGAATAGACGAGCCCCCTCGAGAAAGTGGAACCCTTGGCCTCGGAATAAATGATATGTTCTCGGATCGGATAAAAAGCTATAAGCGCTATTTTTTTACCGGTAGGTGAGGCTGAGTTCGGATAGGTGTTTTCACGCGGAAAATGCGTTATGCACGCGTTTAGCAATAGTGCAAAGAATACTAGGATTTTTTTCATGTAAGATCTTGCTTTTGTAAGCGGGGCGTTTGCGACGGAAAGGAACCCCGATCCCGGTATTAACAACCTGAGATCGGGTCGGAAATGTTACGTTACTTTTTCTTGGCGTCGTCGTAAGATGTGTCGGTGGCTCCGGTATAGATCTGACGAGGTCTTCCGATTTTCATATCGGTCGATTCGATCATTTCTTTCCATTGAGCGATCCATCCCGGCAGACGTCCCATTGCGAACATCACGGTGAACATGTTTACCGGAATTCCTAAGGCACGATAGATGATACCGCTATAGAAGTCCACGTTAGGATACAGCTTTCTTTCCACGAAGTAAGGATCTTTGAGAGCGGCTTCTTCCAATTCTTTGGCGATATCGAGAAGAGGATCCTTGACTCCTAGTCTGGAAAGGACCGCATCGCAAGCCTTCTTAATGATCTTAGCGCGAGGATCGAAATTCTTATAAACCCTGTGTCCGAATCCGGAAAGACGGAAAGCGTCGTTTTTGTCTTTTGCCTTTTCCACGATTTTTTTGACAGGAAGACCGGAAGCTTGGATTTCCAAAAGCATTTCCAATACTTCTTGGTTGGCTCCTCCGTGACGAGGCCCCCAAAGAGCGCAGATACCTGCCGAGATCGCTCCGTATAAGTTCGCGAGAGAGGAACCCACCAGACGAACCGTGGAGGTGGAACAGTTTTGTTCGTGATCCGCATGTAGGATCAAGAGTAGGTTGAGCGCCTTCACGATTTCAGGGTCGATATAATAATCTTCGCTAGGAACGGAGAACATCATGTTCAGGAAGTTGCCGCAATAATCCAGATGGTTGAGCGGATGAATCGTAGGTTGTCCCAGGGATTTCTTATAAGCGAAAGCCGCAATAGTGGGGAATTTGGCCAATAGACGAATCAAGGAAATCTGTCTATGTTCCGGATTTTCGGGATCGTAAGAATCCTGGTAATAAGTGGAAAGGGAACCGATCATGGTGGACATGATCGCCATGGGGTGACCGTCTTTAGGGAATCCGTTATAAAGACGTTTCAGATCCTCGTGGATGAGGGTATGCATGGTCAGTTCTTTGTCCCAATCCTTGAGCTCGGTCTCGGAAGGAAGATGACCGTAGATCAAAAGGTAGGCGACCTCGGTGAAGGTGGCTTTTTCGGCTAATTGTTCGATCGGAATTCCACGGTATCTTAAGATTCCAAGCTCTCCGTCTAGAAAGGTAATCGCGCTCGTGCAGGCTCCGGTATTCAGATATCCGTTGTCGAGGGTGATATATCCTGTCTGTTGTCTGAGTTTGGAAATGTCGATGGCCTTTTCGTTTTCGGAACCGACGATGATGGGGAGTTCGTATTCTTTACCGTCGATTTTTAAGATTGCGGTGTTTGCCATTTCCTTCTCCTAAAGGTTGAATTTTAAAGATTTATAGGACGGGTCTTTTCTCGACCCGAAGACTAAGATCGTTCGGGTTCGGGAAGTTTCGCTTAGTACTATCCTATGAATCTGAATATCTAGACAATCCAAAAAAATAGGAGGCCTTGCATCTTCTCAGCGGTTTTTATACTGCCTGAGACTTTGGTAATTATAGTAGTTCGACGTTACGATCCTGCAATAATCACGGGGTTCCTTGAGAGGAAGTTCCTCCAAGAAATGGTTAAAATCTCCGTGATAATGGTTTCGTTTCCATTTTCTGAGATTTCCCGGTCCTCCGTTATAGGCGATCGACGCCCATTTCAGATCGTTTTCGTTTGAGGAAAGAAGATATTTCAGGAATTTCGCACCCATTTGGATGGAGATTTCCGGGTCGAATAGGGAATAAGGTCCGAGCCCCAATCCTTGGGCGAGCCCCTTTCCGGTAGGTCCCATAATCTGCATGAGCCCTCTAGCGTTGGAAGAAGAGACCGCATTCTCCTTGAAAAAGGACTCCTGGCGCATGACCGCGTAAACGATATCCTCCTCGATTCCGAACGCCTGAGAGTAACGGGAAACCAGATCCCTATGCGGGCGAGGATAGATTCTGGACGCGAGTTTGGAGGGGAGAAGGATCACGTCGTCCGGGATTCTTCTTTTTTTCATAAGGCTGCGAGTATGAAAGACAGTGAGATATTGATTGCCGGATAGTTCTCCCAAGGCCGCGAGAATCTCGTCTTTTTCCTCCTCGGAGGTTCCGTTGGAAAGAGCGTATTTGTCCACCAAGGAGTTTGCGAAGGCCATTTCTCCGATTTCCAGATATTCTTTAGCATTTTGTAATAAATGATTTCCGCGAATTCGGCTATGAGCGGAATCTATGCGAACATCGAGCTGGAAGGAGTCGGGAAAATAGGCGAATTCCAGATCCCTATCCAGAATTTTTCCGGAATATTTGGGGTCTCCCGAGGTCAGGGAAAGGTATTCGAAAAGGGAGTCCTTGTTTCTGAGAGGATTGTCCGGTTGTGGAATGGAGGATATTTCGGAGGCGAATTCTTCGCGAATCACTCTCGTGTAATAGGAACCCGGAATGAACTTGTAATAGGACTTGAGCCAATTTACGAGATCCGATTGTCTTCCCTTGGATTTTAGGTTTCGGAGATACCAGTATACCAATCTTCCCTTTACAGGAAGATTCGGGACCCTTTGCAGGGCTTCCTTCCAATAATTCTCCTCCAGGAAATGGGACTGGTCTCCTATGAGTAAGTCTATTAGCTCGTCTTGTCGGATCAGATTATACGGATTCTTTTCGAGGGAAGAGAGTAATTTATGGAAATATTTATCCTTATCCCCTAATCTTTTATACGCTCTTGCATAAGCGTATTCGATTTCTTCGGAAGAAGGTAGATTTGATTTTTCCAAAAGATCTATACCTAGGCGGCCTAGATTCTGATTGGAGAGCTCTCTGGAAATGGAGGCGGTGAAATCGGAGAAATACTCCGCAAAATTTCTATGCCTGTAAAAAAGGGAGGGGACCCTTTCCGGATAGAATGCGACTAGGTTTCTTGCGGCCGCCTTCCAAGACTCCGCTTTCTCGAAAGAGGCGCCTCCGAAATAGGAATGCTCGGATAGATAGGATTTACGATCCGCAGTACCTAAAAAGGAAAGAAAGAGAACCCCTTTGTCCAGGGAAAGATTTTTATAAAAGGATTCCCCCTTCCAGGTATGGAGATCGGTATAGATATCCTTTTTAACATAGGAAGGAACGTTGGGATCTTCCATGAGGGAGTAGAATAAATTCTCAGCCTTGGGAATTTCTCCGAATTTGTAGAGAGCCTTCGCATATCTATAATAGGCCATGGCGCCGAAATATTCTTTGCGGTCTTTTTCGGAAAACGCTTCCGCATACTCCTTGGCCTGCTTGAATTCTCCCGACTCGTAATGGATTCTTAAAATTTCTCCGATCGTGTTCCTGTAGATCGGATCGTATTCCGGAGGAATTTTTTTGAGGTAGGCGATGAGGTCCTCTGATCCGAGACTCTTTCGTTTTACCATTTCCTCATATAATTTCCAATAACCGACCTTTGTGATCGCGTTCAAAGGGGGGAGAGGGTTTTTAACGATTTCCTTGAGATCATCTCGACTGACCGATGCGACCATTTTGCCTTTTAAAAGAGAGACCAGGTATCTCGTCCTGGAGTTCTCATCCCCGTCCGGATGGGTTTCGTGGAAGCGAACCAGGGCGAAAACTTCGGATTCGGTGGAAGGATGCTTTTCACGGAAAATTCTACGTATTTTTTCCAGGCTAAAGGATTTGATTAGGTATTTTAGATCGCTGTCCGCGTTCAGGTTGCCGACAACTAGAAATAGGAGAATCCCTAGGATCGTTTTTTTCATGCGATTCTTCTCTCTTAATCCGCCCGAACGAGGGTTCAACTCCAAAAAGGAGTCTTTATGCAGTTATCGGTAACAGAAACGGAATGGCCTGAAATAACTTTACGACACCCCGACTGGGATAAGAAGAATGTGGGAGCTCCCACATCGGCGTCCTCCGCGGAGGCTCTAAGGATCAAGGCCAAAATCCTGGATAATTATAGCGGTAGCATTCTGACCCATCTGAAACCGGGTGAATGTTTTAGAGCGGATCTATTCGGAAATTTCGTATTTCGTTCTCCTCGCTTCGATTGGATCAACGAGGAAGGGATCACGGAAAGAGAAGAAAGACTACTTAGGCTTTTCTTCCAGGAACTATTGGAGGAATTGAAGGGTAAGGTGGTATGGGATTCCGAATTATTCTACCTATGCTCCGCTTTCCTATTATGCGAGGAGAGAATCCAGGAATACAAGGATCTTTTGGATTCCTTCGCCGAGGGCTTGGAAGAAGCCAAAGAAGGAAGAAGATTACTTTTCTATTTAGGACTTCTCCCCCAGGGAGAGATTCCTAAATACGAAGGAAAGGATTTAAAGGAGAAATTCGCTTACGCGCACAAGACTAGAGGATTGAATCCCGAGGAGCAGAACGAGCTCTTCGACAAGGTGGTTTCTTCCGAGACCACCTCGTTATTGGGTCTGGCTTTTCATTATTTCCGGGAAAAGACGACGGGACTAAGAAATGTATCCGTACTCGAGACTATGATTGCCCGTAAGATTCGAGCCTTTAAGGCTCCAGAAAGAGAAGTCTTTCTCCGCCAATATGAGGTCCGGCATTCCATCTGGGACAGATTCTTTCTGATCAAGAAGATCCAACCTAGGGACAAAGTGACCGAATGGGTTCGGAACGAGAAGAAAAGAAACGGAAGAGAAGAATTGTCCGAAACCCTAAGGGATTCAATCCAGGAAGGAACGGACGAGTCCTTATATGAAAGATTTCGCATATTAAAGGAACAGGGACTTGCCCACACACTCCGTCCCTTCGAGCTATTAGTAATATGGAATTCCACACTGGCCTCCGATTTGGACGCAGAACTCTTGGGTCTGAGATCCCAGACTGTATCTTATTTAGGAGAAAGAGCCTTGGCGGTCCAGGCCTTCAAGGACAAGAAGTTCGAGGTTTTCCAGGAAAGGTCCTTATCGACCGGAAGATTCCAGTATTCTCCAGAGATGATCTACCTAAAGGCGATTTCCTTTTTGGAAACCGGAAAGGTAGAGGAAGGAGTCCGGCTCATGGAATCCTTGGTGTATAAATTTCCACAGTCGGATTTTCTTAGACTCGTGCTGGATCGATATAGAAAGAAGAGCTAATAAGATCCGGAATTTTCTTGCTTCGGCAACCAGGTTTTCTTAAGATCAGTTCGGCATCATGGCAATCACCCAGGAACAAATTCTAGAATTACAAAGACACCAGAAGATGATCCTCCAGTTGGAAAAGATTCTGAGGCTGTCCAAGAACGACGAACAGAAATATCGGGTGACCCGGGATCTGGAAAAATACCGAACCAAGATGAGGGAAATTTCCCCGGAAGGGATTCCGGACAATCTGGAAACGGCCGCGGAGCAGATCCGAATGTTCCGGGAAAATCCGGAGGCCGCCGGCAGAATTCTCGCAAAATATCCTATCATGAAAATCTCTCCGAATTCCAACGATTCGGAAGTGAATCAAATCGGAACCTGGATCAATGTTCTGGATAGAGAATATCTTCCTATTCTAAACGAGACTCATATCCGCTTCGACTTCTCCCACGGAAACGAGAAGGACGGAGTCGTGAAGCATATGGAGAATATTCGCAGGAACATCAAGGTTCTTACGGAGACCATAGAGGAATACCAGGCCGCGGAGAAGCAGGAATTTAGGGAACAGTTGAGTCGGATGAAGAATAAGCAGACTCGTATCTTCATTGCGGAAGCATTCGAGATGTTCCAAAAATTCAACGAATTCCTCACAAAGGTCTTGGGAGAATATAAGGCCGGAGGAGGAGTGATCATGAACATAGAGGACAGGATCACATTTAACTCTAGGTTCGAAAAAGCCACGGAACTGGAAGGTAAGTCCATACCGGACGCCCTTGAGGAATTTAGAGAATTCACTGTCGAAGTCCTGGATCGTATCAACGTCCCGAATATTAAGCATTAGGAAATTATTAAACGATTTCGAATCCATGGCAAGCAAGACCCGCGTTATTTCGAGGAGCGGGGGCTACGGAAAAAGCCGGAGTTTAACGGGGTATAAAGAGAAGGTATGCAGTGCGGAGTCTGATTTTTTATTGCTTTTCGATTTGATTTTCTTTTAGTTCCGAAATTCTGAACGGAAATTCCGTTCCTCCGACGTGTTCAAAACGGGCCCCCGCCCGAGTTAGGGTGGAGGAGGCGGGCTTGCGGGAGAAGGGGGGCGATTTTCCTTTATCAGAAAAGTCCCCTTTTTGCAATCCGAAAAGTTTTGCGGTTTTTCTGTAGGAACTAGCAAGATCTTGACTAAGATTCGAGTGAAATCTCTCCGAGGATCTCCGCTCGTTTTTTTTCCTATCTTGTGCTTTTTCGAATCCTTAATTTAGAAATAGATTTCCTACATTTTCCTTCCTAAGAATCGTATCGATCGACACATGCCCATTTTTCGAAGACTCAGACCCGACGAATCTCCATCCATACATCTTCTACTCTTGGCAGATCCAAGCGAGGTAGAAATTCGCTCTTACTTGGATAGATCGGATTGCTATGTGCTGGAAAGGGAAGAGGGAGAACGGATAGGTCAGGTTCTGATCCTCCGAAAAGATGAATCGAAGATGGAAATCATGAATCTTGCCGTGGAGGAAAAATTGCAAGGCCAAGGTTTCGGGAGAATTCTTCTAGAAAATTCGATCCAAGTCGCGAAGGACGCCGGAGCTCGGACCCTTACGATCGGGACCGGAAATTCAAGCCTCTCTCAATTGGGCCTCTACCAAAAATGCGGGTTCGAGATATTCTCCATCGATAAGGGATTTTTTCTCCGGAACTACAAGGAACCGATTTGGGAGAATGGAATCCGGTGCAAGGACAAGATTCTGCTACATCTGGATTTGTAGGAAGTCCTACAAATCAAACAAAAGGACGGGTCTTAAAGAATCGGGGCGTTGGAATTCCCCGAAAAAGGGGACCGAAAGACGAAACTCGGAAAAACCCGAGGAGATATAAAAAATTCCTTTTCCTATGCCCTGGGCCCGTTTATTTGTGTTTACACCGGATCTTTCCCGATCCGAGGCATATAGGATTCTGAATTCATGGCACTTGTAAAGAACTCTTCCGAAGTTACCAATTCCACAATCGGCGAAAATTCCTACTTTAACGGAAAATTCTTTATCAACGGATCCTTAAAGATCGACGGTAAATTCGAAGGAAAGTCCCTACAGGCGGAACAACTTTATATCGGAGCTTCCGGAAAAGTCCGCACTAATATCACCGCAGCCAGCGTGATCGTAGAAGGAATCGTAATCGGCAATATCACCGCAAGAAACAGAGTGATGCTTCTTCCTACTTCAAGGATTCTCGGAGATATCCGCACTCCTGAGTTGATCATCCAAAACGGAGTGGTTCTGGAAGGACGTTGTATCATCTCCAGCGACCTCAAACATTCCAATAAGGACCATATCGAGCTGGAATACGCTAAAGATTCCCTTACTTTGGAAAGACTTTTCGGAAAGCAAACGGCTAGCGCAAGGGAAGCCTAAACTTCCCGGGTTTAGGCCTTGGTCCCTATCCTAATCACAGAAGGAGATCCCTGCGGGATCGGTCCGGAAATCCTAGAATCCTCTCGAGAGAAACTCGAAACCTTAGCCAGGGATCGGGTTTTTCTTTTTATCAGCTCCCATTCTTCTAAATCCTATACTGGCTGGAAGGAAGTCTCGGATCCCAAGAACCTATCCGGTCCGGGGTTGTATCTTTGGAGAACTTCCGCTCTTTCCGGATCGGAGGAGAAGAAGCTGGAGACCGGAAAACCCAGTGAGGTCTCGGGAAAGTCGGCATTCAAGACTTTGGAAGCAGCAGTGGATCTGCAAAAGAAAATCGGCGGTAATCTCATTACGCTTCCTTTAAGTAAGGAATGGGTCTTAAAGTCCGGAGTAAAGGGATTCCGAGGACATACGGAATATTTGGCGGACCGATATAAGCGTCCCACCTATATGTTGATGGCAGGTCGACAATTATGCGTGCTTCCATTAACCACTCACGTGCCCTTGAAAAAGGTGCCTTTCTACTTGAAAAAAATCCATATTCCCAGTTTAATCTCCGCGATTCGATCCGCTCCTCTTCGCAAAGGAGGAGAAATCGCCTTCTTGGGTTTAAACCCTCATGCGGGAGAAGGGGGGAAGGTGGGAGACGAGGAGAAAAAGATTCTCTCTCCCATGATATCCAAGATGAGAAAGAAAGGCCTAAGCGTTACGGATCCGATTTCCGCCGACGGAGCCTTTAGCGAGTCGGGTAGGAGTAAATATTCTCTTTACTTGGCATGCTATCACGACCAAGGATTGATTCCTTTCAAGATGTGGGAGGGAAAGTTCGGCGTGAATCTCACTTTAGGGTTGGATTTCGTGCGAGTTTCGCCGGACCACGGAACCGCTTTCGATATTGCGGGTAAAGGAAAGGCTGATCCGGAGAGTTTGATCCAATGTTTGGATTGGGCCTCGGGCGTTCATTCTTCCGAAGATGATCTCAGGAGGTTCTACTAATGTTTCTTGCCCAGGCGGCTCCCAGTTTCTTGGATCAGATCGTTTTTCCTATCTTTCTACTTTGGTTCGTGGGCCTTACTCTTGTTCTCATCCGAAACGATATAGAGATCATTTGGAAAATCGCGACCTTCTTCGTTTTCGTTTTCTATTTTTTCCAATTCTTTCCGGAGCTGAAGGAATCTTACGGAAGATTGTCCAAATCTTATCCTACCGAAATTCTAAATTGGTTCTACGGGGTTCCCAGGGCGGTGTATTTCTTTTTGCTATTCGTTTGGCCCATCGCGGTGATTCGGATGTATTATACCGCTTCTCCTACCCTAGCCAACCTCTCCGCAAAAATGCTTGTGGGAGCCACTTTGGTTTATTGGATCCTATTTCTCGCTTACCATCAATTTACGGCACCGATCGATGATTTCCTTCGAGTCAAGTTCGTGGATTGGATTACGATTACCGGCGGTAAGTGATCGCGTAGGATTTGCTATAATCCCTTTAAAAGAGGCGATTGAGAATAGCCGAAAATAAGGAAGTAAAACTAATAACGATTCCTTCGCCTATGACGATGATCCGGATTTCCATTCATGAAAAATTCATATTAGTTTCGTAAGTCCCGCATGCCGTGCTGCCTTTGCAATTGATGCGGCTTTGACTTTGATTGATTCTAATAATTCTTCTAATCTTATCTCCCTCTTACATTCCCCTTATCGAGATGTATGTCCGCTTGTGCGAAGTTTAGAGAACCCTCCCAAACTGGGAAACATTGACATATATTAATAAATATTTAAGTACTATTTCGGCCCCAATTTGATAAGCATCAATTGGAAGATTGGGGGATTCCGTTATATAATTCTGCGGATATCATGCAGAAAAAGAACCAAAAGAGAGACACTTACGTATCCGATACAGTGATTATCGGCGGAGGGCTTGCCGGAATCGTGGCCGCCTTGGATTTATTGGACGCAAATCGTCGCGTTCTACTCGTGGATCGAGATCAGCAGGAAAGGCTGGGCGGACTTGCGAAGCTTTCCTTCGGGGGTATCTTTATGGTGGACACTCCCGTCCAGAGAAGGGGAGGGATTCGGGATAATGTCTCGTTGGCTTTATCCGATTGGAGAGCCACAGCCGAGTTTTCCGCAAAGGATCTTTTGCCCAATCTATGGGCGGAGAATTATATTCATCGTTCTAAAGAGGATATCTATTATTATCTTCGGAGACATTCCGTGAACTTCTTCCCAGTCGTCCATTGGGTGGAGAGAGGATTGTATAAACCCGGCAATAGCGTTCCTAGATTTCATATGGTATGGGGAACGGGCCATGGTCTCATAGAGGCTTTGGTCAAAAAACTTTTAGGTCATAAAAATCGGGACAAGCTAGAGATGGTTTTCCATACCCGGGTCAAGAGTTTGATTCGATCCGGTAAAAGAGTATGCGGTTGCGTGGGCATCGATGTGAAAACGGGGAGAGAATCCGAATTTCATGCGGAACATGTAGTGATCGCTTCCGGAGGGATCGCAGGGGATCTGGAACTTGTTCGTAAATACTGGCCGAAGCATATGGGCAAGGCTCCGGATACATTATTGAACGGATCGCATCCGTTCGCTTTGGGAGATCTTCATGTCGAGGCCAAGAAATTAGGAGCGAATATCACTCATCTGGATAAGATGTGGAATTACGCTGCGGGAGTTCATCATCCCGATCCTAAAATGGAACACCACGGACTGAGTTTGGTTCCGCCCAAGTCCGCTCTATGGTTGAATTCTTACGGAGAAAGAATCGGTCCCCAACCTTTGATCACGGGTTTCGATACCAGATTCTTAGTAGAAGAAGTCTGCAAACAAGGAGAAAAATACTCCTGGCAGGTATTGAATTGGAAGATCGCCGTAAAAGAACTGGCGGTCTCCGGTTCCGAATTCAACGACGAAATACGTAATAAAAACTTAATGGGATTCTTGAAAACGGTGGTTTTCGGTAACGAAAAACTCGTGAAGACTTTGACGGAGAATTGCGTGGATTTCGTGACTGCGGATTCGATTCCCAGACTCGCGGAAAAGATGAACGCTCTCACCGGAAAGGATTCCGTGCAACCCGAAGTTCTGGAAAGATCCGTACGGGCTTACGACGATATGTTGGATCGGGGCCCCGTATTCCGGGACGACGATCAGTTGAGAAGGATCGCCCAATTGAGAGCGTATCGCGGGGATAAGATCCGGACCTGCGACTTCCAGAAAATCGTGGATAAGAAAGCGTTCCCGCTCATCGCGATCCGAGAATTCGTTCTGACCCGAAAGTCCATGGGAGGGATACAGACCGATCTGAAATCCAGAGTCTTGGACCAATCCGGCAAGACGATCCCTGGTCTATATGCCGTGGGAGAAGCGGCAGGTTTCGGAGGAGGGGGAATCCACGGCAAAGGCGCCTTGGAGGGAACTTTCTTGGGAGGTTGCATTCTCACTTCCCGATCCGCTGTTCGGAACATTTTAGAAAATTAGAATATTTATTGGATGTAATGATATGAAAAAGACCGGCGCTTCTTTAGCCGTATTCGCATTGGAACAAATAGGGGTAAAATATACGTTCGGAATTCCGGGCGTCCATAATACCGAACTCTACGACGAATTGAATAATTCCGATAGCATCACGCCGATTCTAGTGACCCACGAAGGTGGAGCCTCTTTTATGGCCGACGCAATCAGTAGGTCGACGGATTCCATCGGAACCATAGTCATCGTTCCCGCGGCGGGTATGACTCACGCGTTAAGCGGAATTGGAGAGGCTTTCTTGGACGGGATCCCTATGCTCGTAATTTCCGGCGGAGTGAGGACCGATTCCGGAAAAAAATACCAACTCCATCAGTTGGACCAGGCGGAGATTCTTAAAGGAATCACGAAGAAAACGTATTATATACGGGAACATCGAGAAATCATCCCTACGATTTACGAGGCTTATAAAACCGCGACCACGGACGAATGCGGTCCGGTCTTTGTGGAAATTCCGGTAAATATCCAATTATTCCGAGGAGAGGTGGATTCTCTCCCGACCTTCCGAAAGGAAGTTCAGGAGAAGAATGCGGATCGGGAGAAGATAGAACGCGCTTGTGAGATTCTTGGCTCTAGCCGATCTCCCGGAATTTTTGTAGGATGGGGAGCGAGAGACGCAACGAGAGAATTGGTGAGAATTTCCGAAATTCTGGACGCACCGGTGGCGACTACATTGCAGGGACTCAGCGTATTCCCGGCAAATCATCCGAATCATACTGGCATGGGTTTCGGGACCTATTCCGTTCCTGCAGGAGAAGAAGCTTTTGCGGATTGCGATTGTCTACTTGCGATCGGGACTCGCTTTTCTGAAATTCCTACCGGAAGTTTCGGAATGCAGGTGCCGAAGAAACTGATCCATATCGATATCAATCCAGAAGTATTTTCTAAAAACTATCCTGCGGAAGTCGGCATAGAAGGGGACGCGAAGTATGTTCTATCCCAACTGATCGAAATTCTGGAAAAGAACAAGGATCTACCGAAACGAAAGAATAAGATTGCGGACTTAATCCAAGAAAAGAAGAAGAGCTACGAAAAAGAATGGGAAGCTCATATCGTACCGAATCGAATCAATCCATCTCTATTCTTTAAAGAACTGAGAAAGCAGATGGAAGCCTCCGACATTTTGGTCGTGGACGACGGAAACCATACCTTCCTTGCGGAGGAATTGTATCCCGTCTACCAGACTAAGACATTCTTCTCCCCTACGGATTTTAACAGCATGGGATACTGTGTGCCGGCTTCGATTGCGACCAAAATGGCGAATCCGGAAAGAAAGGTGGCCGGTATCGTAGGAGACGGCGCATTCCTAATGACCGGACTGGAACTTCTTACCGCCTCCGCTCATTCCGTAGGAACAGTAATATTCGTATTCTATGATGGAGAATTGTCCCAAATCTCCCAAGGACAGGAAATCCCTTATAGAAGAAAGACATGTACCATTCTAGGCGAATTACAATTAGAAGGGATTGCGAGAGGGACGGGAGCCGCTTACGTATCTTTACAATCCAACGATCAGATAGAAAGAACGATCCGGGACGCGTTCCTGATCGCCGATACGGGACGACCGGTGATCGTGGACGTAAAAATCGATTATTCCAAAAGAACACGGTTCACTAAAGGGGTGGTCGGAGTGAATCTGGGAAGATTCCCATTGGGAGAAAAATTCCGATTCATCGGACGGGCCTTGGTCCGAATGATCACCGGTTAACGCGGATTAATTAAAAAGAAGTGATTGAATGGGAGCGGAGGAGTCTTTAGGACTTCTCCGCTTTTTTTAATCGGGAAGGATTAAACTCTGGGCTTGGATTGGAAATCCACCCTAGGTCTGATCAGTATTTTTGCATATTGAAGGAAGAATATTAAGAAAGAAACGATCCAGAATATTGCCGAAAAGAAATACGCCTCCCTGTATAGATTCCAAATCGGTAAGAATACCCGAGTGATCACCGCTAAATTAATCAGCAGATACCCGACAACTGTCGCTTTAGAGGCACGGATCAATCTTCCGGTGTGACCCAGGGAAACTCTAGTGATCATGCCGTAGATAAAAACGCCTATCGCTCCCGCGTTGAATAGGTGGAACGCCGAGGATGCCGACCAAACACCCAAGTGATAGAGACCGAACCCGAAGAATCCGAAACATAACCAAAAATATCCGCTATGCAAAATCCAAAGAATCGGAGTGCGTACCGATTTCCAAGGTTCCCAAAAATACCAGCGTGCGAAGTGCAGTATGGACAGAAAGAAGCAATAAACTCCCACAAAAGGAACGATTCCCGGATTGGAATGCGTTACGGTTTCCAGAATCAGAAATATGAAGCCCGAATATTGGATCGCCGTCTCTAAATGAGGAAACCTTCGAGGGTTGGAGCCCGCGACAGCCACGGATGTGAAAAAGGGTAGGATCCTTCCCGCGATGATCGCCACGAATTGTAGGACCACGAAAATGGAAAGATGGATGAGATGCATGCTCCAGTCACTTGGAACCACACCCAAAAAGGAAAATGCTGTAAGAAGATGCAGTAAGGAGAATAGGAAATACGTTATTGCGACGACTCGGTTATGCTCTTGTCCTTTTTTGAATAGGGCGGGGAGAATATAGAATAAAACGAGTATATCGAAATAAAGATCGAAAGTAACCGCGGCATAGGAAAGCGCCGGAGAGGCGAGAAAGCTGAATCTTCCCAAGAACCAAAGGGAGAACAAAAACGCCAGGGCCTTTCCTTCGATCAAAACGCTTTTGGTCCAGTATTGTCCGGCTGTGAAAATAAAGCCGACTACGGCCGCTCTCCCGAACCCGTACACCATTTCGTAAGAGTGCATTTGAATGCCGCCTACCAAAAAAGGAGAAGGAATTACGGAGAATAGGATGAGGACCCAGATGAGAAGAGCGAAAATCGCATGTAACGAAACGGCTAGGAAGAAGGGACGAAACGCCACCGTCCATACGTCGGAGCGAAATTGGGGAATGAACTTCATATTTTCATGATAACCGAAAACATGGGCAAGTCTTTGATCTGAGTCAAAAAAAATTAAGTTTACTCTATAAATTTTAAAAGTCCTTTTCGGTCTATAATTATGATTTCTCCCCTCTTAGGATCTATGATATTTAGATCCTTCAGTTGTCGCAAAACTCGGGAAAAAGTCTCTGGCCGAAGGAAAAGCATGGAAGCGATCTGGACATGGCTGAGCGGGGGATAATTTTCCGGTAAGTGGTATAAGAAATGGGCCACTCTCTGCAACGCCTCCATCGTGAGTCCACGGTTGATCGTCATATTAAGGATCTGTATCTTCTGATAAAGCGATTGGATCAGAAGATGACAAAGTTGAATATTCGAATTAACCTTTTTCTTAAATAAGGCGATGGGCATTCGAAGTACGACCGAGTCCGAGATAAAGCGTCCCGAAGCGGGATAATGGATTCCGTTCATGAAAGCCGACTCCGCCACCAAAGAATAAGGAGAGAAGAAATTTAAAGTTATCTCGCTGGAGTTCGCGTCGTATTTGAAAATCTGCAAGCCTCCTTCCACGAGTAGATCGAGAGACTCCGCCTTATCTCCCTGGTGAAACAGGAATTCTCCCTTTTTGTATTTCCTTCTTTTTCCGTCGGAGAAGATGCTGAACAACTTCTCTTCCGTAACTTCCTCTAGTATCTTCGGGCTCATCGTATCGGCTCTATCTAACATTTTCCTATATCCTAACGTACTGCATGTGCCTCTTCGAATTCATTTTAGTTTATTCCGTTTGACAATTATCACTCGTGCATTCGGGCGCAACTTGATCCGGATCAAGGAGAGTAATCGACTTATGAACTCTGATACTTGTGTCGGGTAGAAAACGTTAAGCAAAGCGAATACGCTTCGTCTCGGCAACAAAGGAGATACCGCATTATGAATCTAAAGTTATCGTATGATATTTTTACGGAAAGGATCGCGAGCGGGGTCGCTCTGCTTCTCCTTCTTTCCACGACTCTTCTTTTTTGCGGAAAAGAGAAAACGAACGAGGGAGAGGCTGCAGCGGGCCCGAGCAAGGGAATCGGACCGGTAAGTTCCGTCGTTTTAGGACCTATTGATGCGGCTTCCGCCGAGAAAGGAAGAAAGCATTTCGAAATGAAATGCAGCGCCTGTCATAAGTTCGAAGAGAAGGTCGTAGGACCTGCGCTAAAAGGCGTTACCGAAAGAAGGACTCCGGAATGGATCATGAATATGATCTTAAATCCCCAGGAGATGACTCAAAAGGATCCGATTGCGATGGAGTTGCTGGCCGAGCACCTCACTCAAATGACTTTCCAGAACGTGCAAGAGTCGGAAGCCAGGGAAATTTTGGAATATCTGAGGAAATTGGATAAAAAATAAGAGAGGTTGCGTATGAATATTAGAATATTAAAAATCGTTACTGTAACCTCCTTAGTGCTGTTTGGGATTTTGTTCCTGACCTGCGGTAAGGGGGCTTCGACTGCGACTTTGGCTTCGGATGCGGCTAAAAAGGTCTATGTAGCACCGGGAGAGAAAGACGAAGTATATGCCTTCCTTTCAGGCGGTTTCAGCGGACAGATGTCCGTCTACGGAATCCCTTCCGCAAGATTGTTTAAGATCATTCCCGTTTTCTCGGTCTTTCCCGAAAACGGATATGGTTACGACGAGGAAACCAAGAACATGCTCCGTACCACTTCCGGATACGTACCTTGGGACGATAGCCATCACGTGGAAGCTTCCATGACCGATGGAAAGCAGGACGGTAGATGGTTGTTTTTAAATGCGAACAATACTCCTAGATTGGCTCGTATCGACCTGAGAGCTATGGAGACCAAAGAAATTTTGGAAATTCCGAACAGCGCGGGAAACCATGCATCTCCTTTCGCCACCGAAAACACGGAATATCTGATGGCAGCCACTCGATTCTCGATACCGATTCCTCAGAAGAGCGTGCCTATAGAGAATTTCGGCAAAGAGTTCCAAGGAACCGTAACTATGGTCAAAGTGGAGCCGAAGACGGGAAGACTTTCCATAGAATTGCAAGTTCTCGTTCCCGGTTTCGACTACGATCTTTCCCACTGCGGTAAGGGTAAGTCCCACGATTGGTGCTTCTTCACCTCCTATAACTCCGAGCAAGCTTATAAGATGTTGGAAGTCGGTGCCTCTAAGAACGACAAAGACTACATTCTCGCTTTCAATTGGGTCCGTGCAAAACAATGTCTGGATCAAGGAAAGGCCACTAACTTTGGAGGAGAATATTACAATAACTTCCTACCTGAGAACAAGCCGGTCGTTTCCGAGAAGTTGAGCGGAGTGAAAATGCTCCTACCGAAAAATTGCGAAGGCATGATGTACTATATGCCTACTCCTAAAAGCCCTCACGGAACCGACGTGGATCCTACGGGAGAATATATCGTAGGTGGAGGTAAATTGGCTACGGTGATTCCGGTCCATTCTTTCAGCAAACTGATCGAAGTGAAGGATAAACCGGAACATAGAACCGGAGAGATTATGGGAATCCCCATCCTCAAATACGAGTCCACTCTTGCGGGAGAAGTTAAGAAACCTTGCCTCGGGCCTCTACATACGGAGTTCGACGGAAAAGGATACGCTTACACTTCTTGCTTCGTAAGTTCCGAAGTCGTAAAATGGGAATTGGGAACCTGGGAGGTGGAACAGCATCTACCTGCATATTATAGTGTGGGACACCTTTCCATCGTAGGAGGAAGTTCCAAGGAACCTTACGGAAAATATCTGATCGCTCTCAACAAGATTACGAAAGACAGATATTTGCCGGTGGGAATGGAGCTGCCTCAGAGTGCTCAGCTTTACGATATCTCCGGAGGCAAAGCGGAATTGCTTTCCGACTTCCCTACGGTGGGAGAGCCTCACTATTCTCAGATGATTCCCGCAAAACTCATCATGGATAAGATGGCGAAGATCTATCCTTTGGAGGAAAACAAACACCCTTACGCGGTGAAATCCGAAAAAGACGCGAGAATCGTACGTGAAGGAAATGTGGTCCGAGTTTATATGGCTCAGATCAGATCCCACTTCAAGCCTGATACCATCGAAGTTCGGAAAGGAGATACGGTCTACTTCCACGTAACCAACCTGGAACAAGACTTCGATATTCCGCACGGATTCGCGGTAGGCGGAGCGCCGGAAATGCCGAACCTTCTCATCATGCCCGGACAAACCAGAACGTTTAAATGGCAGGCTGCGAAGGCGGGTATCTATCCATTCTACTGCACGGACTTCTGTTCCGCTCTTCACCAAGAGATGCAACAGTATATTCGGGTAACTCCCTAACGGAAGGCGGATAGAAGAATGAAAGAATTGCTTCTTCATAAACTATCCGCCAGAAACCGGCTCCTAATATTAGGAGTCGGTTTCGCTTTGGCTGTGATATTTCTGGTACCTATCTGGTATATTTCGCTTGCGGCGCCTCAGTATCCGGAAGGATTGGGGATGAAGATTTGGGTCCATAAGTTGACCGGGGCTGCCGAATACGATTTGCAGAATATTAATTTACTGAACCATTATATAGGAATGCACGAGATAGTGTCCGATTCGATTCCGGAACTGCTCTTTATGCCGTATGTTCTGGGATATATGGTGTTCGGCGCGCTTGTCACTTTCTTCCTTCCAAGGATATTCATGGCCGCCTTGGGTATTTTTAATTTCGTGATTCTGGGAATCGCAGGACTTTACGATTTTTGGAGATGGGAATACAACTATGGTCATAATCTGAATCCGGAAGCTCCTATCGTAGTTCCCGGAATGAGTTACCAACCGCCTCTACTCGGTTGCAAGGAAATGTTGAATATCACAGCCTGCAGTTTCCCCTCATACGGAGGATGGATCCTGTTTTTGTGTCTTGCGATTCTTATTTTCATCATCTGGGAAGAGAGGAGGAAACTGCGACATGGAATTTAATCGGATCGTATTGTCCTTGGTTTTGATCGCTTTTACCGGCATATCCTGTGTGCGTAACGAACCGATTCTTCCGGAAACGGGAAAGGAACATTGCGCACATTGCTCCATGGCGATTACAGACAATAAATTTCATTCGCAGATTCTAACATCCAAGGGTCGTAGGATCTATTTCGATTCCCTGGAATGTCTACACGCGTACGTAAAGGAAAAACGACCTTCGATTCAATCTGCCTGGGTTGCGTTATACGATTCTCCCGGAAAGATGGTCTCTATAGATTCGGCGAGTTATATCCAATCCGAGAATATTCGGACCCCTATGGGAGAGGGTATTGCTGCTTTTTCCGATCGCTCCTCCGCGGAAAAATATTTGAAAGAACATAAGGGAAAATTGCTAGGAAGGATATTAGAAGAATAGAATGGACTATATTCCGAAACGAGGCTTCCAGGCTTTTACCCGATCGAGTTGGATCGCCGTCTTCTTTTGTCTCTCCTACTCGATTCCCTCCCGTCTAATCGCCCGTGAAATAACCGTCTGTCCCGAATGCAAAGTCTCCAAAATCTCCCAAGCGTTAGATCTATCTCGCGACGGGGATTCCATTCTTTTGGGCAAAGGCTTGTACAGGGAAGGCGGCCTTATCATTTCTAAGAAGATAGGAATTCGCGGGGTCCCAGGAAGCATAGTCGACGGAAATAAGGAAAAGCACGTGTTCGATGTCCGTTCCGATGGAGTGAGCATACTAGGGTTGAAAATCGTAGGGAGCGGAATTTCGGACATTACGGAGTATGCGGGGATTCATGCGGAAGGCGTTCAAGGCTGTCGATTCGAGGAGAATACTTTCGAAGATACGGCTTACGCCGTCTACTTGGCGAATGTGGACGGATGTTCCATACTCGAAAATACCGCGATCGGTAATGCATATAACGAGGTGTCGGGAGGGAACGGAATTCATCTTTGGTCTTCCAAAAACGTCCTCATTCGCGGAAATAAGATTCGAAAGCATCGGGACGGTATCTATTTGGAGTTTTCGTCCGGATTGAAGATGGAGGATAACGTTTCCGAATACAATATCCGATACGGAATGCATTTTATGTTCTCTTCGGATAACGATTTTAGAGGAAACGAATTCTCTAATAATTCCGCCGGGGTCGCGGTGATGTACAGCAAGAACATCCTGGTGGAAAATAATAAATTCGTAAATAACTGGGGAGACGGAGCCTACGGACTCCTACTGAAGGAGATATCCGACGGCATCTTTGTGAAAAACGAATTTTATGGAAATACGGTGGCTATTTTCTCCGACGGCTGCAATCGGAATTATTTCACTCACAACAGAATCGGTAACAACGGTTGGGGTATTCGAATCTTAGGAAACAGCGATTCGAATACGTTTGCAAAGAACGATTTTCGGGACAATGTTTTCGATGTCAGCACGAACGCCAAAACCACCAGTAATCGGTTCTTACAGAATTACTGGGACAGATACAAAGGATACGATTTGGATAGGGATACTTTCGGAGATACTCCTTATAAACCGGTGCACTTCTTCGGATACTGGGTCGCGGAATATCCATTTTTGATGATATTATACGAATCCCCGGTCGTTCTATTTCTACAAGGGTTGGAGAAGGCGTTTCCGATCGTTACGCCATTGGACTTCGAGGATGCGACCCCATCTATGCGGGAGATTTTATGATATCTGTGGAAAATTTGGAAGTTCGTTTCGGAAATACGAAAGTGTTGGATAATATATCTTTTGTCGCTAGGCCTGAAGAGATCGTTTCCGTGATCGGGCCGAACGGATCCGGAAAAAGCACGTTGCTCAAAAGTATTCTGGGACTCGTAAAGCCTTCGGGAGGAGGAGTTCGTTGGAACGATCAGGATGAAGGCCTTTCTCGCGAGCTCGATGTTGGTTATATGCCCCAAACACCTTTCTTTCCTAAGAATCTGACCGTTTCGGAATTGATATCTTTCTTCCGAAAATTGGAGGAGTTCGAGGAGGAAACCTATCATAATCTCTACGAGACTCTCGGGCTCAAAGCGGAGGAGGGAAAGAAATTCGGATCTCTTTCCGGAGGAACAAAACAAAAATTGAATATACTCCAATGTTTTTCGGTAAAAAAGCCGGTTTACTTAGTGGACGAGCCTACGGCGAGTTTGGATCCGTACGTATCCCATATATTAAAGGAAATTTTAAAAAAGAAAAAAAAGGACGGAGCATTACTCCTATTCTCCACCCATATTCTGAGCGAAGTTGAGGAAATTTCGGACAGATTCCTACTTCTGGCGGAGGGCTCTCTTCTCATAGACGATTCTCCCAGGAATTTCGTAAAAAAGGGGGGATTCGAGAATTTGCAAACATCCCTCATGGAATTCTGGAATCGGGAATACGAGGAGGGGAAATGAAGGAGATATTACTTTTCGAGATCCGTGAAAATATAAGAAATAAATGGATCTTCGTGTTCTCCGGATTCTTGACGATCAGCGTCTCGATTCTAAATTATTTCGGAAACGAGAACGGAATCAGATTGATCACTAGCCTCATGAACGTGGTCCTACTTATCGTTCCTCTTTTTGCGATCACGTTCGCCGGGCTGTCTTTTCTGGACTCTCTTCCTTTTGCCGAAGTGCTGCTTTCCAAATCGGTCACTCGATCCGGATATTTTTGGGGAAAGTATTTGGGAATTTGCGCCTCTCTTTCCTTGAGCCTGGTCGTTGGTATCGGGATTCCCGGCTTTTTATCTTTCTATACGGATTTAGGTTTTATTCTTTTATTCCTGGAGTTGATCGTTTTCGGGATTATTCTAGTGATGATCTTCGTGGCCTTGGCGTTTCTTTTGGGTTCTTTTTTTAAAAAAGGAGAATTGATTCTCTCCGGAGCCTTACTCATCTGGTTGTATTTTTTCATCTTATTCGATTCTTTCGTGTTCGTATTGAGTCTTTATCTGGGAGAATATCCGGTGGAAATTCCGGTTTTATTCGTGGTTTTATTGAATCCGATCGACCTGATCCGGATCGCATTGGTTTTGCAGACCAAGACTTCCGTTCTTCTAGGTTTTTCCGGCGCATTTTTATTGAAAACACTCGGAACGATTCCGGTGCTTTTTTTGAGCCTGACGGTTTTGGCGGCTTGGATCGTTGTTCCGTTTACGATCTCTTATCGCAGATTTTTGAATCGGAATTTCTGAAGGAAGAATTCGGTAATATCTACCGGCGGTCTTACCGCATTGGAGTGAAACCTACTTAGTTTTCGTAAAAAAAAGAAATACTAAATTAGGGTTCTTTGCTGAGTTTCACTCCATGGTTTGCAAATTCCAAAGGGCCTTCGGATATTCTGTAGGCCTGGAAACCTTCCGATCTAAGGATTTTTACTGCTTCCTCGGAAAGAACGCAGTATTTTCCTCGGCAGTACGCGAAGATCTTTTTGCGTCTAGGTAATTTAGCCAATTTGGATCTGAGCTCTTTCAAGGGAAACGACAGGGAACCGGGAAAATGTCCTGAGTTGTATTCGTTCTCGGGTCTAACGTCGATGAGAACGACTTCCTTAGAGATTACGCTCTTTAAAAAATCCTTATATTCCAATTCCTTCCATTCTTGTTCCGAATCGAAGAAAGCGTTCATTTCCATTTTAATCTCGGCGTTGAATTCCTCTCCTGCGGAAGAAATCGTATCGAATATCCGAATGCCCGCCCGGTCTATCTTATAAAAGATATTTCTGCCTTCCCGTCTATCCAGGACGAGTTTGCATTCTTTCAGAATTTGTAAGTGATGCGAGGTTGCCGCCATGCTCATTCCGATCCCTTGAGATAGCAGCTCCACATTCTTTTCGGATTGGATTAAGAGATCCAATAATTCTATCCTTTTGGGGTCTGAGATTGCTTTTCCGTATTTCGCTAAACCGGAATACACCAGATTCTTAAATTCTCTGCCCGTTTTTTTAGATTTCATAATTGCTCAAATATTCAAATATATATTTGAATATTGATTTGACTGTGGGTCAAGCCGATTTTGCATATGGGATATGAAGGTGAGAGATAGCGGAATGCCGGATGCGAAATATTGGGATTCTCTTTTCGATTTACCCTTAGTTCTGGAAAAAATGGATCTTTTGAACGTAAGGGGGAGGATAGTGGAGTTCGGATCCGGATACGGGACTTTTACTTTTCCATTGGCTAAAGAGAATAAGAGCGAAATTTTAGCGTATGAAATCGAAGAGAGTCTTGTCTTCGATCTGGAAAGAGATGCGAATCGACTCGGCTTGGATAATATCCATCCCATCAAAAAGGATATAGTAGAAGAGGGAACGGGACTCGGAGGCGACTTCGTTGATTACGTCATGATCTTCAATTTATTGCATCATGAAGATCCGGTTTCGATCTTAAGAGAGGCCTTTCGAATCCTGAAACCCGGCGGTAGATCGGGTTTGATGCATTGGAACTACGACCCGAATACACCGAGAGGTCCTAAAATGGAAATCCGGCCTAGGCCTGGGAATATTTACCTGTGGGCAAGGGAGGCAGGATTTAGAATCGAGTCGGAGAAGCCGATCGATTTGCCCCCTTTTCATTACGGATTCGTAGTCAAGAAACCGATATAGAAAGACTCGCACCTAGACGGATGCGAATCTTTCCAAGGCTTATCGCGATTATACACTCTCTTGTAGTTTATTTTTTTCGGCGCTCCTAGTCGTGATCTCGGCAAAAGTTCTTTCATACTCCGGATGGATCGTCCCGAAAATGGAATCCCAAATCGTAGTATAGAGTCCGTAGTTATAGCGGAAGCTTTGGTGGTGCATATCGTGGTTAGTATTCGTATTAACCAGTTTTAATATTTTATTAGAGAGCATCCAGCTCGGAAATATCTCGTAACCGCTATGACCTAATACGTTTCGTGCGATCTGGATCGTCATGAAGATCATAAGAGCCAAAGGGTGAACGGGAAAAAGCGTTGCCACAATAGGCATGATGAAGGAATGAATCAAGGCCTCCCAAGGACTGAAGGAGTATGCGGTCCAAGGAGAAGGAGTCACCGATTCGTGATGTATCTTATGTACTCTTTTATAAAACCAAGCGGTATGCATAAGCCTATGAGTCCAATAAAAGTAGAAGTCTTGGATCGCTAAGATCAGTAAAACGCTAAGTATTAGGTAACCCCAGCCGTAGTCCTCGATTCGCTCGTAAAAACGAAAGAATCCGTATTTCCGAAACAATAACACTACGAGAGTCACCGCAGTATATACGATCACGGAAAAGAGAGAATATAGAAATTCCCTTTTGAATTGGGACTTTGTCGCGCTCTTGGTTTGGATTTTTCGATGTTGAAACGGATGTTTCCAAACGTAGAACACCGAAAAAGCCAAGCCGGCGAATATGAGATATCTTACGAAATCTATCAGAAATATCGCCGGTATCTGATGGACCAGATCCGAAGCATATTGAAGTAATTGTTTATGGAAGCACATAATGTCCTTTTTCTCCTTTAGAGGATTGGATGGATCATTTAAGCACGGCTTCGGTTTATATTCCGATGGATATCCGACAAATGCTGATCGATTCCGGATTCGATCGATTATTTCGTGGAATTTCTCCTCTTTCTGAAATCGCTAGGGGTCATTCCCACTATTTCGCGGAAGGCCCGATTGAAAGGAGCAAGAGAACCGTAGCCTAAATCCATGGCAATTCTAAGCACTTGAAAATCGTCTTTT
The DNA here is from genome assembly GCF_000306115.2 of Leptospira wolffii serovar Khorat str. Khorat-H2. NCBI lineage: Bacteria > Pseudomonadati > Spirochaetota > Leptospiria > Leptospirales > Leptospiraceae > Leptospira > Leptospira wolffii. The sequence continues at coordinate 171,929 of NZ_AKWX02000007.1, forward strand.
GATGTATCGGAGAGGATCGTCTTGGCCTCTTGGATCCTGAAATGATTCAAGAATTCGTTAAAATTCCTATACCCCATGCCCTTGTTGATCAACTTTCTTACCTTCTTTTCTGGAACGCTCAATTGGTTGGCAAGGGATAGGATCGTTAGGTTTTCCTGCAGAAAAATCTTTCGGTCCTTTAGGAGGGAATTCAGACTTTTTAATAATTCCTCGTCAATCGGTTCCTCTTCGATCTTGGTTTCGGATACAGGAAAGACGTTTTTTCTGAATTCGAAGATTCGAAAAGAAATGAAAAACACCAGTACGAAAATAAAGGAAGAATTGATCAGATCCAGTTGCGTGGAGTATTCGGATTTTTTTGTGATCACTTCCATGAGTACGACGGATAGACTGTACATCCCCGTCACCCAGGAAAATATCACGCGAAAGTCCCGTCTATACTCCAGTAAGTCCGCATTCTTATCCTTTAAAACTTTCGCCAATGTGAATAAGATCAGGCTAAGATATACTACCTGAGGCATGCTGAATAGAACTTGGGAAAATACGGAAGTTTCGTTTTTCAGATCGGATATTAGAAAAATATAAAAACAAAACGAATTAACGAATAGGAATAAGAGTCCGTGTCGAACTTTAAATTTGAAATCGTCTTCGAATAGGCTGGAAACGAATAAATAGAAGAATACGGATACGGAAAAGCATCCTGTATGCACTAAGACGATCCAAAACAAATTGGACGAATGATCCAAAAGTGGACAAATAAAATACGCGATCAGGGAGGCGGAGAAAAGGCTTCCTAAAACGCTTTGGTAGCCGATTTTCACCCGCACTAGAAAGTTCAAGATAAGAAAACTGAGCTGAGCTATCGTGGCCGCCTTTAAATATTGAATCGAGTCCGTTTGAGTAAACATTCGTACTTATAGAGAGGGAAATTGCGAGATTCGATACTTCTCCGCGATTCTACTCCTCTTTCAATCTAAAATTGATTCTTATATGGATTCGTCTTTACAAAACAAATTCATTCTGATACATTCCCAGGGCCGATCTAAAACGAAATTTGGAGAGAATGCATGATAGTAACGGCAAGAATACTAGCTACACTCGTAGGTTTATTGCATGTTTGGATTTTCATTATGGAAAGCGTCCTATGGATGAAGCCCAGAATCCACAGAAGATTCGGAGTCACGGACACTAAGTCCGCGGAGGCGATGAAAACCGTATTTTTAAACCAGGGATTTTATAATTTATTTCTGGCAGTCGGAGCCTTATTCGGTGCGATCTTTTTCGATTCGTTTCCGTCTTACGCGCCTGCGATTCTTATATTCTCCTGCTTATCGGTGTTCGGTGCAGGACTCGTGTTGGTCGTTTCCAAGCCTGCGATGGCTAGAGCCGGGATCATCCAAGGATTACCTCCTTTGATTGCTGTGATCTTGATAGCTCTATCTTTACAGCAGTAAACCGAATCTAAGCGGGATCCGGTTATCCGGAGTCGGCTCTGGGCTCTATACCTCGGTCGCTTCTTCCAAAATGGATGACGGAAACTTCGGAAATGTTAAGCTTCGATCATGTTTCGTATTTCAATTCTAACTTTGATCGTCGCTTTCCTAATTCCTTTCGAGGAAAATTTAAAGGCGGATCCCAAACCTTCCTTGGATCCAGGAAAGACCGCCGTTTTGATCATGGACTACCAAAACGCGATCATTAACGGCGGCTATGTAAAGGACCCGAGCCAACTTGTAGAGAAGGCGAATCGGGTTCTCTCCGTCGCCCGCAAAAAGGGTTTACCGGTCATCTATATCGTCGTAGGATTCCGTCCGGGATATCCGGAGATTCATCCGAATAATTCGATGTTCGGTGCGATCAAGAAATCGGGCGGCCTAGGAGGAAAGGATCCCAAGGCGTTGGATATTCATCCCGGAGTTTCCCCCCAAGCGGAAGATATCATCGTCACCAAACATAGGGTAGGGGCTTTCCTAGGAACCGACCTGGATATGATTCTTAGAGCGAAAGGAGTAAATACCTTGGTATTCTTCGGAATCGCCACCAGCGGGGTGGTTCTTTCCACCGTCCGGTATTCCGCGGATGCGGATTACAAAAATATAATCCTAACGGATCTATGTTCCGATCGGGATCCGGACGTGCACAGGACTTTAATGGAGAAAGTCTTTCCGAGACAGGCGGATCTGATAGGTTCCGACGAATTTCTGGATCTTCTCTCATCTTCTTCCAAATAAGAGTATATTCAGGGCGGCGGGATTACGAACTCGATTGGGAAGATACCAACTTGTAATCCTGCAGTTCCGAAATTTGCTTGTAGTAAAATCGTAAAAATAGGAGTTAAAAGCCTAACAATACTTATTCGAAAACGATTCCATTATCCGAAAAACCGAACGGCGTTCTTTTAAAAAGAAATCGCCATGCTAAAAATAATCTTACTTAAGGGGTCCTCGATGTTCGGTCGTCTCGGAAAGTTTTCCGCTCCTTTTATCCTTCCAAGAATTTGTTCATGGAGTTTTGTCTCTCGAACAATTTTATACCTTCTTATTCTCTTTCTAATCCCATTTCCGATTTTTTCGGAGAATATTCAAAAAATAGAATCTTTCGATCGGATCGTGAGCTTGGATTCGGATTCGAATCATTCTTGGGAACTTTCCGAGGAAAAACTAAATCCAAAAGAGTATTCCGATAGATTTCTGGAAGGAGAAGCGAATTCGATAAAAACGGAGGCCTACGAGGTCCCGGGTGTGCATCTTGCCACTTCGGAATCCGTGGAAAAGGTGTATCTCATTAAGAAATTCGTCGCTCCCGAAACATGGAAGGCGGCAGGTCTATCCGTTCGTCTGGGCACTCTTAGCGATAAGGATAGAACCTATCTAAACGGAGTTCTAATCGGCGAGACTGGGGATATGAACTCCTCGTTGCCTCAGGCATATGATAAAATTCGGATCTATCCGATTTCCCCTTCTTTGATTCGGAAGGGTAAAGAGAATATACTGATCGTGGAAGTGAAAAAGTTCTTTCATCCCGAAGTGGGGATAGAACAGGATCGGACGGAAATCGGCGACACCGAATTGATACGAAAGGATTATTACGGTACGGAATATTCGAAAATCGCACTTTTGATGATCTACCTGACCGTAGGAGGGTATTTCCTATTCTTATTCCTGAGAAGAAGAACGGATACCGAGAACCTTTATTTCGGACTATTTACGATATTTCTAGTTCTTTATCAATTTTTAAGAAACCAATTAAAATACGAGCTGGGAATTCCGTTCTTATACATGAAAAAGACGGAATATATTATCCTGACGGCTCTGATTCCGATCTTCGCAAATTTTATCAGATCGTATTTTAAGTTTCCTAGAGGGAGATTCGTCAACCTTTTGGATGGAATCTACGCCGTTTTTGTTCTTCTTTATGTATTTTCAAACGATGTGATATTTTATGATAAGCTCAATAATTCGGTCGTGCAATACGGGTGGGCCACGTATGTAGCGCTCATATTTAATTATCTCGTTCGAAAGATCCGTAATAAGGACAGAGATGCGATTCTGATCCTATTCGGAGTATCCATAGTGGTTCTTTCGGCGCTCTTGGATACGTTGTCCACTCGAAATATTTTGGTACTTCCTAGGACCGTTGGGTATACTTTCTTTTTCTTTATTATCAGTATCGCCACGATCCTGGCTAACAAATTCGTCCGTCTGAACGAGCAGGTGGAGGAATTGAACGAACATCTGGAAAACAAGGTGGAAGAGAGAACCAAGGAGCTAAATGAATCTTTGGAAAACCTGAATCGTTTGAAAACGCAACAGGATGGGGATTATTTTCTCACTTCTCTTCTTATCCAACCGTTGTTTACAAATAAAAGTTCGAGCTCATACCTTAGCGTGGATTTCTTTTCCAAACAGAAAAAATCCATACGATTCAAGCAAAAGAATTACGAGATCGGAGGAGACATCAGTATCTCCGGAAATATCTCCATTGGGGGAGATATGTATACCGTATTCGTGAACGGAGACGCGATGGGAAAATCCATCCAGGGAGCGGGGGGCGCCTTGGTAATGGGGACCGTTTTCCAATCCATCCTAAGTAGGACCAATCGAAATGGTGGATATTCCAGATCTCCCGAGTCCTGGTTGAGAGAATCCTTTTTAGAATTGCAGAGTATTTTCGAATCTTTCGACGGCTCCATGTATATTTCCACCGTCATCGGATTGCTGAACGAAAAGACTGGTGGATTATTCTATATTAACGCGGAGCATCCCTGGCCCGTACTTTATCGGGACGGTAAGGCCGATTTTATGGATAGCGAATTGACTCTCAGGAAGATAGGGATTCCGGGAAATGAGGAGAGCTTTAACGTTAAATTCTTCCAATTGAAAAAGGGAGACATTTTAATTTTGGGCTCGGACGGTAAGGACGATATCCTAATCGGAAACGACGAACGGGGAAGAATTGTGAACGAAGACGAAAGTCGATTCCTAAGAACGGTGGAAGCGGCGGACGGAGTTTTGAAGAAAATCTACGATGAAACGGTTCAATTCGGGGAATTAACGGACGATTTCACGTTAGTCAGATTGGAATATCTGGCGGAGCCCCAAGCCAAAAATTCCTCCTTGCGGGAGGTTTTGGACAAGGCGCGGGATTTATACAAGAATAAATCCTACGAATTCGTAAAGACCTATCTGCAGGGATTTTCGAGCGTTTTCTCGGAGGAAGAGGAGTTCCTACTCATGTTGGGGAAATCCTATTTGAAACTTAAGGATTATCCTTCCGCATCGAGGACGTTCGAACGTGCGGCCGGTTTAAAACCGAAACGTTTGGAATTGCAATATTATGCGTCTTATTCTTACAAATTAAATAAGGATTTCCTAAAGGCGGAACATTTCGGAAAAAACGCCTTCGATCTGGACAGCCGCCTTTTGCCGAATCTAATCAATCTGGCGGATATTTATAAAAGCCTAAATCTCAACGAAGAAGCGAAGCGTTTCGTTAGGAAAGCGGAAGAAATCGATCCGAACCATCCGGGGCTTCTAAGACTCAAGGATGTTTTTTAGAATTACTTAATGTATACCAATTGATCCATTCGTTCTTCGAGGAATATTTCAAGCCGGTCACGGATTTCAAGGCGGATAGAATCAATTTCCTATTCCTGGAAGGATTTTCTTCCTGAAGGAGCCTGATCAATAACGGGACGCTAACCCGGTCCTTTCTCGCGCTCAATTGGGAAACCGCCACTTGGTGCAGGTTCGGATTATCGCTTTCCGCGTATTTTTCCAAAATCGATCTAGCTTCGTCGCCCGGAATAGAGGCGATTGCGGATAATGTCACGGAAGCCAAATCCGGAAAGTCCTGGGTCTTTTTATCCAAAAGAGAAAGGGATTTAGGGGAAGCGATCATCCCCAAACTTTCGGAAGCGATCTTGGATAGTTTTCTGTCTTGGGAAAGGCATGCTTCTTCCACATACGGTAAGGCATCTTCCGAGCCAATTGCGCCTAAGGCCCAAACCGCTCCGTATTTCGCTTCTCCCGGATCTTCCCTTAGGACTTTTGCGAGTATGGGAATGCTTCTTTTATCCCCTAAATAGCCCAAGGCCTGGGCTACGATTTCTCTGTCAGGAACATTCGAGTCGGTTATGATTTTCTCCATCTTCTCCCTTGCGGACAGATACTTGAGTCTTCCGAGTACATGGGAGGCGGGCGCCTTGGAAGAAGGGGAGCCTTTTTCTAAGACTTCCATAATCTTAGGTAGGAAGGAGGTGTCCGAAACTCCGATCAGGACGTCGGCGGCCCTGTATCTTACTTCTCGGTTCGGATGTTCTAAGATCGGTAGAACGAGTGGAAGAGATTTAGGATCCTTGATTTCCACCAGTGCGAGCGTGGAATTTTCCCTGCCTTTCTCGAAATCCGCCTGTAGAGCTTTTACCAATACGGGAACGGCGTTCTTACTTCCGATTTTTCCGAGCGCCAAATATGAGGCCGCCAGAGTAGGGCCCGGTTCCGAATTTCTAGCCAAATCCAAAAGATAACTCTCGGACTCTCTAATATTCAGTTTTCCTAATGCCATCGCGTAGGTTTTCGCTTTTTCCGGATCCGAGTTCGATTTAGCCGCGGATAAGATCGCCTTTCCGGAGCTTTTTGCTCCGATTCGAACCAGGGTGTCTACTGCGAGTAAGCGCAGAGTGGCGTCCTTGCCGTCCAGAAGGGAGGCCACCCTATCTCCTGCGCTTGGGTCTTCCATTCGAGCTATGGATTCGAGTACGGTTCCCGGGTCGATTCCTGAGTCGGGTTTTAGAAAATCTAGGATTCGGGAAAGGGATGCTCTGTCTTTCCATATTCCTAAGGCAAGGATTGCGGGGGCTCTGGTAAGTTCCTCGCTTCCGGGCTTCATCCAATCTCTTGCGAGTGGAATGTGCTTCCTTTCGTCCCTTCTTGCGAGCTCTAAAATCGCTTGGGCCCGTAATCTGGGGTTCTTATCCTGTAGATCCTTTTCCAATTGCGCTATGCTCGGAGGCGCTTCCTCCGGAGTTTCAGGCAGCAATTCGGGTCGGGGAGGCCCGGAACAGAAGGATAGGAATAAACAAAGAATAAAGGGAAGGTATTTTATAAAAAAATTATACATGAACTATCTCTTAAGAATCAAGGAACGGATTCGGAAACTTGGCGCAATTGTTGTAATTCTTTTTGCCAGGAGGAAATATCCGAATTGGCTTGGGGAATTTGGGAAGCGTCCATTCTTCCCTGTTGGATCGCGTATTGCACAAGTTGGATCCTGGATTCCAATTCGGAAATTTTATAGGAGAAGTAAGCTTTTTGTTCCTCAGGACTTACGTTAGGATCGTTCGGGCGGCCCGGAACCGAGCCGGGTTGAGCGTATCGTCCCGCATTTCTGGACAATGCGAATTTAGCCTCGGCCGAGGAAAACTTGTCCAATTGTTCTCTGGCTTTCTTTTCGTCCTCTGCCGTCTGCGGTGGACGAAATTCTTGGGGTATATAGATATTATGCGGGAAACGAAGGGCGAATTCGACCCATTCTTCTCGAATTTTCTCCTTTTCTTCCTTGGATTTCTTTTCTCGGAATGCGGAAGGCCAAAGACGTTTTGCGTGACCTTCTAGATCCGGATCTTCTTCGAAGGGATGCGGTGCGTCCGGAAATTCAATCGTTTCCGAACCGTATTTTCTTTGAACCGCTTCGGTGGCTTCTTCTCCGAGACTTGCGGATCCTTTCTCGGCTTCCGTCCTGAGAAAAAGGATGATTATGGTAAGAATAAGAAGAATACCCACTAAAAACCAGGGCCAAAATTTGGAGATAAAGCGCATGATAGGAAACAAGGGAAGAATATTAGAAAATTAAAATATATTCGATCCCCGTTCCTAAGGTTTCGGAACGGGGAGTTTTAAGAAAGGGTTAAACGAAAATTCCGATTACCCAGGAAATGAACTGGCCGAACAAGGTGTCCGTCAGGAATTTTTTCAGGTCGATAGGATTACGATTCAAGGAATCGTAATACCAGGCGGTATATTCGCTAACCTGAGGAATGGAATATCCGTATTTGGAATTGATCGCCTTGATCAGCTCGTTTGCAAAGACCGAATGACCGTACATATTAGGATGCACTCCGTCCAGACCGAAAATTCCGGGTTGGCCTGGTAGAGGCCAATTGGCCTTCGCATAACCTGGGCTATATCCGGATGGACTTTGGATCAATCTGCCGTTCTCTTTCAAGTCGTCGAAAAGCACTTTTAGATCCGCCAGAGCGAATCCCATGGCGACCGCTTGCGACTTCACTTCGTTATTTAGAGAAGTCAAGAAGTTGGTGATAGTGGCTACTTCGTTCTTATCAAGAACTTGGGAAGGATCCGAAACAGAAGAACGAAAGAACGCCTTCAAGCCGGAGTAATTGGCTCTTCCTTGAGGATCGCTATAATTTTCCAAAAACGCGATTGCGGTCACGTTGGGAACGGTGAATAAAACTCCGCCCTTGATGGATCCGATTGCGGCCATTTTGGACATGGTGCTTCGAATATCGTTTAGGAATCTGGTTTGGTCCAAACAATCCGTAGAGGTACTCAATGCGGTGCAAAGAACATGGTTGGCTGCTGCGGTTCCGAATAAGAAAGTAGGCCTAACCGATTGCATGACCTGTAATTGGGTCCCGGAATTACGCAGGCCGAATTGGTGGAATTTGTCCGGAGATTGGCAATCGGGGACTTGGACCCAGCGATAAGTATACCAGTACCAGGTCGCCCAATACCATTCTTTGGCCCAGGTGGTGGCGTTGATATTCTCACATTGGCCGGAAGTCTGTAAAACGGTGGTGTAATCCGCACCGGTGATTCCCGCATGTGTAGGAAGTCCTACGGTCGCTCCGTTGCCCCCGATGATCGAGGAGGCGATACAGAATACTCCGCAATCTCCTTTTAGTACATCCTCTAAGTTTATGTAAGGTCCTTTTAAGACATTATAGGTTACGTTGGAGCCGGCTTGCTTGGAAACCAAAACCGGGTAGGCCCAGTTTTGGGTCTTTTCTTCTACGGTAGCTCCGTAAAATCCTTGGCTTAAGGAATCGCCGATCACTCCCGGTCTTGCAAACATTTGCGCTTGGCTTTGGGCCGATATTGCAGAAGCCGATACGATTAAGAAAAATCCGCAGAGGATCTTCCAGAGGTTTTTATCTTTCATTTTTAAATTCACTCCGATCTCTAGAAAGAGATCTCACTATTCTCTTCGAGCCATACTTTGAAAACGCGTTCCACAAAGTCAATTTCCAAAACGATTCCGATTTTTTCTATATTGAACATTTGTAATGTTACAATGAAGAGGGAATGAATCCGAACATTGTTCGGAACTCATCAGAGTGTATCCATTGATATATGATAATATTTTTATAATATTTCTAAAGGCATTCGCATAATGTCCTTTAGGGGATGAAAAAGCTGTATTCTTTTCGAACAGTGTTCGTTTATAGAAAATCGCTTTAGTCGGAATAGAGTTCTTTCAGTTGAGCGGATCTTTCTTTTACGAATTCATAAGAAGGATCCGAATTCGTTTTTAGCGCCTCCATTCTACGTTTGGACTCTTTTAGATTTTTTTCCTGGAAGTCCCTGGATTTTGCAAGAGATCCCCGGATTTGTTCTTTAGCGGATTCTGGAAATTCCGGATCGCTTAAGAATTTTTGAAAGTTCTCCGCATATTTAACATTTGCGGATTCCATTTCTTCTATCAGTTTTTCCGATTTGTATAAATCGTAGAATTCTCGGATTTGGAAATGAAGAATGGCGAATTCGCCATAAGAAGAGAATCCATTCTTCTTTAATATTTTTTCCCATGAGATTCCGTTCGCCGATGGAGGAAGTTTATACACCAATCTGGGATCCGGAGTGAAGAAATGCGATACGGAAATCGGATCCGATGCTTTCAATTCTTGGAATGCGATAATATAAGCCTCTAATTTTTCTTTTTCGAACCGGGGAGGTCGGATCAGGGAGCAAGCCAGGAATTCGAGGCCCGACAGAAGGAATAATATTGTTATTTTAGAATATATTATCCGCATATGCGCTCCTTTTTTGGATTTCATTTTTTTGTGTAAGTCTTTTTTAGAATACCGCGTTCACTTCCATGCTCTCGCAGGATTGGAATAATAAACCGGCCTGCAATAATAGATCCTCACATTTTTTGCCTGGAGAATCCTCTTGGCATAAAGCGTAGAATTGAATCAAGCCGGCCACGTTATTGCGACAATAGTCCCTTCTTGCGATTTGATCTTGTCTTTCTCCGCAATGTAGAGACAGAGAGATAAAGAATAGGAAGAGACAGATTTTACGAAATGTGAGCATAGAAAATTTTCTCCCGATTACCATTCGATCCAGATTTCCTTAGTTTGTGTGGTCCCTACGTTGGTAGCGGCTTGTAAATTCACGCTTGCGTTTCCGTGCAGAGCAAAAATCGTCCAGCCTACGATTGCACGGAATCGGAGGGGAGAAATAGGAAAAGCGACCGTATTTCTGGTGCCTGTGATTAGCCAAGGAGCCGGTTGGGGAGGAACACAATTCGGATCCATAGAATAGACTTGGAATTCCATTTCTATGGTTCCATAAAGAGGAATGCCTGCAAACCAACCGTTTACGACGACTCGGGTAGGAGCTCCTACTGCGCCGATATCCGGCGCTGCCGCCATCGATCCTGGATAAGAAACGAGAAGATGTATGCTAGTAGAATTTTCGTCTTCGTCCGTGAGTTTGAATCGAACGGAATCCTCCCACCACCATTGTCCCCAGAATTTTCCTTTATATAGAAATTTGTTTTTTGTCCCAGTGGAGAATACGATTCCGTTTCCGGAACTCGGCTGGGATTCCAGTTCGATGCGAACCGTATCTCTTTTTCCGTAGGGATCTTCCCATTCTATCCGTATCGGAACCTCAGCATTGGAAGCCAGGGTGCAGGTATTGTGGATGACCGGAGTTTCTTGGATGGCGTATCCGATCGGAGGTAGTTTATAGCTGGGAGGAATTTCCCAATTCGGAACGCTCAGATCCGGAATATAGGCAGGTTGCTCGTTTTGGGTCACGCCGAAGAAATGATTGGGTTTGGATATATAGAATAAATTATGTAAGAGTAAAAAATCTAATCCATGACTTTGTGTTACGTATCCGGTCGGAATTTTATCATGATCTTCTTTCCTTCGGATGAATCGATTTTCGGAACTCCATCCTCCTTGGAATCCTATCGTTCCGGTACCCGACCAAGGAACCGATTCCAAAAGAGAAAGAATTTTGGCTTCTAAGCCCGCTGAAATCTGATTTTCAGGATGCAAGACGGCGTTCAAGAGAGGATATAGATAAAAATCGTGTTGAGCAGCCTGGGTCATTAAAACATCCGGGGTGATCTCTCCCCAAGAGTTTCCGATAGCGGCTAAGCCCATAGTCATGTGAGAATTATCCGGAGTGCTCATGGCTCCGACTTCGGAAAGTGCGGACCAACTTACAATTTGGGCCGGAGAAACATACCAATCCTTATCGGTGATCCATTTTCCTGCCTGCTGGAATCCCATTGCAAAGAAGCGAGCATCCTGACCTCGAGTCACGAGTCCTATATGATCCGGATCCAATGGATGGAACGGATCGAACCAGCCAATGCAAGCCGGACAGGATCCGAACCAATTGACCTTGGGGGAGACAGGATTTTCGATCATCCAGGAAAGGGAAGTGCTACCGATCGGAACTCCGAAAAGTTCCAGAGAAACCTTTCTGGAATCATAAACATAATCCACGAGTTTTCTGGCATAACTCCTGGCCTGGTTTTTAAAATTCATTCCTTGGTAAGTATAATTTTCCGGAACCAAATGCTTGATGATGGAAAGTCCTAGAAGAAGATGAACGACCTGGTCCTGACTCATCTCCCGATTATAAGGAGGTGTAGGATATCTTTCGTTGCCATACCAATTCTCGGAATCGGATTCTCCGCCGTTCAACCGGAGTTGTTCCATTACTCGAACAGTCATATCGTCTCTGATGAAAAATCCGGGAGTATCCGGCCAACGGTATCCTTCCGTTCCGGGAAACTTGGATAAATAAATAGGATGGAATTCCCAAATACTCTGTTCTCCGAAGCGATCCAATCTTTCTAGGGCGATAAATGCGCAGAATAATTCTCTCATTGCATTCTGGAGATCTGTCGCTTCTCCAAAACTCGGATAGGAATCGGAGCGTGAGAGAAGATGCAATTCCGATCCCAAAACTCCCAAGTACCATCCCAATTTGATCGTAGAATCTCCCCATTTACCGATTCTCAGATCCCCCAAAATTTTCACTTCTTCCATGGGGAGACAACCCCCCTTTTCGGTAGAGAAGAGCAGGAAATCGTTTCGGAGACGGTTTCGTAGATTCCAGTACTTCTTTACGTTTTGGTTGGCTTGTGTTCCGGAAAATTCCTGACCGGGCACTTGAGAATAAGGGAATTTCTGGGAAGTGAAATCCAAGGATTGCCAGACTTGGGAAGCCCAAGAGAAAATTCCCGAGTCGCTTTGCGCGTAGAGAACGTTTCCGGAAAGTACAGTGCAAACAAAGATGAGAATAGGAATTCTGATTCGCATTAGGATCCTCGTGGGTATAGTATCCTAAAATGGGATAATGGAAAAGTGCGGATTTTGTCAACTCGCATTCTTGGAGAATGAGCGGAATATGTATTTCTAAATTATAATATTTAGGTGGTTTCGTGTATCGTATCGGATGGAAAGTTGGCTATACTGGAGAATTTACCTTCATAATAAGCAGTATAGAGGCCACAAATGCGATTTTGGAATAAAATTTCATAATCTTCTAAAATAGATTAGAAGAAGAGATAGAAAGGTAGAATCTCTAAAAAAGAGGAAATTCGGGAAAGGAGGATCTTTTTTCAGTCCGGCTTGCAATCCACTTCGAATCGAGTGAGTGTGTGGCCTCCAATGAGAATGCAATTGCTGGATACGGATGCGGTATATCTCAGGTTCGTATTAACGGTGCGGGTAAGTGTACAAGAGGGAGGATCTGCGGGAAGATGGGAGGCAGACATGAACAAATCCAGATCTCCGTTTTCCGGAAATAGATAAGGAGAAGTGCTGGGAACGGTCCCGATCTTAAGATAGTAGCCTCCGGCAAAAATATCCGTGGGCAGATTGATCCGTATTCCTTTGCCCGAAGAGTTATCCGCATCGCAAGAAACCACAGGTATATTGTCCCGATTGAACCCGTCGAAGGAGAGATTCGCCAGATTGGTTCCCGATGGGCCTAGGTCGGCTACTACGGTCTCGAAGAGTAGAGAGCTCATATCTTTTTCCGGACCTCTTGAACATGCGTTCAGAATAAGTAATGCAATCGTAATCGAGTAGGCGGTGGATTTCATCCCTATATTAACAAATTAGGATTTTCGAATTGCTTTCTTTTTCGGCTAAAAATAAGAAAAGCCGACTCGATCCGAGCGATGAATGATTGAGATTCCTCAATCTACTTGAGCCTCGGTATTATCGGATTTCGGAATTCCGACGTTTAGGAGCAGGGGAGTTTCAGGATTTCTTTCTCCGTATTTTGGATAACGTAAGGCGGAGTTTTCGAGCGAAAGGAGCCGAGAGGAGTGAAAGAATGTCCCGACTGGAACGCGGGATCCTCGTTGAATTTTGAAAAAGCCTCCGGAATGGAGCGAATTCGGATTGCCTGGAAAAGCGGGGACGGAGTCTATACAGAGTGATTTTATTCTATTATATCTCCTCCATTTTGGGGCTTTTGGCCGGGAATATGTTCAATTATACGGCTATTATCCTCGCCCAAAGCATTTCACCTTCTGATACTTTTTCCGGTTGGGTATTCTTTTGCGTTTGCGCGCCCCTGCTTTTCTTGAGTTTTACTGCCGGAAGATTTTTGGATAAATATTCCCGAAAATGGGTATTGGCGGGGGCCCAATTGTCCATGGCTTTCGGATCCGGGTTCGCCGCATTGGGGCTGGAGTTCGGATGGATCGGTCCCGAATCTCCCTATCCGCTTCTAGTTTCATCCGTGCTTTCCGGCATAGGTCTTACTTTCGTGATGCCTGGTAGATTTGCGATACTCGGAGATTTGGTGGACCATTCTAAAATAGGAAAGCATAGCGTTTGGTTGAACACTCTTGTACTCTTCGGTTACGGATTGGCGCCCCTCGTCGCAGGATTCTTGCGCCATTCTTTTCCTTTTCCCGTGGTTTTTTTAGGAATCGGTTCCGCCTATCTAACGAGCGTATTTCTTTTACTTTTACTTCCGATTTCGAGCGGAGACAGAAAAACTTCTTCTAGGATCGGACTAAAGGAGACCTGGGAGTATTTGGAGAGATCGGAATTGGTGAAACAGTTCCTACTCATGATGGGAACCGTAGTCTTGTTAGTCGGTCCGGTTCAGGTACTTCTTCCTAAATATGCGAAAGAAATTCTAGGTTTGGGAGAAGCGGAAAGGGGGGCAATCCTGACTTCCTTGGGGATCGGCTTGGTTCTTGGGGGAATGTTGACTTCTTTCCTTCATAGTTTCCGCAGAAAAGGGCATATTCTTTTCGGTGCGGCCCTCGTAAGCAGCCTACTTTTTTCTCTTCTTCCGTTTCTTTCCGACAGCCTTCCTTTTACGGCGGCGCTTCTTTTTGTATTCGGTTTCTTAACGGGAGTGATCATCACTCTTATCCCGGTGGGAATCCAACAACATACGGAAAATCATATACGAGGCAGAATTCTCTCCATGTACAGTCTCGTGTTTTTGATCGTCCCGGCAGTTACCGGAATTCTATCCGGCTTCTTCTCGGACCGGATCGGAATTCCTTCTACTTTCGTGTGGGCGGGTTTTCTGGAAATGGGGGCCTTGATCTATATGAGCTGGAGAATGGACCAGATACGGGAAAGATACTGATCGTATCAGAATGTATCCGGACGGAAGACAAGAATTTCGAAGGATCAAATCGATTCTTCGCTCGGATATCTCATAGTGGAGGGAAAATACTAAGCCCAAATCTATCGGTCTTGTAGGAACTCTTGTGCGGAAACAAACGGGCCCCCGCCCGAGTTAGGGTGGAGGAGGCGGGTTTTGTGGGAGAAGCCTGGGATGTTCTATACCAGAAAAGTTGGATAGATGCAACATGGATCTCGTTTTGACGTGGAATTATGGTTCCAAATAGTCAATATCTCTTTCTTTACAGGGTTACCCGCCTTTTTGAATACCTGAGTGCAGGATTGCAAATAGATCTTACTTTTGATTGCCCGGTCCTTGGTCCGCCATTTGGAAGAAGGAAATGTCCGCGAGAAAGTGTTGCCAAATCGCCCTAGGATCAGGAATTTACATATTATGTTTCGAGGCGTATTTACTGCCATCATCACCCCCTTTAAAAACGGAAAAATCGATTACGATGCGTATTTTTCCCTTCTGGACAAACAGATCCAGGCGGGGGTCAGCGGGGTGGTTCCTGCGGGAACCACGGGAGAATCTCCTACTCTTTCTCATGAAGAACACGCGGAGCTGATCCGCGAAACCGTAAAGCATGTCAAGAAGCGCATTCTAGTCGTAGCGGGAACCGGATCCAATTCTACTCGGGAAGCGGTGGAACTCACACAGGCGGCCTGCAAGGACGGAGTGGACGGGATCCTTCAGGTCAACCCTTACTATAATAAGCCCACGCAAGAAGGACTTTTCCAACACTTCAAAGAAGTGGCGGACCATTCTTCCGTTCCTGTCATGCTCTATAATATTCCGGGCAGAACTTCCGTGAATCTTTTGCCGGAGACGGTGCTTCGCCTTTCCGAGCATCCTAAGATTCGTTCTATGAAAGAAGCCACGGGAGATCTGGGCCAGATGTCCAAATTGATTTCCTTGGTGGACGACAAGTTTACCGTACTTTCCGGAGACGATAATTTGACTCTTCCTCTTCTTGCATTAGGCGGGGCGGGCGTGGTTTCCGTTATCTCCAATATCTTTCCGGGGAGTTTGGTCAAACTCGTAAACTCTTTCCAAAACGGGGATTTGAAAACGGCCCAAAAGATCCATTACGATTTCATTGACTTCTTCTCTCTAGCATTCTTGGAGACCAACCCGATTCCTATCAAGGCGGTCATGCATTGGAACGGTTATTGTTCCGGGGAGATCCGACTTCCTATGACCGTTTTGAGTTCCGGGCCGGGCGCGGATAAACTGAAAAAGACGGTTTCGGATCTATTAGCGAAAGGTTATAATTAAGGAAATCGTTTTGGCAAATAAGAATCGAGTCTCAGTCGTAGGAGCCTCCGGAAGAATGGGGAAGGCGATCATACAAGTGCTTTCCCAATCCAAACTCTCGGAGCTTTCCGCAAGCGTAGTCGGCAAAGGCTCGGTTTATCTGGGAATGGACTCCGGACTCCATTCCGGACTAAAGCAAAACGGAATTCTTTTCACGGAAGATCTTGCCAAAGCGGTTTCGGAATCGGATACAGTGATCGATTTCTCCATTCGGGAAGTTCTTTCCGACGTATTGGACGTATGCGTAAAAGCCGGAAAACCTTTGGTCGTAGGTACTACAGGCTTAATCGAAGAGCACAAGGCTCTCTTGAAGCAGGCGTCTAAAAAGATTCCCATCGTATATTCTCCGAATATGTCCATAGGCGTGAATCTTCTTTTCAAGCTGACCGAGATCGCCGCCAAAGTAATGGGAGATCTGGCGGATATAGAAATCCAGGACATCCATCACAGGCATAAGAAGGATGCTCCCTCCGGAACCGCGGAGAAATTAAAATCGATTCTTCTGGAAACCCTAGGACGCAGCGAGTCAAATGTTATACACGGTCGTCATGGAATTCTTCCCGAAAGGGACCCAAAAGAAATCGGAATCCATACATTGAGAGCCGGAGAGGTGATCGGGGATCATACGGTTTATTTTTTCACTCCCGAAGAAAGGGTGGAGATCTCTCATAAGGCCCAGGATCGCAAGACTTTTGCGGTAGGTTCCGTAAAAGCCGCCGAGTTTCTGGTAGGTAAGAAACCCGAATTGTATGATATGTTCTCGGTATTGGGTCTATAAGGTTTTTTGAATGGACTTTTTGAAAAACATACCGCTTTTTCAAAATGATAAATTCGGGATCAACGTGGTCCTGGATATCCTGATCGTAAGCTTTCTCATTTATCAGTTCTATTCCACTATCCGTAGAACCAGAGGGGTCCAACTTCTACTCGGGATCGGGTTTATTTGGCTTTTGGGAATCTTCGCCCAATTGCTGGAATTCGAACTCTTGGATTGGATCATAGATAATATCCGCCCGGCTCTCGTATTCGCAATCATAGTTCTTCTCCAGCCGGAGCTGCGTAAAATCACGGGAGATATGGCTCGCTTGAAATTCTTCAAGCCGTTCCTATTGAAAACCGTAACGGATTTGGACGAGATCGTGGAAGCTGCCAAGATTATGGCTAAGAATAAGACGGGATCCCTGATCGCGATCGTGAGGGAAAACAGCCTAAAGGATATCGCCGAACAGGCGGTGCAGTTGGATGCGATTCTTTCCACCAGTCTCCTTCTTACCATATTCAAGAAGAATACGGCGCTTCACGACGGAGCGGTTATTATAGAGCAGAACCGAATCGCCTGTGCGGGAGCATTCTTGCCCATGGCCCAAAATCTGGACGATGCCCGCATGGGAGCTCGCCATAGAGCCGCCTTAGGTATCGCTGAAGAATCCGACGCAGTGGTGGTGGTCACCTCGGAGGAGACAGGAGAAATATCAGTTTGCTACGACGGAGAAATGATCCATCCGGTCAAACCGATCGAGCTTAAGAATCTTCTGAATACCATTCTTCAGGAAAAGAAATCCTCCGGAGAAAAGAGACCGGAAATCGAAGAGAAGGAGGACGCGGGTGCTTAAGGCTTTATTGAATAACTGGCAGGCAAAGCTTGCGTCCGTGGCTCTCGCCACCCTCTTTTATTTTAATTTACAGAATTCTAAAATTCTATCCAAAGAAGTGAACGTTAAGATCGAGTATCCCAAACTTTCTTCGGGACTCGTGGTTTCCAAATCCTCCGACCAAACCGTACCTGTGAAAGTGGAAGGGGTTCGGGAATACGTGAACTTCTATTCTCCTTCCTTGAAGGCCTATATTCCCGCGGTGGATTTGCGTCCCGGGGAGAATATAGTAAACGTCACTCGTATCGGAGGCGCTCCCGCCGGCCTAAGGGTGACTCTTCTTAGAAGCTCCGTCAAGGTGATTGTGGAGTCCAATGTGAGCCGCACCGCGGAGCTGGACCAGAAATTCGTCGGAGAACCTCCCAAGGATTATGTGAAGTCTTCCCATTTCATTTCTCCCGCGAATTTAGTCGTGGTAGGAAATCCTTCCCAATTCGAAAAACTGGGAAAATTATCCCTACCTCCGATCTCACTCAAGGATAAGACCAAGACCTTCGTCACAAAATACAAGGTTCCGGATCTTCCTCCGGGACTAAGATACAGGGATAATATCAAAGAAGTCACGGTTACTGTGAATATCATCGCGGATTCTTCCACTCCGGGGGAGAGCATTGTACTCGGGGTTCCTGTCAAATGCGATAATTTGGACAAGAATCTGGAGGCGGAATTCTCCGAGCAGGAAGTCTCCGTGAAATTGCAGTCCAAGACTCCTCTTCGTAGTATCCAAATCATCAAGGGCCTGTCCGCCAGAGTCGTTTGTTCTCATAAATACGATCCCAAGACCAAGAAGATCCTTCCGGACAATAAGCCGGTCATGGCAAAGGTGCGCTTGGATAAGGACAATAAGAGTCTGAAATCCGTGGAGATCCAGGGAGTTTTTCCGGATAGAATTTCCATTCTTTACAGAGTGCGTCCGGATCTGGGCCAAAATGGAGGAAACGGTTCCGACGGTTCCGATGGAAATTCTGATTCCGGATTGGACGAGCCTCTGCCGGAGCCGGAAGAAGAATGAAGATCTCCGTCGGAAACGATATCGTGGAAAATTCCAGAATCCGGGATCTTCTGGACAAGCACGGAGAAAGATTCCTGAAACGGGTTTTTTCCGAAACGGAAATCGATTATTGCTCGGGCAGAAAGGATCCGGTTCCTCATCTAAGCGGAAGATTCTGCGTAAAGGAAGCCTTTATCAAGGCGATCGAGCCGGGAGATAAGGTCTCCTTGGATATGAGGGAAATCGAACTTTTCGGGAAAGATTTCGGAAAAAAAGAATTGGTACTTCACGGAAAATCGAAAGAATTGTTCCTCGAGAAAGGTTATAGCGGCGTCTCCGTTTCCATCAGTCATGCGGAGAATTATTCCACTGCCGTAGTCGTTCTTTATAAGGAATAAGCCCTATGGTCACCGAATCCCTCAAAGAAACTTTGAAATTCTATAACGAAGGTCTCCAGCTCTACAAGAACCGCAAGTTCAAGGAAGCCTGGGAACTGTTCAAAAAGGCCGTGGAAATCACTCCGAACGACGGGCCTTCCAAAAAATACATAGGACGTTGCGAAGCTTTCATCGCGAATCCGCCTCCGGAAGATTGGGACGGCGTATTCGAAATGAAGACGAAATAATCCCCACACATGTCTAAAAAAACCGCTACTGCAGTTAAACCCAATCGTACCGTTACAGAATACGGAACCATAGCCACCGTTCTGGGAAAGGAGACCTCCTTTTCGGGAATTCTGAATTTTAGAAAACCTCTGGAGATCTCCGGAGAATTCCAAGGAGAGATAGAATCCGAAGGATTCCTACTCGTAAGCGAGGGCGCCAAGGTAAGAGCCAATATCAAGGCGGGGATCGTGATCGTGGCCGGGGAAATCACCGGTAACGTAATCGCCACCCAGAGACTGGAAATGCTCCCCAGCGGAAAGGTGAACGGTAATATCAAGACCGCCAAATTGCAGATCGCCGACGGAGTCGTCTTCGAAGGGAACTGTGAAATGATCCTTCCTAATAAGGATTGACCCCTAGGGCAGTCCTGCAACATTGGTATCTACCAGCCCGAAACGACCTATGGATAGGGGAAAAGCGGGAAAAATCGTCTTAGCCGTCTTCCTGGGATACTTGGTGGGGGCAGCAGTCGGTTTCTTAATCGACCGCCCTTTGGGGGGTCCATTCTTCTCCGCCTACCTTCTACAAGAACCGCTTCGGCTGGAACTGTATTTAATTAAAGTCGAAGTACAAGTTACCCCTGCGAGTCTGATTGGACTTGTGGCGACATTGTTCTTCGTACTAAAAAAGGGGTAAACAACTCATGTCAGTAATTTCCATGAAAAATCTTCTGGAAACCGGAGTTCACTTCGGCCACCAGACCAGAAAATGGAATCCGAAAATGGCTCCCTATGTCTTTACGGCAAGAAACGGGATCCATATCATCGATCTTCAGAAAACCGTCCAAAAAGCGAAAGAAGCTTACGACGCTCTGAAGCGTATTACGGGAGAAGGTAAAAAAGTTCTCTTCGTAGGAACTAAGAAGCAAGCCAGAGGAGCCATCGAAAGAGAAGCGCTTCGTTGCAATATGTTCTTCATCAATAACCGTTGGCCGGGCGGACTCTTAACCAACTGGAATACGGTAAAAAAATCCATCGCCCGTCTGAAAAAATTGGAAGGGATGGAAACCGAAAATAGCTTCGAAAAAGAAGTTAAGACCAAAAAAGAAATCCTTTCTCTTCGCCGCGAGCTGGACAAACTCCGCAAGACTCTGGGCGGAATCAAGGACATGAACAGCATTCCTGAAATTCTTTTCGTGATCGATCCTAAGAAGGAAGAGATTGCGGTTAAGGAAGCTCGTAAACTTGGCCTGAAAATTTTCGCAGTAGTCGACACCAACTGCGATCCCGAACTCATCGATTATCCGATTCCGGGTAACGACGACGCGATTCGCGCCATCTCCCTATTCTTGGAAACCATGTCCAATGCAGTCATCGAAGGAACCGGCGGTGTGGTCGAGCAGCCTCGATTCAGCGAGGATCTGGATTCCGAAGCTCTGGCTCTGGAATACCAAGGAGAATACGACGAGAGCGGTAAGTTCATTATGGACGATGATGTGGACAAGCGTAAGAAAGACGACACCACCGCAACCGCTGCAACTGAATCCGTAGCCAGCATCGAAATCGACAAAGCGGAGTAAGGGGAAGGACAATGTCAGCATCTACTACCGACCTGATTAAGGAATTAAGGGACCGCACCGGTGCGGGACTCATGGATTGCAAAAAAGCTCTCCAAGAAAATAATAACGATCTCGATAAGTCCATGGATTGGCTGCGCGAGAAAGGAATCGCGAAGGCCGCTAAGAAAGCCGGAAGAGTGACCAAAGAAGGAAGAACCGTCTCCTATATCCACGGGGACGGAAAAATCGGAGTTCTTTTGGAGCTCAATTCCGAGACCGACTTCGTGGCTCGTAACGAGGCATTCGAGGCTCTCGGAAAGGAGATCTGCCTGCAAATCGCAGCCATGTCCCCTCTCTACGTAAGCGAAGACCAAGTTCCTGCGGAAGACATCGAGCGCGAAAAGAAGGTCATCGAAGCTCAATTGAAAGAAGAAGGCAAAAAACCGGAGCAGATCGAGAAGATCGTTCCAGGTAAGGTTAAGAAGTATTTCTCCGAAGTAGTGCTTCTGAATCAGGCCTTCATTAAGGACAACACCAAGACCGTAGACGATCTGGTAAAAGAAGCCATTTCCAAGTTCGGTGAGAACATCACCGTAGCTCGCTTTACCCGTTATCAGGTAGGCGGTCTGTAAACCTTGGCCCAGCAGGAAACCGCTCAGTACAAGCGAATCCTGATTAAACTCTCCGGCGAAGCTTTGGCCGGAGAGGGTGAGTTTGGGATCGATAGCAATAAGGCCCATTCCTTAGCGGAAGAAATCAAAGAAGTCCATTCTTTAGGTGTTGAAATCGCCCTCGTCGTAGGCGGGGGAAATTTGATCCGAGGCGCGAGTCTCGCAAAGGTGGGAATGGACCAAGCCACCGCGGATTATATGGGGATGCTTGCCACCATCCAAAATGCCCTGGCTCTGCAAGATGCATGCGAGAAGAAGGGCCTATACACAAGAGTCCAATCCGCAATAGATATTCATTCCATAGCGGAGAGTTATATCCGTCGCAGGGCGGTCCGACACCTGGAAAAGAAAAGAATCGTGATCTTTGCAGGCGGTATCGGAAATCCTTATTTTACCACAGACACCGCCGCAAGCTTAAGAGCTGTGGAAGTGGGCTGCGAAGTCATTCTGAAGGCTACGAAAGTGGACGGAGTCTACGACGCCGATCCCAAAAAAGAGCCGAACGCAAAGCGTTATACCCGTATTTCCTTTATGGAATCCATCAAAAGAAGATTGAAGGTCATGGATTCCACCGCGCTTAGCCTCTGCATGGAAAACAATATGTCGATAATCGTATTTGACATTTTTAAGCGAGGCAATTTAAAAGATTTGGTCGTCGGTGGCAAAAAAATCGGCACCCTGATCTCGAACTCGGAGGATATACGGATCGATGGCGAATGAAGAAGCAATCAACGCGATGAAATCCAAGATGGACAAGACCGTGGAACTTCTGAAAAAGGATTTCGCGGGGGTCCGGACCGGTAGAGCCAATCCCGCCCTGGTGGAAGACCTGAGGGTGGATTATTACGGAGCTCCCACTCCTATCAATCAATTGGGAAATATTTCCGCACCGGAGCCGAGACTTCTTGTGATTTCCCCTTTCGACAAAGGAATCATCAAGGATATCGAAAAGGCCATCCAAGCCTCCGGTTTAGGACTCCAACCTACCAACGACGGGGTCGTGGTTCGGATCTCCATTCCCGAATTGACCGGGGAGAGAAGAAAGGAACTCGCAAAGGTAGTCAAAGCCAAGTCCGAGGAGAAAAAGGTAGCCGTCCGTAATATTCGTAGGGACGCACTGGAAGATCTGAAAAAACACGCGGAAGGAATTTCCCAGGACCAACTGAAGACTCTCCAAGACCAGGTGCAAAAAATCACAGACTCTTATATAGATAAAATTTCCGCGGTCACAGCCGAGAAAGAGAAGGAAATCACTACGGTCTAAAGTGGTTTCTTCTAAGAAAAAAACGCCTCGTCATATCGCCGTCATCATGGACGGAAACGGTAGATGGGCGACCTCCAAAGGACTTTCCCGGTCCGAAGGACATAGGGTAGGTGCGGACGCGATCGATCGATTGATGGATGCAAGTCTCGCCGCCGGTCTGGAAGTCGTCTCCCTCTACGCATTCTCCACGGAAAATTGGAAACGTCCCATTACGGAAGTTCGTTCCATATTCAATCTTTTGGTGGAGTTCATAGACACCCGATTGGATAGAATCGCTTCCAAGGAGATTCGAATATTACATTCGGGTTCTAGAAAGCGACTCGGTTCCAAAGTTCTTTCCAAAATCGATTCCGCGATAGAGAAGACTCGCAAGAATCGGAAGCTCACGGTGAATTTCTGTCTGAATTACGGATCTCAGGAAGAATTACTGGCGGCCTTCGGTCGATTGAACGAGGAAAGAATTCGAAATAAGGTCTCCTTGCAAAAGCCGATCTCGGCAAAGGAACTAGAAAAATATTTGTATACGTATCCCCTTCCACCGGTAGATTTATTGATTAGAACCGCAGGGGAGAAGAGATTATCCAATTTCCTTCTCTGGCAATCGGCTTACGCCGAGTTGTTTTTTACGGATACTCTTTGGCCCGAATATTCGGAAAAGGATCTGCAAGAGGCTTTGGATTGGTTCGGAGGAAGGACCCGAAAATTCGGAGGTTTAGAGAATGGGTGAGACCACAAAAAGAATCCTTTCCGCGGCAGTACTCGTAGTCCTCTACTTGTTCATGATATTCTACAGGGATTTTTATTATCTGCAGACCCTGGCGATTTTACTCGTAGCGGGAGTTATCGGGCTGACCGAATTTTACAGACTCGCAGATAGAGGGCAGGACGGACGTCCTTTCAAGGGAACGGGGATCTTCTTCTTCGTGTTGATCGTTCTTTTATATTATTTCCGTTTCGTAGCCTCTCAGAATAAATTCGAACCTCCGATTTTCTTCCAGCAATACTTCAAGGTATTCGTTCCGAATTTCGACGCCGTCCTTTTCGCTTTCGTTCTTTTGTTTTTCTTCAGTTTCTTGCTCCAGATTCTAAGAAGACCCCTGGACGGAGCCATCTTTTCGGTGAGTTCCACGATACTCGGGGTATTCTACGCATCCATACCCCTCGGGCATCTATTGCTATTGTTGGGAATGAACGAAGGAATCTATTACGTTTTCCTTGTATCCGTCGCCACCTTCTTGACCGATGTGGGAGGATATTTCGGGGGTCGTTGGTTCGGAAGAAATCCGGCAGGACTCGCAATCTCTCCTAAGAAAACCTGGGAAGGATACGTTTCCGGAATCATAGTCGCTATTCTCTCCGTATTCTTACTGAATTATCTTTGGGAAAGATTTGCGGGAGTGAAGCCTTTGGTGGGAGGAGCCGAGGTATTCTTGGTCAGTCTTATTCTTTCCATTGTGGGAGTCGTAGGAGATTTACTAGAGTCCGCGATGAAACGCGACGCCAAGGTAAAGGATTCGGGCAATTTGATTCCCGGTCACGGGGGAATTTTGGATAGAGCGGATGCTCTTCTTCTTACCGTGCCTATTCTTTATTTTTATCTACAGATCAAGGCCGCTCTAGGATTTTCAGTCTAATTTCAATATGAGACGAGGTGTCTGCATCCTAGGAGCCTCCGGTTCGGTCGGAGAATCCACTCTCAAGATCCTAAGATCTTTTTCGGAGGAATTCCAACTTCGTTCCTTCAGCGTGCATTCGAATTTGGAAAAGGCCAAGAGTCTCGCCTTGGAATTCGAACCCGCTTACGTTTGCGTAAGTTCCGAAGAAGCGGACAAATCCGTACTCGGGACCAAAGTAGGAAAGACCCAGGTCTTATACGGAAAGGAAGCCCTTTGCGATTTAGTCCGGGATTCGGAAACCGAGACCGTGGTCACCGCGGTGGTGGGTGCGAGCGGTATCCGCCCCACAGTTGCGGCCATCGAAGCGGGAAAAAAGATCGGAATCGCCAACAAGGAAACCCTCGTCAGTTGCGGCCCTTATATCCGATCTCTATTAGAAAAATATAATTCTTATCTGGTTCCTGTGGATTCGGAGCATAATGCCCTCTATCAGCTGTTGGAGAATATGAAGAAGGGGACTGCGGATCGGGTGGTCCTCACCGCTTCCGGCGGACCCTTTCGTAAACTCCCGATCCGGGACCTTCCGAACGTAACGATAGAACAGGCCTTGAAACATCCTACTTGGAATATGGGGCCTAAGATTACGATCGACTCCGCAGGGATGATTAATAAGGGATTGGAAGTCATAGAAGCGCATTTTCTATTCGGATTTTCCTACGACAAAATAGGAGTAGTGATCCATCCTCAAAGCGTCGCCCACGGGGTTGTGGAAACCAAAGACGGCGCGAGTTTCGTATACGCTTCCTATCCGGATATGATTTTCCCCGTGGCCCACGCGTTATTCTATCCTAAGTCGGTGCCTTCTTCGCTGAAGAATCATCCCGCCACCTCCTGGGGAAGTCTGGAATTTTCCGAGGCGGATCCGGAGAGATACCCGGGATTAGGGTTGGCTTACGAAGCGGGAAGAGCCGGAGGGTCGGCGCCTTCCATATTCAATGCGGCGAACGAAATCGCCGTGGAGTCTTTCTTAAGAGGAAAGATTCTGTTTACCGAAATTCCTTCCCTGATCCGAAACGTACTCGAAAAGATTCCGAATACGTTTCCGGAAGAATTGGAAGGTTACGAAGAAGCGGATCGAAAGGCGAGAGAACTCGCTCTCAGTTTTTCCAAGAACAAGGTAGTGCATTTATGTTAGCGAAAATCCTAGGCATAGTCTTTATGCTGGCTCTCTGTATCTTTATCCACGAGTTGGGGCATCTTGTCATGGGTTGGCTCGTAGGAGTCAAGGCTCGTATCTTCTCCATAGGTTACGGAAGAGGCATTTGGAAAAAGAAAATAGGAGAGACTACCTTTCAGGTCACCGGAATTCCTTTGGGCGGTTACGTTCTTTTCAAAGGAGACGACGGTCTCGCGCTAAAGGGAGAAAAAGGAGAATTCCTTTCCACTCCTCCTTTGAAACGCATGATCCCCGTGATCGGCGGGCCCCTATTTAATCTCATCCTTGGGTATATTATAATATTCAGTTTATATACTTTCGGTTATAGACCCACTGGAACTCGGATCTATCTGGAACCTGCATACAACGAATTTTCTCCCGGATACCAGGCGGGACTTAGAAGCGGAGATAAGATCGTAGAGGTGAACGGCGCTAAAACCGAGACCAAATACGAACTGTTATCCGAGATCGGTCTGGCAAAGGGACAGGATATCCATATCAAAGTGGATCGGGACGGAAAAGAATTGGATTTCGTATTCTCCGATCCCCAAATAGGAATCGATTTCGCGGGAGAAAGAAGGGTAGAAGTCACCTTCGGAATCAAACAACAACTTACTCATTGGTTCCAATCCAAGATTTCCTCCTTGGACAAGGGAGGGGAGGCTTCCCATTATATGCAGGAGAGAGCGGAAAAAACCGTCGCCTCGGATAGATTCTCTCCTCGGGAACTCGCCTTGATGGAAGCCGAGACCAGAAAAAAAGCCCAGGAGTCCAGGGCCATGGATTTTCTGAACGACGGAGACAAGATTCTTTCCGTAAACGGAATCGAAGTGCATTCCGTTCCCGAGTTGCAATCCACTCTGGGAAAATTCCAAAACGAAAAAGTGAAACTGGTCGTGGACCGGAAAAAATATCCTCTCCTGAATCCTTGGACCAGAGAAAAAGCCGAAGCGGAGATGACCGTTCTTCCAGCTTTCGTTGTGGAACTTAAGAATTTGAAAGATAAGAAGTATCCGGAAATTCCTATCAGTACGGTCAGTCTACAGAGTCACGACGCCGAGATCAAACTCAAGCTGATGAGCATGAAGATCGACGGCAAATCCTTCGCGAGCACAGAGGAATTACAAAAGGAAGTGGAATCCAAATTGGGCAAAAGAGTCCAGTTGCAGGTGGGAGACCAAACCTGGGAGGCGACTCTAGGAATCCGAAAAATCGGTCTTTTAGGCTTTATCGCAAGTAGATCCGTGCAAGAGGAACAATTGGATCGAAATCTTTCCTTCGGAGAGATCTTCATCCAATCCAATAAGGATATAGGCAAGATTATCTCGGATAATATCCGAGGACTGGGAATGCTATTCTCCGGAAGAAGTCCGGTGAAAGACAGCGTAGCGGGGCCTGTGGGACTCGCAAAGGCTTCCGGCCAATTTTTGGAAGAGGGGCTGTACTCCTATTTCCAATTCATAGCTTTTATTTCGATCGCTTTAATGATAATGAATTTACTTCCGATTCCCGTGGCGGACGGTGGACATATCGTTTTTTTCACGTATGAGGCGATAGCCGGTAGACCTCTGCCTTTGGCGGTTCAGGAGCAAATCCTAAAAATCGGATTCTTCTTCCTATTATTCTTGGGCCTCTATGTGACGTATCACGATGTCTTACGATAATCGAGAGTCATGAGAGCATCCAAATATTTAGTACCGACGGAAAAGGAAAATCCAGCGGACGCGGTGGTCGCGTCCCATAGATTGATGGTCAGAGCGGGGCTGGTGAGAAAGTCCGGTTCCGGTTTTTATTTTTTTCTCCCCCTGGGACTCCGTATTCTTAAAAAAATAGAGAATATCGTCCGCGAGGAAATGGACTCCACGGGAGCTTTGGAATTCGAACTTCCTATCCTGACTCCTTCGGAGTTTTGGGAACAATCCGGTAGATGGCCGGTCATGGGTGCGGAAATGTTCCGTGTCAAAGACAGGCACGACCAATGGTATGCTCTAGGGCCTACTCACGAGGAGTCCTTCTCTTATCTGATCAAGCCTCTTCTAAAATCCTATAAGGATCTGCCGATCAATGTCTACCAGATCCATACCAAGTTCCGGGATGAGATTCGCCCTAGATTCGGAGTGATCCGATCCAGGGAGTTTATTATGAAAGACGCATATTCTTTCCATCTGGACGATTCTTCTCTGGACGCTACCTATCAGGATATGAGAAACGCATATCGCAAGATCTTCCAGCGTTGCGGACTCAAGACCATTCCGGTTCAAGCGGACTCGGGTTCCATGGGAGGATCCGCTTCCGAGGAATTCATGGTGGTTTCTCCTATCGGAGAGGAGACTCTTCTTCTTTGTTCTAACTGCGGATACAATTCCAACAGCGAGAAGACTCCCTATATCGACTCTGAGAAATACGTTCCGAACGGCCCGAAGGAAAAGAAAGAAGTTCCTACACCCGGAAAAAAATCCATCCAAGAGGTTGCGGAATTTTTAGGAGTCCGTCCGGAAGATACGATCAAGACGGTCGCACTTAAAAACGGAAAAGAATCCGTATTGGTTTTCTTAAGAGGAGACCTGGAATTAAACGAACATAAATTGAAGTCCTATCTGAAATGGACGGACTTGGATCTGATTCCGGAAACGGATTTGAGAAGCCAGGGTCTGGTCCCGGGATATATAGGACCTTCCGACGCAAAGTCCGGATTTAAGCTCATTTTGGATTCTTCCGTGAAGAAGGACGGAGCCTATATCGTAGGCGGGGGCAAAGAGGATTTCCATATCCAAGGTTATGTTCCTGCAAACGAACTCAAATCGGAATACGAGACCGCGGATGTGGCCATCGCGAGAGAAGGGGATCCTTGTCCGAATTGTTCCACTTCTCTAAAGGCGGAAAAGGGGATAGAAGTAGGACATATCTTCAAATTAGGAGATAAGTATACCAAGTCTTTTCAGATCCAAGTGTTGGACCAGCAGGGTAAGGCAAAGACTCTTACTATGGGTTGCTACGGGATCGGAGTCAACCGAACCATGGCCACTGTGATCGAGCAATGCAACGACGATAAGGGTATTTACTGGCCTATTAGTATCGCACCTTTCGAGATCGCACTCGTGACTCTCGCTAAGGGCGCTGAGCAGGAATCCAAAGCTTTAGAGTTTTATGAAAATCTAAAGAATGAAGGCTTCGAGGTCTTCTGGGACGATCGCGATCTCGGACCGGGCTTCAAGTTTAAGGATTCCGAATTGATCGGATTTCCGATTCGGATCACTGTGGGTAAAAAATTCTTCGAAACCGGAGAAATTTCCATCTACGATAGAAAACGGGACAAGGACGAATCCTTCGCTTTCACCGATTTCGATGATTTGAACACGAGAGTCGAAAACCTAAGACAGGAATTATACCAGGACTTATTAGGGGAATAACCTAAGGAAGGAACCTCTATGGCTAAAGAGCGCAGCTTTACGGAAAAGGAAGGCTATTTCGGAGATTTCGGGGGGAGATACGCTCCCGAGATTTTAACCGAGGCCTTGATCGAACTGGAAGGGACTTACGAGAAACTTCGCAAAGACAAGAAGTTCAAGAAGGAACTGGAGTTTTACCGTAGGAATTATATCGGAAGACCTTCTCCTGTTACCTTCGCCGAAAGGCTGACCCAGGCTTGGGGCGGCGCTCGAATTTGGTTAAAAAGAGAAGACCTGAATCATACGGGCGCTCATAAAATCAATAATACTATCGGACAGGCTCTTATAGCCAAGGCCATGGGAAAACGCAGGATCATCGCGGAGACTGGAGCGGGGCAACACGGAGTCGCAACGGCTACTGTGGGGGCCATGTTCCAATTCGAGACCGCAATCTTCATGGGAGAAGAGGACCTTCGTCGCCAGAAGCTGAATGCGATCCGTATGGAGATGCTCGGGGCCAAGGTGATCGGGGTCTCTTCCGGGACCGCCACTCTCAAAGACGCAACCTCGGAGGCGATGAGAGATTGGGCATTAAACGTTTCTAATACGCATTATATCGTGGGGTCCGTGATCGGTCCCCATCCTTTCCCGACCATAGTTAGGGACTTCCAGAAAGTCATCGGAGAGGAGTCCAGAAAACAATTCCAAAAGGAAAACGACAAACTTCCCGACGCGGTCGTGGCTTGCGTAGGAGGAGGTTCGAACGCTATGGGAATGTTTTACGGTTTCTTAAAAGACAAAAAAGTGAAGTTATACGGAGTCGAGGCTGGAGGAAGAGGCTCTTCCCCGGGAGAACATTCCGCGACTATGCTTTTCGGAAAAACGGGATTCTTGCATGGAACCAAAACATTGGTGATCCAGGACGAGGGAGGACAGGTGGTTCCGGCTCATTCCGTTTCCGCCGGATTGGATTATCCGGGAGTGGGTCCCGAACATGCCTACCTCCATTCTTCCGGAAGAGTGAAATACGAAACCGTTTCGGACGAAGGCGCCTTGGACGCATTCATGGAAGTATGTAGAATAGAAGGTATCATCCCCGCATTGGAAACGGCTCATGCCTTCCATTTTGCCAAAGAATTAGCCAAGGACTTGGGAAAGAAAAAAGACATTCTAATCTGTCTTTCCGGAAGAGGGGACAAGGATGTCGCAGAGGTGGCTAGACTAGTCGGTCTCTCTAAAGGAGAATTACTTTGAGCGCCATTCGCAGCGTATTTTCAGAGAATAAAAGCGCTTTCATCCCGTATATCTCGTTAGGCGATCCGAGCTACGATCTTTGTGTGGATTGGGCGGATGCGTTGATACGCGGCGGTGCGGATATTTTGGAGTTGGGAATTCCCTTCTCCGATCCGGTCGCGGACGGTCCCGTTATTCAGAAGGCTTTCAAGCGGGCCTTGGGAAATCCTTTCTCTATGGAAAAGATTTTAGAAACGACCGAGAAAATCCATTCTCTTCATCCTCATATTCCTTTGGTGTATCTAACGTATTTCAACCCGATCCATCATTACGGTTTCGAGAGGTTCGCGGAGAAGGCCAAGATCGCAGGTATACAAGGTATGATCATACCGGATCTTCCTTACGATACCCCGGAAACGGACGATCTCTTTAAATCCTTGAGAAGAAGGGGTGTGGATCTTATCCATCTTGTGACTCCTGCCACCGCCGTTTCCCGTATGAAAGGAATCCGGGATTTCGCCTCCGGCTTCATTTACTATGTTACTTCTTACGGAGTGACCGGGGAAAGAAAGGCGGTTTCAGACGGATTGGAAGATAGGATCCGGTTGACCAAGAGCATTTTTTCTCTTCCGGTGAGCGCAGGCTTCGGGATCTCAAGCCCGGACCAAGCTTCCGAGATTTCGGAATATGCGGACGGAATCATCATCGGTTCCGCCGTCCAGAGAATCATAGAGGAAAACGGAAGCGATCCGAGCGTGTGTAGGAAGAAATTGGAAGAATATGCTCTTTCCATTTCTCGATCTCTCCGGGGAAACAAATAAAAAGTTTTTCGTAGTCGATATTTTCTTTCCCAATCTTGGAAGAAAATTGACGAAACCCTCCCGGGGGAGAGAATCCTTCCAGTTTCCATTCGGAGGAAAGAATGAGCGAGTCCAAAACCGCCTCGAAAATTACCTTACTGGATATTGTCTTCGGGGTTACCACCTTACTCGGGATCCTAGGTCATCTTTATTTCGCCTTCTTCCCCTACGCTCCGTATTCGGATGCGATGATTCTCTTAGGGGCATTGCTTTTATTCTCTTCTTCCTATTTCTTCTATAAAACCATCGTCAAGTTCGGTAAAGACAGGCAGGCCATTGGGAGTCTTTGGTTAGCCGTAATCATCGCCTTCGTTTGGTTCGATTTATATTCTTATTTCGATCCCGCAAGAAACGTGGAGGAAGCTTCGATCTCCTGGAGATTCTATCTGAGATCCAACGATAACGCTAGAAAGGAATCCGAGAACGAAGAAGGCCGGATGATCATCAAACGGGTTCCTTATCCGAAAGCGCGTAACGATATCAATATCATAGGAATTACCACGGAGTCCTTGGAAAAATTGGGCGGGGTCTGGCCTATTTCCTGGGAATATTATGCAAAAATAATTAATGCGTTTTCCGAATCGACGAACCATCTCATGTTCGACATTTTCTTGTTGGATTATAAGCCCGGACAGACCGAGGCCATGGCCAAGGCTTTAGCCGGCAACCCAAGGGTAATGTTCGACTATCCGATGGAGACCAGTTTGGAATCCAGAGGAGCCATTCAGAACCTGGACAAAAGGGTGCAGATTCTCCAGAAATTCCGTCTGGAAAACGTCCAGGACGATAGCTCCGGCTCCTGGCTCCGTTTCCCTCAGCCTCCGATAGAACCGATCGCGGAAAAAGCCTCCGGTCTGGGATTTGCAAATATCAAAAAAGACGCAAGTGGTCTGAACCGAAAAATGCCGATCGTAGCCAGAATCTACGAATCGGGAAAAGGGGACGAGGCCACTTATTATCCCTCCATCGACCTGATTATCGCCTGCAATTATTTCGGAGTCGACGTTAAGAAGGATACCGAAGTGGTGATGGGGAAATACGTTAAGATCAAGAATATTCCCCAAAAAACGAAATCATTCTTCGATCGTACCACTTTGAAATGGGTCTCCGAAGATATCATGGCCGTTCCGAACGAAAAAAGGGAGATCACGATCCCCATAGACGATGACGGACAGATGGAGATCAATTTTCCCGGCGGATTATTCGCGTATAATAATTTTGAAATCTTCGACGTTGCGGAGACCTGGGACAAGGAGACTCCGAAGCAGACGGACAATAATATCTATCTGGTGGCCATGTATTACGCTACAGGTAGAGGTACCGCAAAGGATACCCACTTGTCTCCTTTCGGAGATATGTCCGGGATCGAGCACCATGCTCATGCGATCAATACGATCCTAAATCAGGACTTCCTTTGGGATATGCCCTTGGGTGGAAATTTCCTGATTTATCTTTTCATGGCCTTCCTGATCGGTCTCGTTCTTCCTAGACTCAAGACTTCCTGGGGATTCCTATTCATCATTCTGATCGCATTGGTCTACTCCGTGGCTTCCGCGGTGGATTTCCTCGTTCTAAATATTGTGCATCTATTTCCGACGGTGGTCTTCGAGCAATTCTCTATCTTCGTTGCGATCATCGGTTATAAGATTCTGACCGAAGAAGAGAACGTAAAATATATCCGCACTACATTCTCCAAATTCGTTTCCAAAGACGTCGTGGACGAATTGCTAAAAAATCCGGAGAACCTGAATTTAGGCGGATCCAAGAAGGACATCACCATATTCTTCTCGGATATACGAGGCTTTACGACCATGTCCGAGAAAATGGGGCCGGAGGAACTGGTCCAATTCCTGAATCAATACCTATCGGAAATGACGGAGATTATCATCGAGTTCAAGGGAACGATTGATAAATACATGGGGGATGCGATCATGGCTTTCTGGGGGGCTCCGGTTCCTCTGGAAGACCACGCCTATTATGCC
The DNA here is from genome assembly GCF_000306115.2 of Leptospira wolffii serovar Khorat str. Khorat-H2. Classification (NCBI taxonomy): domain Bacteria; kingdom Pseudomonadati; phylum Spirochaetota; class Leptospiria; order Leptospirales; family Leptospiraceae; genus Leptospira; species Leptospira wolffii. The sequence goes on from NZ_AKWX02000007.1 coordinate 204,718, forward strand.
TGCGCGGCCTCCATCGCACAGATGAGAAGGCTCGCCGTCCTAAAAGAGGAGTGGAAAAGCAGAGATCTCCCCGTTATGGATATTGGAATCGGTCTCAATTCCGGACCCGCGGTAGTCGGAAATATGGGAAGTTCCCATAGGATGGACTATACTTGTATGGGAGACACCATTAACCTGGGCTCCCGCTTGGAAGGATCCAATAAGGAATACGGAACTAATATTATTATTTCGGAATATACTTACGAAAAGGTTAAGGATCGCATAATTGCCAGGGAGTTGGATTTGGTCAAGGTTAAGGGTAAAACCAAGCCGGTCCGGATCTACGAACTGATCGACTTAGTGAACGAAGAAGACCTAAAACTTCTGAGGAGACCTTTGCAAGCAATCGAGCAATCCTGAAGACCGTAAAAAGACGGAACATGCAACAGGAATATTCGATATTAAACGGGATCCGCCTTCCGGCGGATCTTAGAAAATTGCCTCTTGAGGAACTGCCGCAACTCTGTTCCGAAATCAGAAATTACATTATCGATACTCTCTCAGGAATCGGAGGGCATTTCGCCAGTAATCTGGGCGTGGTGGAATTAACCGTTGCCCTCCATTACGTTTTTGAGACACCCGCCGATCGTTTGATTTGGGACGTGGGGCACCAAACCTATCCTCATAAGATTCTCACGGGAAGAAGAGAAAGACTCTCCACCGTTCGCAAATTCAAAGGTCTATCCGGATTTCCTAAAAGGGAAGAATCCATTTACGATTTGTACAACACGGGTCATGCCGGAACTTCCATATCCCAGGCCTTGGGAGAAGCAGTAGCTAGGGACCTGACCGGTAAGGATTATAAGGTGGTTGCGATCATTGGGGACGCATCCATCGCAACCGGAATGGCATTGGAAGCGATGAATCACGCGGGGCATCTTAAGAAAGATCTTCTAGTCATACTAAACGATAATTATATGTCCATCTCCAAAAACGTTGGGTCCATATCGAATTATCTGAATAATATCATCAGCTCCCATTTCTATCGGAATTGGAAGAGAATATTTTATACTTTTCTAAAATGGTTCCCGATCGTGGGTCCGGCTATGGAGAGCTTTTTCAAAAGGGTGGAGAAGGGCTTCAAGGACGTATTTACTCCCGGCGGACTTTTCGAGGATCTCGGTTTCAGTTATATAGGTCCTGAAGACGGGCACGATGTGATCCGTTTAGTGAAGATGCTTCGAAAATTGCAGAATATGAAAGGGCCGGTTCTCTTTCATACGATCACCCAGAAAGGTAAAGGATACGTTCCGGCGGAGAAGGATCCGATCAAATACCATGGAGTTACCCCTTTCCGTAAAGAGGACGGAGCCATGGATTCCGGAGACGCTTCCAAGATCTCATTCTCCAAAATCGTAGGAAAAGTCCTCTCGGATCTTACCGAGAAAAATCCTAGAATCGCCGCGGTGACTCCTGCAATGATAGAGGGTTCCGGTCTGGGAGAATATGTTTCCAAGTTCCCGGACCATGTTTACGACGTGGGGATAGCGGAGCAGCATTCCGTGGCTTTTGCGGGAGCGATGACCAACGGGGATGTGATTCCCTATATGTGTATTTATTCCACGTTCCTGACACGAGGTATGGACCAGCTCGTGGAGGATGTATCCTTAATGAATCTTCCGGTTCGGTTCGTAATCGATCGCGCCGGTTGCGTAGGCCCGGATGGGGAGACCCACCAGGGATTATTCGATCTTAGCTATCTTCTTTCCTTACCGAATATGGACGTTTTCGTTCCGTCTTCCGGCCAGGATCTAATCGATTCTCTTCGATACATGGAGTCTTACGATAAGTCCCCTATTGCGATCCGATTCCCCAAGGCTTCCGTGGATTTAGCCGACCTAAACTTCCAGTCCAATCCGGATCTAAGACCAGGAAGTTTTCGCGTATTAAAAAGAGGAACGGATATCGCTCTTCTATCCATCGGATCCATGTTGGACGAAGCCAAGAAAGCGGCTAGCTTCCTGGAAGAGGACGGATATTCCGTGACTCTCGTCGATTTGGTCTGGCTTAGACCTCTAGGGAAAGAGTCCCTGGACGAGGAACTGTCTCAGGTGCGGCATTTTGCGATTCTAGACGAAAGTTACCTGGATGGGGGAGCTTCCGGATACCTACTCAATCGGATTTCTCCGGAATACTTGAGCCGATTTACTAAGACTTTTGCCTTCCCTTCCGAGATAATCCACCACGGGGAAAGGAAGGAAATCTTCCAAGAATACGGACTAGACGCCAAAAGTATCGCGAAGTCCCTTTCGGAAATCGTCAAGAAGGAGGTCCTACACGGAAAACGGAATTAAGCTCCTGAGAAGGTCTTCCGAAAATGAAAATAAAAACGGGTAGATTTAATTGGAAAACCTGACTCCTGAAGACAAACTCGAAGCTGCAAAATTTTTCTATAAGACCGGCGATCTGGATCGTTCTGAATTTCTGCTGAAAGCCTCCTTGGAAGATAACGATAGTCATGAGACCTATTTCTTCCTCGGATTGATCGAAAACCAAAAGCATAATTGGAAAAAAAGTCTGTACTATTTTTACAGATCCGTGGAAGTGAATCCGGAATACGGAAACCCTTGCAACGAGATCGGAATCCTTCTGCTTCGTATGGGAAGAGAAAGAGAATCCGTTTTCTGGCTTAAAAAATCCCTTCGCTGCACTTTGAACGACGCTCCCCATATCTCCCTCTTTAATCTGGCAACCTTATACAAGATCTGGAATCGTCCGGAAAGATCTCTGCAATATCTGCATAAGGCAATCGTGATCAAACCGGATTTCGAAGAAGCTAAGAGATTGAGAGAAGAATTGAATTCCGCTATCTAAAGTTCGGATTCCGATCGGATTGACGTTAAAAAGGGGCAGGATTGCCCCTTTTCGTTTTTAGAAGGAGTTCCTTCTTTCCTAAATTCCGCTTCTTGTTCGGAGCTTTTTCTTATTTCAATTGCGATCGGAAATTTCGTTCCTCCGTCCCATCGTAAAAAGGCGCCCCGCCCAGTCGCCGACTTCAGTTACTGCTAATTTGAGTGCATTGAGTTTGATAGCTCGGCTCACTGCGGTTGAGCAAGCAGTGTAGCGAAATCTATACTTCCTTTCGAATTATCGAATCGATGGAATCTAAATCCGAACCGTCGATGAATTTCGCACTCTTCTTTGCAACCTGCCAAAATAGGTTTTCGATTTCTTTGATTTTCGGATTCCTCTTTAATTCCTCTTCCTCGAGCCCTGCGAATGAATTTCTTTTTGCGTTGTTGGATTTCGACAGGAATGTTCCGATAGAAACTCCGATGTATAGCAAGTTGGCTAATCGAATCGAGCAACCATCCGTAAGACAGGCTTCATGAAACATTCTATCCGCTTTCCATCGCTGCTCTTTTGTAACGCTTGGATTTCCGTTTTCTCCTACCGCAACGTCATGCACGATCGATGCCCGTCTATATTTTCCGGTATAGGGAGAACCTATTGTAGACCAAAGCTCTTGTGGAATCGTTGCTCCATTTATACAGCTTCCTTTAGGGGCGAGCCATTTTTTCTCGTTGCTATCTATATAATAGAAATCCTCTTCAAGATACATCAAGCGTTCGCCTGTCCATTTGGTGATCGGATCTCCTGAAAACCCTTTGCTCATCGGTTCGGCCTCTTTACGATTAAATTACTAAAGAATACTAACCTAATATTTTTGTGCTATCCACTTAGAATTTTCGAAAATCCTTAAAACTGAACTTCGAGATCGGCTTTTCCGACTTATAAGTTTGTTTTTCTCCCGAATTTTCTCTTCCCATTCTTCTAGAGCTTTTTTAATTTATCCATTCGTGATGAAGAATTTAGACCTGCATATCCGCCCAGCCAGACCCGAAGACGCCGAAGCGGCGGTTCCTTTGATTTATAGTTCCGGCCCTGCCTCCTGGGATTTCGTTTTTAACGAGGGTCGGATCACCTCTAAGGAATTTCTTACCCGCTCTTTTCGAGGGACTCGTAATACGATCAGTCATAAGAATCATTTCGTGGCGGAAAAAGACGGGGAAATCGTGGGAACTATCGTCATTTATACTTCTTCCCGATTTCTTCTATGGAACGCGGGAACCGCCGGAAATATCTTCCGAACGTACGGATGGAGAGCACCCAAAGTTGCGATTCGAGGATTGACTATGGAGGGAATGATCCAACCTCCGAAATCGGGACGTTTGTATTTAGGGCATATCGCGGTCCCAGTCTCCTGGAGGAAGAAAGGAATAGGAGAGGCATTGATACGGTTTGCGGTCTCCACGTTTCCCGAATTCTCCAAGATATCTCTGGACGTATCCCAGGAAAATCCGGGAGCCAAAAGCCTGTATGAAAAGGTCGGCTTTAAGATCGTAGAATCCAGAAAATTCTCAGGCCCGAAAGGAAAAGTACCGGATCATTATTATATGGAGGCGGACCGCTCCGCATTCTCTTGAATTTTCGATTTTTATTAAATTCGGTTCTCATTCTATAATCTGGAACGACAAGGAGCTTCTTTCCGATTAGAATTTCGCATTCTATTTTCTTGCAGGAGAATCGGATGGAATTCGCTCCCGAGATGCTCGCATACGCCAATCGAATCCAAACCTTAGGTCTGACCGGATTCACACAAGGTACCGTTCAGGAGCGAAGGGACGGTTATTCGGCTATCAGGCAGTTATTGGGAGAGGGACCCGAGATGAAGGAGGTCGTGGATTCCAAAATTCCGACTTCAGGAAGAGATATATTCGTAAAAAATTATATTCCTAAGGGCAAGCTTCTTTCCCGAATCTTATATTTTCACGGTGGCGGCTGGGTCGTAGGGCGATTGAGCGATTTCGATCCTTTTGCCAGAAAGCTTGCTGAAGGAACTTCAAGTATCGTTTCCATGGTGGATTATCGACTGGCTCCCGAGTTCCCGTATCCTCTTCCCTTATCGGATGCCTACGACTCTCTTCTTTGGGCGGATTCTTCCAGGGACGAAGAACCTTGGAAAAATCTGCCTTTGGTGATCGCGGGAGATAGTGCGGGCGGAAATCTCGCCGCGTCTATCGTCCTTAGAGCTCGGAACGAGTCCGGCCCTAAAATTTCACTACAAATCCTGATTTATCCAGTTACCCAGGCTTTCTGCAATACTCAGTCTTATTCAGAATTCGAATTCGGACCGGGACTTACCAGGAAGGATATGGAATGGTTTATTTCCCAATACCTGCCTTCCGAATCGGATCGTAAAGACGTTTCGGCTTCTCCCTTATTGAATCCGGATTGGTCGAATCTTCCTCCAAGTGTAATTTTCACCGCCGGAATAGATCCTCTTCGGGACGACGGAGAATTGTATTACGAATATCTAAAAAATTCCGGAATTGAAGTTAAATGGAAAAGATTCGAGGGGTATACTCACGGCTTCTTTACGAAGGTGAACGCATTAAAAGCCCCGGAAGAAGGCATTCGGATCATTCGTAAAGAATTAGAGAGAATCGTTTCTCGCCCCGAAGATCCATCCTTGCGATCGAACGGAGTCGGTGAAAAAGTATGATCAGTTTACGACTAGCTGAGTTCGGTTCCGCATTAAGCAAAGAAGAATCGCCGGACCCGGAACCTCGAGGATCGGAAGTATTATTGGAGGTCCTGGCCTGCGGCGTTTGCCATTCGGATCTGCATTTGCGGGAAGGATTCTATAAGATCGGATCGGGAGAAAAATTATACGTGAAGGATAGAGGAGTCCGTCTTCCTTTGACCCCGGGACACGAAGTTGTGGGTCGAGTGAAATCCTTCGGGCCTGAAGCGAAAGGAGTATCGATCGGGGCAACGAGGCTTGTATATCCCTGGATCGGTTGCGGTGTCTGCGAAGAATGCGAGTCCGGTTTGCCTCATCTTTGTTCTTCTCCTAGGTCTCTAGGAATTTATAGGGATGGGGGATACTCGGATCGTATTCTCGTTCCCGATCCCAAATGGCTTTTAGATACCAAAGGCCTTGAGCCTGAGTTTGCTTGTTCTTATGCCTGTGCCGGTTTAACCGCTTACGGCGCCTTAAAGAAGGCTCTTCCTTTAAAGAGTAAGGATCATTTAGTCGTCATAGGCGCCGGAGGATTGGGATTATTCGCTGCTCAATTATTAGGTTTATTGACGGAGGGTAAGGCGATCTTTCTGGACCTGGAAGATTCCCGTTTGGCTAAGATTAGGGAACTCGGTTTTGTTACTGTAGATTCTTCTAAAGTAAATCCTTCGGAGGGAGTTCGAAAGATTTCAGGTCCGAACGGAGTCACTTCCGTGATCGATTTCGTTAATAATTCCGCGACCTCTTCCCTAGGATTCTCCTTACTCAAAAAGAACGGTCGCTTGATTTCGGTAGGACTTTTCGGAGGAGAGATCCGAATACCTGCTCCTATCATTTCATTACGCAATATTACCGTAAGAGGGAGTTACACCGGTTCACCCGTGGAACTGGAGGAACTCTTGGCCCTGGTTTCCGAAAAGAAGCCTTCTCCCATTCCCGTCCGCAAAAGGGATTTGCAGGAGGCTAATTCGAGCCTGGACGATTTGGCCGAAGGAAAAGGGATTGGGAGAACGGTTCTTATTCCGAGTCGAAACGGTTGGAAGGATTTCTAAATTCGACGGGTAGGGAGACTTCGGGGCCTTGATTGGTTTCCGGAATAAGGAATTCGTATTGAGAAGTTTTAAGTCTCATCCCGGCAGGTGAATCTTGTATAAATTCGGAAAGGCTCGTGGCAACATTCCTCGCCAGTTTGTATTTTAGAAGTTTATGATTCTTTTTTTTGGCGTATAATTCCCCTTCTCTGTCCGCTTCCAGATCTAGAAAGTCCAAGGGTATTTCTTCTCCTGCGTCGCTTAAAAAATAGAGCTCTCCCTCCTCTTCTCTCACTCGGATCAAGTTTAAGGGATAACCGAATATTTCCAGATATCCGTTTTCGGAAAATTCTCCGAAATGATTGTCTATGAATACTCCGTCCTGGGATTCCTTTAAGTTTTTTCTAAAATACTCTAGTATGTCTTTTTGTTGGATCGGAGAGCCTCGGAAAATCCAGTCTCCGTTTTCCATCACCTTGATTTCGCTATCCAATCTACGGGCCATTCTTATTCCTCGTGTCTATCCCGGTAACGAAAGGCCATCGCCTCGATCACTCTCGCATCCTTAGCGATCTCTGCCATATTGTAACTATAGCCTTCGGCTGAGCCTGCCTGGAAAATAGTGGGGGGAATCGGAACCATACCGGAATTGATCACATACATTCCGTCCATTCCCTTATCAAAAAGTTCTTTCTTAATCTTATCGTAATAATACTTCTCGATCTTACCTTCTCCGAAATTCCGGATGATCAGTTTGCCGAAGACACGATAGTTCTTTTTTTTGGGAGAATTCTTGAGAATTTCTATCTGTTCCCAGTTCTTTTTGTGGGAGATCAAAGTTTCCTCTTGGGAAGGGGCTTCGGGGATGAATTCTATGGAAAAACAAGTGGTTAAGCCGAAAAGCAGCAGAAAACGGGCGCTTTGCGCGAACGGAATGATTATTCCTTTCAGACTATTTAGAAATGGGAACGGAAACCGCATTCTCCCCCTATTCAAGGAGCGCAACCCCGGCGGACAAGCGGTTTTTTGCAAGGCCAAAAGATGGCTTTCCAATGGCGGATTTTTTTTATATACTCTCCCTCGACCCCCGGTAAATTCTCGCGAAATTAGGAACCCTCGTTAAGCTGGTCCCTCCGGGCCTCCTGAACTTTCCATGGAAGATATAGATCTAAAAAAACGCGCGAGAGAGAATGTTCTCAAGATCGGTTATTGCACCCTAGATGAATTGGAAGAAAAGGTAAAAGCCTTCCGGGTGATGAACCAAAACGCGGCCAAGAAAAGATATTTAATCACGCGCGAGCCGATTATAGATTCCTCCGGAAAAGTCTTGGTTCCTAAGGCTGCAGAGATCGATATTTCCACCGCAAAATTATTGAGACGTCATTTTAAACCTACCTCGGAATTCAAAACCTTTCAACCGGACGAGGGGATCGTGATCATCTCCGATATGACTTCCGCCGAAGGCGTATCCTTTACAATGGATATCGTGACGCAGATCATGAACCTGGGTGGGGGCGCCTACGAAGGTTTTATCGATAGAGTGGACAGTTTCGGGGACTTCATCAATCTTTTAAAGAAGTCCCTTTTTCCCAGACTCATCATTATCGGCTATATCCCTGCGGATAAACTTCAGGGAGAGCTATTGAATTTCGTAAGAGTCAAGAGAGTGGATAATTATCTGAGAGCCATGGAGCTGACTCATACGGCCTTTAAACCCCAGGCATATTTTCCTAAGGTCCGTCAAATCGAGATTTCCCAAGAGGATCCCAAATCTTGGGGTCGCTTCGTAGTGGAGATCGTTCGAGAATACACAAGACCTTATCTCTTGGAAGAAGTTTAATCCCCTAAAAATCTTAGAAATCGGTCGATTCGCTTTATCATCATTTTTTATTTTACTTGTAACTTTAATTGTTTCAAGTTGTCTAAGAAATGAATTCAGAATGGATCGAGCGAAAGTCCGGAAGATATATCCGTTCTTTCCGCATTCGGTCGGAGGATCCCAATGAGTCAAATTTCCGAAACAGTACTAGTCACAGGAGCGTCCGGCCAATTAGGTCGTTTGGTATTGGAAGAATTATTAAAGAAAGGTCATAAGAATATTATCGCTACCACAAGAAAGCCGGAGTCTCTCGACGATTTCGCTAAAAGAGGGGTAATCGTCAGATCAGCAAGTTTCGGAGATCCCAAGGGACTCGCGAAGGCTTTCGAGGGCGCGGATAGAGTTTTGCTTATCAGCACGGATAATATAGGAAATCGAATCCAGGAACACGGCAATGCGGTTGACGCCGCCGTTCGGGCGGGAGTGAAAAGAATTCTTTATACATCCATGATAGATCCGGATCATGCGCCCGTTACGTTCGCTTCCGAACATGCCGGAACGGAGGAAAAGATCCGTAAGAGCGGGTTGCATTATACGATTCTAAGAAACGGGCTCTATTCGGATTATTTAATACCAAAATTGCAGCACGCCGCAACTTCGGGAACACTCGCCGGTTCCGGAGGAGAAGGCGCCTGCTCCTATGTGACTCGTCTGGACTGCGCGAAGGCGGCGGCCTCCGCATTGGTCGCTCCTTCTTCCGGAAACCTCGTTCTGGACATCACGGGGCCCAAGGCTTGGACGTATTCGGAACTCGCAAAGCTGACCGGAGAATTGACTCATAAGAACGTTTCCTACTTGGATCTTCCTGCGGAGGAATTGTCCAAGGGGCTCGTTGGAGCCGGAATACCTAAACCGATGGCGGATGCGTTGGCATCTTTCGACGTTTCCATCCGGGAAGGTTATATGAAGGGCGTCAGCACCTCGGTCAAAGACCTAACCGGAGAAGAACCGGAAGACGCAAAAGGATATCTGGAAAAAAACAAGAGCCTGCTTCTCTCCTGAATATGAGAAGAATAGGAACTCCTCGGGAAGTTCTAAGAACGTTTTCTCGAGGGGTTTAGCCAGGTGATATTCGAATTCAGGAAATAATTCGTAAACATAGCCACGGCGATCGCGGTCAGATCGCTTAGCAATCTTGCCTCGAAATTCTGCGGGACTCCCAATCGAGGCAGAAATTTGTGGAATAGCAATTGAAAGATTCCCAATTGCACGAGTATTCCTAAGGCGCTTACTCCCGAAAAGATGACGAATCCACGTATCGCGGCCCACTTTTCGTATCTAGTTTCATAAAAAGTAAAATAGTTATTCAGGATGAAATTGCTCACGATGGACAATTCTATCCCGAAGAATACGGAGGCGGGAAATAGGGGAAGAATCTCGAATCCTGTAGAAACGTCCTTGATTCCCAGACTTTCGAATAATACGAAGCCGAATAGATTTACCAAGACTCCGCTTATTCCAACTATAGAATAGAGCAGAAAGGTGGACGAAACCCATTTTCCGAATCTGAGATCCAATACGCTGACTAAAAAGCTTCTCGCTATGGAATTATTGAGCTTGGTTTCTCCGTGCAATCTTCTGCGAAAATGGAAAGGAACTTCCTTGATTTTGAGATCTCCTTCATATCTTCCGATGAGTTCCAGAAGTATCTTGAATCCTCCGGGATTGATCTTTTCCCCGCTCTTAAAGAATACTTCTCTACGTATCGCAAAAAATCCGCTCATAGGATCGGAAATCCTGATGGGCAATAAGAATTTTGCGAATGCGTTTGCGACCACGCTTAAGAACTTTCGAATCCAATTCCATTTACCCGTGGAGCCTCCGTTTGCGTATCGGGTTCCCACTGCCACGTCGGCTCCGTTTTCCAATTCTCGGATCATTTCGGGAAGAATGCTTTCATCGTGCTGTAAATCCGCATCCATTACCAGGAAGAATTCTCCCTCCGCTACGCTCATTCCGGATACGATAGCGGAAGAAAGCCCTCGATCCGTCATTCTGCGGATCAATTTGAGTCTGGGGTTTACTTCTCGGATCTTTTCCACAATGGACCAGGTCCCGTCGGGGCTATTATCATCTATTACAATAATTTCATATTCTTCTTTTTGGAAGATTCGGCCCAGGTTGGAGAGGCAAATTTCGATATTTTCGGCTTCGTTGTAGGTCGGCAATAGTACGGATACTTTAGGTCGCATTCTTCGCTTTTGGAAAATCCTATTTTTTTTAGAAGGTCGGAGTTCCGGAATCGGAAACTGCGTCTCCTTTGGGTTGCTTGCAAAGTTGGAATTGATACAGGTATAGACTGGATCTTCTTTTGTTCTTATTCGGATTCAAGGATACCGCGAATTCCTCCAACGGAGAAGAACCGAAGCTAGTAACCAGGATCCAGGGAGGTTCCGGATCGATTCCTCCGAGTACATAATCCTTTCTTACGACCAACACCGCGGAGCAGGATTTATAAGGATCGAATTTATCGATCCTAGGTTGCTCGTTTTCGTCCAACGTATCCACGGATTCGAATCTCTCCAGAGGGGTCCTATATGCGTAAGACACCGGAAGATGTGTGATTGAGTCCTTGTAAACGTATAGTTCCTTGATTTCGGTATGGAAATTCAGATAGCGAACCAATTGGATGGAATTGTTTTGGATCGTGAAAAAACAGAGAAGGTCCAGTAATAGAAAATTCGTAAGTAGAAATAAGACTCTTCGAACGGAGATCTTTTTATATCTTCCGCCGTGCCAGTAGGCGCAAAGAGGCGCGAGTAAAACCAAGAGTAACGGAAGGACGGGGAGTAGAAATCTCTCTTCCTTATGGGGGATCGCCGAATGAACGATTAGAAATAGACCGGAGAAGAGTATCGTAGGAATTAAAGGAGAATAAACCGATCTCCAACCGAATCCTTCGTATTTTCCCAAAAAGAAAGGAAATAGGGAAGCGCCTAAAATCGCGGGTAGATATGCGAACCAAGGAGAGACCCCGTATTCCGCCGAATGATTTAGATTATACGAAATATAGGATCGAATCGAGGAATGAAAACTTCCCCTGAAGATCAGATCCGGTATTCCGGTAAGAACGAGTAATGCGAGAGAGAAGCCGGCAAATAGATAGATATCCTTCGGACTTCTATTCTTCCAAGAGCGATATGCTACTAAGGAAAATAGAGCAACGGCGCATACTCCCGCCTGGAATCGGAATAAGGAGGCGATTGCGAGTAGAGTGATCGATAATCCTAAATCCTTGTATTTTCCCTCCTTCCAATAAACGGAAGCGAAGAAGGTTCCTCCGAGTAGGAAGGGCGCCGACATGGATTCAATCAATGCCCTAGTGGATACGAAAGGCATCAGAAAATGTAAGGAAAGTAAAAAGGCCCCTGAAAGAGGAATCCATTGGGTATAATTTTCCTCTTCAGGATTCTCGGAAGGAGGATACAAGTATTTTAAGAATCTATAACCGATCCAGATCGTAATCGCGGATAATAATCCTAGACAGGCAAATACGAATTGGATCTGGTGAAGCGGATCGTCGAATCCTATAGTATAAGCGATTTTTGCGAACAGTCTAACGAGAGCATCGGGTAAGAGAGACCGAATTTCCGGGACAGCTTGTACGGAATCCACTAAGGATAAGGATTCGGATTGGGCGGGCACCGCGAAAAATAGAATATAATAATCGTCCAGCGCGAGATATCCGCTATTCAATACTGCGGTCGCTATTCTCACCGCGACTCCCAAAAATAGGATCGCTTGGAACCATTTGCGTTCCGTTCTTGCATTCAGCATGCTGTCGATCATCGCGGTTTTTAATTTCAAAAAGAAAGCAATACGATTACAGAACAATGAATGCCAGAAGATCTGGACGATTACTATCCGTAGATGTTTTCGTTCTGTAATACGGGTCGTGCGCTTTTTGCTTGCTCCTTTCATTTTCTAAAAAGCCATTGTCGGCATGCAAACGATAAGAATAGGAATCGTAATCTTAAGTTTTATTACATTCATTCATCCCGGATCTCTTCTCGCTCAATTCTATACGAGCAAGGGAATCCAGAATAACGCTGGAGAAAAGAACGCCGAGTGGAAGGTGCAGGAAGGATTCACCCTTATCGAAGACGCGGGAAACTTCACCACTCCGGTAAGCGTCGCATTGCTTAAGAATCCGGGAAAATCGACGGAGGACGTTCTATACGTCGTGAGCGAGTTGAGAGGAGGGATTCGAGCGAGGCTTAGAAACGGAAACGTAATACAGATCGGAGAGGACGAGGATATATCCAAGCCTAGAAAAGAACTTCCCGATTTTCAAGGAGAGATGGGGCAAACGGGAGCCTGCTTTACTCCTGACGATAAGACTCTTTATACTACCGCAGTTTACCAACAAGGTTGGGGGAGAAGTAATAAGATCACTAAGTGGCGCTCTGTAGGAACTCGTCCTTGGACTAAGATTGAAAAAGTCGAGGTCTTCGACGCTCCTTTCCGCGGAGATACTGCTGGCTTAGCGCATCAGATCGGCCACTGCTTCGTGGATTCCAATTATCATATTTGGGTCGGGACCGGAGACGGTCAATCTTGGACAAGTTCTCATAAGAAGGATAGCAGTAACGGAAAGCTACTTCGTTTAAAATCGGATTTCTCCCAGGTGGAATCCAACCCTTTCTTTACCGGAAAGAAATCCGACCCTCAAGGTTATATCTTCTCTATGGGATTGAGAAATCCTTTCGCGATCGCTAAGTCGGAAGGTGGAGAGGTTTACGTTGCGGATAATGGACCCGAAATAGATCGTTTGGTAAAGGCGACCAAGGGCACGGATTTTCCCTGGGATAATACGAATCCTAGCATGACGTATAATAATCTCATGACCTTTCCCAAATCGGTCGGACCGGCGGATATGATCTACGTTCCTAAAAATCATAAATTGGCCGCTCTGAGAGGGCACCTTGTGATCGCGGCTTCTCATATCACGTCGTTGCTCGCCGTTCCGGTGGACGATAAGAAAGGAGTCGTGGGAGAACCTTGGTGGGTCATTCTGCCTACGAAATACGAAGAGGAAAGAAGAGCCGATTTTACGGGACTCGCGTTGGGCGATGACTGCATTTATATCTCCCATATACGTATGAGAAAGGACGGAGGATTATTGCCCGCACCGGTGCTGAAGCTGGTTCCTGGAAGAATCGCCGCCGAAAAGATGAAGTATACGGGAGAACAACTCGTAGAAGTAAAAGGATGCCGTAGTTGCCATACTTTAGGAGGAGTGGGAAGTAATGTCGCACCGAATCTGGATTCGGTTCATTCCAGATTGAAGGAACAATTCGAAAAAGGAGAATTCCTAAAGCAGATCTCTGAAATGCAGTCCTACGCTCAAGAACCGGAGCATGAAAAATGGAACGCAGTCAGATCCAAACTCGCCGATCCCAACTTGGATCCGGATAAGAAGATCGAATTGTATATCTCCTCCAAATTACAGAATCCTAAATTTCTAAACCCCGTTAGCGGCATGCCGAATCTGAGTTTGAACCAGGAAGAGATAGAATCCTTAAAGGAATTTCTGATAGAGATCTCCGATGGGTCCGTTCGTTACCAAGGACTAGACAAATGGGAATACAGTATCGTAAAGCAATTCGAACAGAATCCTAGGATTTCCTTGGTGCTTTCCCTTCTCGTCGGGATTTTACTCGGAGTATACGGAAAGAGATTGGGCCCCCTGTTCGGATGGCTATTCGCTAAGATTTCTTCCCGATTCGGAAGATCCGGAAGCAAAGCTTCTTAAAAAGGATTCAGCGAAATCCCGGCTCGCGATTTCGGAGGCGGAATAGGTAAGATGGTGGGGATCCAAAAAGGATTGTTTCCTAGGAAAAAGGTCCCCTTTATCCACGAATTCGTATCCGTCTTCTCCGAGCGTTCGTAGGAAAGATAGATAACCTTTATACCATGGGCTTTTATCGTATTCTTTTTTCTCTTTCGGATTTTCGGGAGAATGGATTAAAATTACCCGGATATTTTTTTCCAGAAGATAACGGACCCCTTTTTTTAGATAATCCATCTGTGACCAACTTAAGAATTGCTTTCGTTCGGAGAGGATTTTCTTGCCGGTCCTTAGCTTCTTGAATCGGCTCAGAACGTCTTCGGTATCGTTATTCCTGTATATTCTGAAATTGTAATCCTTGTCGTAATCCGAATCGGACATGGATTCCACCCGGGAATCGTCGAAGCCTGAAATTCTAGAATAGGAAATGCCTTCCCTGAAATCCGCCCTACAGAAATTTTGCGAGAGTCGGATTCCGTATTCTTCTTTCGATCCGAAGATTCTATCGTCGACTTCTTTGGAAGAAGCGGTTTTATCGGCCTCGAAGCGAAGAGTCGTTTTAGTAGGAGAATCGGAAAAAGGAATCTCCAGATAATACCAACCCTTCTTCTCGTATTTTTTCTCGAACACGATTTCTTCCTTGGGCATAAGCCTGGAAATTCTAAGAGTCGTTCCCGGCTTTTGGATAAATACGCTGTCCTTCCAGACTTGTTTTCCGATCTCGCAATCGATCTCGAAATTCTTTTTGGTCCATCCTCTTAAATAGATCCCCTCCTTGGGTCGTATTCCAGTATAATAATGGTAGGATCTTCCCCAGCGGAAGCGGTGCATATACCAAGCCACTATCGGATCGTAAAAGAAACTCCTATAACGCACCGCATAGGAGAGAAATTTCGAAGCGAATACTTCCGCTTCTGATTTTCCGATATAAAGTATCTCCTTCCATCTTTCCAAAAAGAAACGATCGGGGTATAGAAGTCGATTTTGGTGTCTCGTATGGACCGAATCGGCGAAAAAATCTTTTTCGTCGTATTGGGCACCGTTAGGATTTTGTTTCAGATATTCCAATTGGAAATCCGCAGGAT
The DNA here is from genome assembly GCF_000306115.2 of Leptospira wolffii serovar Khorat str. Khorat-H2. Lineage (NCBI taxonomy): Bacteria > Pseudomonadati > Spirochaetota > Leptospiria > Leptospirales > Leptospiraceae > Leptospira > Leptospira wolffii. The sequence continues at coordinate 220,070 of NZ_AKWX02000007.1, forward strand.
TTATAATATAAACGATCGCTTTAGGTTTCTTGGAGGCGATATCCTCCTTATAATAATAGAAATCCGAAGGGGTAAGAGACGGATGTGCGTAGAATTCGGCTCGAATCTTCTTATCGACAGAAAGACTCTCATTCACTCTCTCTTCGAATTTTTCAGGAAGCACGGAATAAAGAGCGACGCTGCTTCCCAATAGAAGCACTCCGTTTTCCCGATCTGAGAAACGGATTTCGGATCTCTTTCTTAGAAAATTATACCAGGGAGAAGTATCCCATTCCAATTCGTTGGGTATTCTAAATAGAATCTCGGGAAAAAGGAAGCGGTCCAGAAATAGGAATATGGATAAAGAGAAGAATACTGTGAGTATGATTTTTACCCGGATTCGCATGCGATCTTATAAGAGACGGAAGCTTCCGGCGCCTAGGATCGGACCGAAGTCGGATCTGTCGAATCATCCTTACGGTAATTATATGAATTCTATCGATTCGGATTTGGTAGAATCGTAATATAGAATCACGAGATCGTAATCATCCGAAAGAATCCGGACTAAGAAATTTATACCCGGTAGAATTCCAGGTTTTCCCGCAACGGTTCGGGTAGACTTCCTAAGGCGTTGATATATTTCTTATAACGGTTTTCTAATTCGGTGAATTTACGGGTACGAATATTGATGAAACGGTTATTGATTTCCGCGAATGCGGGCATCTTGGCCACTTTTTCCCGAATCTGACGGGAGAAGGGGATATGTCTGTAGAATATGCTTCGGACCACCCGGTTCAATCTTTGGACTCCTTCCGCTTCATACTTGATCCACATCTGGTAGTCGTTCGCGAAAATATCCCTCTCGTTTCGGAAGCGTTTGAATTCCGCTGCGAGCTTCTCCTTGATTTCGATGGAGAGATCCTTATTCTTCTTATAGAATTGAACATAGTCCATATAATCCGCGGTGATGGACGGGTTACCCACGTTATTCCATTCCGGACCCAGAATACTCTTGCATAATTCCCAACGGAACGCGGCGAACGCGTCGATGAGCAAGGACTTCAGGTCTCCTTGCACGAAGATAGGAAGCACGATTCTGCCTCGGCTTTCCTTGGAACCGGAACCTCGATGTATGGAGAGTTCCTGCCACATCATGATCTTACTTCCTATCGAGGGCACTATGACGAAATCCGGGATCACCGCTTTCTGGATGAATTCCTTATTGATTCCCATCTCCGGATTATTATAGATCACCTCCCGATTGAACACGGAGAAATCCGCGCCGAGAACCGCGTGTATCGCATCCGTGAGCATCTTTTTGGAAACGTAGGCTTTTCCGAGAGGAATTTGAGAATGGTACTTGGTAAGAATAGGCAGATAGGTAGCCAAGGAACCCGTGGTGAGTCGAACGTTCGCTTCGTACATGGCTCCGAATTCGAATTTCAATCTGGCTTCCGGATTGTCTATATCGGGAGGTAGATCGGACTCTTTCTTATAAACCGCGTTGCGGTTGTCCATCTTGACCTTATCGAAAAAGTTTTGTCCAAGCTCGTCCAAGGAGGTCGGAGTCTCTCTGCGATAGATTTTTTCCAACCATTCGGTTCCGTAATGGATCGGAATATCCGAAACGCTGGTGATTGCATCCTTATAAGTGGACATGAATACCAATTGGGAATCGTCGAGCATTGTCTCGTCGAAATGACCGTATTTCAGCATCAGTTCCACGGGCTTAGGCACGTTCTTGTTGCTGTTAATGTATTTCTGGAAGCAGGCAGCGTAAATATCAAAGTAGGTTTTTGTAATGGACCTACGAAGTTTTCTGGTATCGTTATCGGAATCCAAAGGATTCTTGAGGGATTTCAGTTTTACCATCATCGCGGAGAATTCCTTGATGGCGTCTCCTCCTAGTCCGGAGAATTGAATGATGGTCGAGGCTGAATTGGCTAATTCCTTACGGATAGCGGTTGCGTCCGCCGAGGAATCCACTGAGATTCCTCCGTTATTGGAGGCGGCAGCCGGAGCGCTGGATTCGAATTTTTTAGCGAGTCCCGCCGTTTTTTCTAAGAAGGCCTTGGTGTTCGGGGAAGGATTCGGCAGCGCGGATCCGAATAAGGATTGGTGACCGGCGAGTGCTCTTTCGATTTTTTGGGCGACGATCTGGAGGATGGGAACTACGAATTCGGGAGGAGCGGTAGCGTATCCATTAGCCGTCATATCAAGAATCAGGTAATATTTTTCAGTGAGACTTTCCGGTCCGCCTACGAGCAAACGAAACGCCTCATCCACTTCTTCTAGTAATCCCTGGGAGGTTCCGGTAAGATCGCTTTGCACTTTCCCTAATTTTTCGCAGGCATAGGAAACCATACTCGGATCGGATGCGAACAGTTGAGCGAGCAAATTCGGATCGGCGAGAATAATCTTACGAACGAAATTGAATTCTCCGTCTTGGAATTCGATTTCTTCCGGATAGTATTTTCCCAACTGTTGGGAATGATCTTCGTCCACATAAATGGAAGTCGGTCTTTCCGGAAGGATTCCTCCGTTGTCGAAGAAATGTTTCAGATTCTCCCTAGAAAGTCGCAGAACCGGGTCCACGATTTCGGCGCTAGGTTCCGCGATCGGTTGACCGGGTTTGATATCCGGAAACACGCTCGGATTGAATTGGTAATATAACAGGGAGAGGTTATCGTTCGTCCTTGCCATGTCGGAAGCGATCTTTCTGAGCTGGTTCGTTTTTTTGAATAACTCCGTGATTTCCCGAACTAAGGAACGCCCCACCATGATTCCCAGGGAACTCCTTGCGGCAAGAGAGCGACCTACGGTAGCCTGCGACATGACATAAGTGGAAAGAACGCAGTCCTGTTCCGCAAGTATCGTATAAGGATAGCGCCCGGTCGTGAAGAGTGCGGTGGCTCCCGGAGTGAGATTGGCTCCGGAAAGTTTGAATAACTCCAGTTTTCTACCGCCCGGAGCCTCGCCGATATATTTCAACGCTCCGCTATGCAAAACATTTAGAGAGTTGGCCGGAGAACCTTCGGAAAATAGGACGCTGCCTGCTTTGACGGAGACTTTTTGATTGGGTACGCTTGTATCTAATGCCATACGATCGCTATCTGGGGCAAATTAAGAAGAAAACTATCCTTCGTCGATAAGGGAAACTCTTTTTCTAAGCTTTCCGCCAAAAACGGACTTCGGAAATCTTTGCGAAAAACTATGGCGGCTTCCTCTTTTGTGTCTTGCTTGACTCGCGGAAGATCCGCGAGAAAACTCCAAAATCAAAATGAAGAAAACGGACTCTCTCTTCGGGGGCGCATCCATAGGAATGCTTACCAACCAAAGCGCCTACGGTTGGAACCACGACTACCATTTCCGAAGCATCCAGAAAAAATACGGACTAAAGAAACTCTTTCTTCCGGAGCATGGGCTCTTCGCGGAGTTGCAAGACCAAATTTCCGGGTCCGGACTTTTGTACGATTTGGGAGAAACGGAAATATTGAATCTCTACGGAGATACCGAGTCCAGCCTCGTTCCCAACGAATCCGCTCTATCCGGGTTGGACGTTCTATTCATCGATATCAGAGACGTAGGGGCCCGTTATTATACCTTTCTGACTAGTGCGCTTTACGCGATGCAGGCGGCCGATGCGATCTCCCGTTCCGGCAAAGGAAAAATCAAGATCGTCGTGGCGGATTCTCCGAACCCGGCCGGAAAAAAAATGGAAGGAACTCCTCTGGAGACCGAATACGCCTCGTTTGTAGGAGTGCAAGGGACCTTGCACAGACACGGCCTTTCCACAGGAGCTCTGTTGGAATATTATAAGGATCGCTTTTCCTTGGATTTGGAATTGAAGCGGTGGAAGATTTATCCGAAAAAATTCGATCCATTCCTTTGGGTTCCTCCTTCTCCGAATATTCCGGCCTTGACCACTTGTTTCGTTTATTCCGGACTCTGTCTTCTGGAAGGAACGAACCTATCCGAAGGAAGAGGCACCACTCGTCCCTTCGAAACTTTCGGCGCTCCTTATATAAACGATCTGGATCGGAACTTGTTGGATAAGTTGGAGGAGAAGCAGAAAGGAAACTTCAGATTACGTCCTCTGAAATACATGCCCACCTTCCATAAGCACGCGGGAAAAATATGCGGCGGATACCAAATCCTATTGGATCGACCTAAAAAATTCCATAGTCTTTTATTCGGTCTGCATTTCCTAAGAACGATCCGGGAAACGTATCCCGAGGATTTCGAGTTCCTACAAGGACCTTACGAATTCCGGTCCGATCTGCCTGCGATCCAACTTTTGGTAGGAGATAAGTTCCTACTGGAATATTTGGACGGAAAAAGAAGTTATTCCGAAATCCGGGATTATACGGAAGAGGCGGAGAGAAAGTGGGAGAAGGACACTTCTTCCTATAGATAGACTCGGCGCTTAAGGAAGAATAGGAACCTTCCGATCGAAACCGGTTTCTTTTAACCGATGGGAAGATTCTCGAATTCTTTCTTTAGTTTTTGCAGATCTCCCAATAAATCCGTAGGGCTAGGTTTTACATTCTTAGCCAATTGTAGAGCGTTTCCGATCAGATCCAGGATCAGTTTTCTTTCGGTAACTGCGCGCACCTTGGGCATATCTCTCCAATCCTTTTTAAAGAGACTAGCCTTATCGTCCACTATGGCTACGATTCGATTCAGAGCCTGGATTTCTTCGTTCATTTCATTTCCCTCAGAAGTTTTGTATCTCCAAAGAAATCGATTTGCGATCCTTAGAGACCTGCATTTCCATTCTTCTCTGCTTTTCCTTTTGAAAGGCTTTCGTAATATTATTCCACATGGATTTCTGAGCGACCTTGCATTCGGGAGGAAGGGCGGCTTGTTTGGACTCGTCGGGAGAATAACGAAAATACTCCGTGCTTCCCGGTTCGATCCTTCTCTCCGAAAAATGTAGGACCTCCGACAAACAATTCAGTCCGTCTCCGGCGGAGATCCTAAGGCTCAGGGATTCTTCCTTGGAAGGAAATTCGCGAGAAACCTTACCTTGGTTTTTTGCGAATAGAAAGAATACGGGTAAATCCTTACCCGCCTCTCGGCTGGAAGTAACCCTAAGTTGGAGTTCTTCCCAAGGAACTTCCTTGGATTCGGTTTGTCCCGTGAAGGCGAGGGGGTTTAGTAGTCTTGCGACCACCGCGAAAATGAAAAGTAGAAGGATCACATCGAAGAACAGAATCAGTTTGGATCGATTCTTGCTTTTACCGGCTTCCCTGGATTTTTTCAGGAATTCCTGGAACTCTTCGGGAGAGCGAGAATGATAACCTTTGCTCATCGATACTACCTAATTGGTTACGGGGATTTTTCGGAGAAAATCGATCCGCTATGGCTAAGAATAGAACGAAGCAGTACAGAAAGCAAGCATTCCGATGTGGTATTTTCCATCTTCCTTAGAGTAAAAAGAATATTTCCTTTTATTTATTTTCCATCCGTGTAGGATGTTCCCGAATTCGCATTAGGCATAAAACGCTAAGCTTAGGAAAATAGAGGGGGGAAAGTATGGAAACAGTTCCGGGTAAGGACGCGACCATTCTATTCGAGGGAAAGAAGTGCATTCATTCTCGCCATTGCGTCCTGGATCGGCCCGACGTATTCGTTCCGAATGTGGAAGGAGAATGGATTTATCCGGATAAAGCTAGCGTGGAGGAAATACGGGCTCTGGCTCAGAATTGTCCTTCCGGCGCCATCCAATTCAAACCGGTGGATCCTAGTTACGCCGAGATCGCACCTTTCGTAAACGTGGTTCGTATCCGAGAAAACGGACCCCTCGCGTTTCATGCAGATATGGAATTAGTAGGAAGTCCTTCCGGATTTCGATTCACACTTTGTAGATGCGGCGCTTCCAATAATAAACCCTTTTGCGATGCAAGCCATGTGGGGATAGGATTTAAGGCCACCGGAGAGCCGGAGTCTCTGGATGCGAAACCGTTGGAGAATCGGAACGGAAAATTAAGGATCAAGCCCGCTCTAAACGGTCCATTGCATGTAACGGGCAATCTGGAAATCTGTGCAGGAACGGGGAGGGTTACGAATCGTACCACGGACACTTATTTGTGTCGTTGCGGCGGATCCTCCAATAAACCCTATTGCGACGGAACCCATAAAACGAACGGATTCAAATCCTAGGTTCGGAAAGAATATTAGAATTTTAAAAATTAGCTTTTCGAAAAAAAATTATCGGTCGCCTACTGATTTGCGGAATCGGATATAGAACGGATCGAAACCCATCTTTTTCCAAAATTCGACCGCGCCTTCGTTCCGGGTTACTGCTCTGAGTTCCACCGCCTGGATTCCGTTTTCCTTGGCCCAACGAAAGGTCTCCTCGACGAGAGGCCTCATGAAACCGGACTTCCTTTTTCCTTGCTTGGTGACTGCGAGGTCTATGAAAAGATTCTTCTCCTCTTCTAGATAGGGTTTCTCTTCCACTCTTGCGATTAGAATGGAAACGAGTTCCTCCTCCAGAAAGCCTCCGATAAAAACGATTTTTTCCGTGCCCCTTAGCTTTAAATAGATATCCACCATCTTAGTGGCGGCTCTAGGGCGGACTCTAAAAATTCCGTCCAAAGGAAGTTGATTCAGCATCCTAAAGAATTGGTTCACAATTTCTATGGTTTCTTCCCTATGTTCGGGAAGAATGGGACGTACCGTAAACGAGGGATTTTGCATCGTTAGAATGATTTTTTGGAATACGTTCTTTGGGGAGCCTTTTTCTTTTGCCGTTTTTGTTTACGAAAGAAAAACAAAAAAAATTGCAAATCGACATCGTCTATGTGTTATAAGAAGGCGAAGGTATAAATGCTTTTTAGGTTTCCGATCCTGATTCTCCTGACTTTTTGTATAGCCTGCGATACAAATAAAAGTTCAGAGTTACCGCCCGCAGTATACCAATATATCGCCATCGATTATCTGATATCCCAGGATCCGGACAGGTCCTCGGTCTATTTCTCTTCGGTGCGGGATGTGGGCGTGGAAGTCGCTTATGAAACGGGAGCGGAACCCTATACTGGAGTATTCGCTTATCCGGGCTCCTATTCTGTTTGGAGCGTCACTTATAAGAATCTTGCCGATATTTTCGCGGATAGATCGTATAACGTGGGAGTTACGGTTCCTACGGATCTAAGCGATATGACCGAATTTCCCGACCAACTAAAGACGAGTTGGACGATCCCTCAGCTCTTGGCTTTGGAGTCCTCGTATAGAAGGAAATCTTCCAGCTTTTCCACCGCTAATTTTTTTATCGCATTCGTTCAGGGACATCTGGACGGATCTCCCGGAGTGATAGGAGTGACTATTTCGGGAACCCCGGGTTTGAGAGCACCTGCGATTTTCCTTTTTAAGGAAGTCATTCAAAACTATAACGATTCACTTTCTCCCGATAAGGTAAAAAAGGCGGAGCAGATGACCGTAACGCACGAGCTATCTCACGCTTTAGGTTTAGTCAATTCCGGAATCCCCATGTATACGGCTCACCAGGATACCGCTCACGGAAATCATTGTACGAATTCTCTCTGCGGAATGTATTGGGGCCTGTCGGATACCGCAGTAAATCTGATGAATCCTTCCAATCCTCTGATCTTGGGGCAGGAATGCAGGGACGACGTCCGGCATTATAAACCTTGATTAAAGGATTCTTTCCGCGAAATACGCCTTCAGATTCTGAACGGGAACCCTTTCTTGATTCATACTGTCCCTTTCCCGAACCGTAACGGTTTGGTCCTTTAAGGAATCGTAATCTACCGTGATGCAATAAGGGGTTCCGATCTCGTCCTGTCTTCTGTAACGCTTTCCTATGGCGGCCCCCTCGTCGTATTCTATATTTCCTAGTTTGGAAAGATCCGCGAATATGGATTTGGCGAGCTCTGGGAGTCCGTCTTTTTTCATAAGAGGGAAGATCGCGATTTTTACGGGAGCGACTTGGGGAGCGAAACGTAGTACTGTCCTAATCTCTCCGTCGGGAAGTTTTTCCTCAGCATACGCGTCCGTTATGGTCGCCAAGAAGAGTCGGTTGAGGCCGAGCGCTGGTTCCACGACGTAAGGAATGTATTTTTTTCCTGCGACCTGGTCGTTATACTTCAGGTCTTCTCCGGAGAATTTTTCATGTTGGGAAAGATCGTAATCCGTGCGGGAAGCGATACCCCAGAGCTCTCCCCAACCGAATCCGTATTTGTATTCGATATCGGAAGTCGCTTCGCTATAAAAGGAGAGCTCCTCTTTTTCATGCTCCCGGATCTTTAGGTTTTCTTTTTTGATTCCCACTTGTTCCACTAGGAACTTCACGCAATAATCCACCCAATGGGAGAACCATTCCTTTTGGGTCCCCGGTTCGCAGAAGAATTCCATCTCCATTTGTTCGAACTCTCTGGTGCGGAAGACGAACTGTCTCGCCATGATTTCGTTTCGGAAGGACTTTCCTATCTGGGCGATACCGAAGGGGACTTTGTTACGGGTGGTGGAGACCACATTCTTAAAATTGATGAATATACCTTGGGCGGTTTCAGGACGAAGATAAATGTCCTGTGCATCCTCCGCGGAGGCTCCGTGAGAAGTCTTGAACATCAGGTTGAAGTCGCGGGCTTCGGTAAAGTTACCTTTGTTTCCGCAGGTAGGGCAGGGAAAATTTCCGGCCTTGATTACCTCGTTCATTTTTTCCAGAGTGAGTCCGGTGGCGGCGCCTTCTCCCTTCTGGTCCTCTAAGAATTTGTCGGCGCGTATCCTTGCCTTACAATTTTTACAATCGATGAGAGGGTCGTTGAAGTTGGAAACGTGACCCGAGGCTTCCCAAACTTTGGGATTGAGAAGAATGGAGGAGTCCAGACCGACCACATCTTCCCTGAGATGGACGAAATGTTTCCACCAGAGTCGTTTTAGGTTATGGAGAAGTTCGGCTCCGTAAGGGCCGTAATCGAAAGTGTTGGAAAGTCCTCCGTAAATTTCGGAACCGGGATAAACGAATCCTCTTCTTTTACAAACGGATACGATGTCCTTCAGGGAGGAATCTAAGGTTTCTTTTTTCTCCATAGTCCATAGATTATCGAATAGGATTCGCGATAAAGTATTAAATTCCCGAAGTTATCGCCAATTCTTGTTTGCGTTCGGAACGCAATGAGGTCCAATGGACAAGGGTGCTTGAGACAAAAGATGGATGAATCCCAAAAACGAAAAATCGTAGCCTGGGGGGTCAATTTTCTCTCCTGGATCTCTCCCTTCGTAGGTTTCGGTATATTCTTTCCGATCGGAGTACTCTTCGCCTTTCCTAAGGACAGGGAAATCCGCCGTAACGCCTTCTCCTCGATCGTATTACAAATCGCGATCTCATCGGTTCTCATTCCGTTGGAGGTCCTACAGATTTACTCCTCGAACTTCGAGCAAATCTTAAGCCTACTGATCCTCGTAATTCCGGAAGAGTCCAAAGCATACGGATCCTTGGTTCTAGTTCTTCTTTTTTTCATCGGACTATTTATTCTCACCGGACAATATAGATTCGTTCGTTCCCGTCTGAAGACCGGAGAACCGAATCCACCCATTTTGAATCCGATTTTTATCCTACTCGCTTTGGCCTGCGTCCTAGTATTCACCTCCTTATTATCGTATAACGTGAAACTCCGGGCAAAGATGGCTCCTTTTCTTGCGTTCTCCGACAGTCTTTGGATTTTCTTTCCATGGTTGATCGCCGTGGCGGGAATGATGTCCGCAAGACGGCCGGTGTTTTTATTCCGAAGACCCTGGGCCTGGTTTGTAAAGCAGGTCCGAGTTTCCAGAGCCTCCGAGACGGGGGATAGTTTAGACGCGGCAAAGAAAAGAAGATACGCCAAGATCCGGGACTTTCTTCTCCCGGGTTGGGGACATGTTTATTGCGGAAATTTGTGGAGAGGATTTCCGATTCTATTCGTTTATCTTTTATTTTGGCTATTCTTCGCGACCTTCTTCTTTTCTTGGCTGGAGCCGGCATTCGGAATCCGATTCCTAGCCGCTCTGGGTTTAAAACCCGGGATACCCGATAAGAAATTCTTCGAGACCGCCGCTTCCTTTATTCCTTGGGCCATCGCCTTGGCATTCATTATCGCTACGATCGGATTTTCCGGATGGCTTTTAAGAAGGTCTTTCCTCACTCAACTTCCTTCTCGCGGTTTGCGTCCGGGGTTCGCGAACAACTTGGCATTCAGCGTTCTCGTCCATCTCATTATTCTCGCACTCATATTGATCATTCCCACTATGATGGTGAGGCAAAAGGATTCTTCCAAACAGGATAGGCCGGATAGTCATTACAATCCGGATAGCCATGCGGAGTTTTATTTTATCGACCCGAATATTCCGGACGAGGTCTCCGGACTGAACGGAAGCGTGATCACCGGCACGGAGACTCCTACCACCCGACAAGGGGAGAAGGTGCCGAACGAAAAACCCGCCGACGAAGGAAGAGTCAAGGGAGAAGTGAAGCGCATCAAAGGGAAGAAGCTTCCTCCTACGTATTCCAATTATATTTCCGCGAAAATGAGGACCTACGAATCCTTTATGGATTATTGGAAAAGCGCACCTCCGAATTATTCCTGTGTAGTCGCTTATACGATCACACCCGAAGGCGAGGTGGTGGATGTGGAGCTCGTGCAGCATTCCGAATATCCGGACCAGGATAGAAGGACATTGGAGTTGATAGAGAATCTTTCTCCAATGATGCCGCCTCCAGGCACGAAAGGATATATCCGAGTGACGGAACTTTTTTGGAACGGGGCCATCAATCCGGACGCTATGCCTACCGACTTGCAAAGAGACCTGGTGATGATGTTCGACGGTCGTTATATGGAGGAGCTATGAGCGTAGAACTACTTGCCATAATCAGTATTCTCCCCTGGGCCTTTTATTTGATCGTTACTCATCCTAAAAAGGATTTTCCTAGATTGATTTTGGTCGTTCTGGTCGCCTTAGGTTTGGGTTGGGCCTCTACGGAACTCGTCCTCAAATTGAATTCCATTCTATGGCCGACAGAAGTTGCCGAAACTTCCAAGAAAGCCGTTAAGTCTCTACTTTCCCAAACCGCTTTTCTCGCCTTCGTTCAGGCTGGAATGATGGAAGAAGCATGCAAATCGATTCTGATTCTGGGATTTTCCCTGATTGCCGCCTTCGACAGGGAGACTTCCCGGTTTCGCCCGGAAGCGTTTCTCGTCGGAGGATTTGTGGCCTTGGGTTTTGCGGGAGTGGAAAATTACCAATACATCGGCAGAGCCACCGATAACGAAAGAATCACAACGTTTATTAGTAGGACGTTGATGTCGTCTAACGCTCATTTGCTGATCAATCTTTGTTTTTCCATGTTTTTGATTAAGAGTAACGGAAAACCTCTAGGAGAAAGGGTCTGGTATCTTACCAAAGCGTTTTTCCTCGCGGTTTCACAACACGGCTTATTCGATTTTTTCGTGTTTCCCAGCGGCCGATTCGGATTATGGATCGCAGCGGCCTTATTCGTAGGGATCTGGGTTTGGATCGTCAAGGATAGAAGAATGTACATCGAGAATAACGAACCAATGGACGTGGAACTCCTCGGCGCAGAAGAGTCCTACAGGTCCGAATTACCCGGGACGGCCCGGTGAAATATAAGGAAGTAAGGGTTTCCATTCCCAAAGATTTTGCCGAAGAATTTTCCGCCTATTTGGACGAATGGCAAGTTGCCGGATATTATGAAATCCTGTTCGATCGGGAAGAGGCGCGTAAACCGGGAGAGGAGATCATATCCGATCACACTCCGATTCGAGTTTATCTCGCGGAGGACGATCACAATTCAGAGGCAAAGATCTGGGTTTATCTCCAGGCAGTAGCCGCCGGAAATTCCTTTGCAGAATCCCGTTGGATAGAAACCAAAGAATACGAAGAAGCTTATAAAGAATTTTATAAACCGTTTTCCGTCGGAGTCTTTTGGGTGGTTCCCACCTGGGAAAAAGAGGATTGGGAGAAAAAATCCCCTTCTCCTACGGAGACTTCCGTTCCGGTCTATATCAATCCGGGATTAGCCTTCGGAACCGGACACCACGAGACTACAAGACTCGTTCTTTCCCGATTAGGAGATCTGGATTTAAAAGGAAAACGGATCGTGGACGTCGGAACAGGTTCCGGAATTCTTTCCGTTGCCGCTTCCAAGCTCGGCACTTCCGGTATACTCGCGGTGGATATAGACCCGAATGCCGTGCGTTCCTCGGTATTCAATCGGGATGAGAACGGAATTCCGGAAAGTATCCTGTTCGTGGACGAGGGCGGTTTCGATTATCCTGCGGTTCAGGAAGAGAATTTCGATCTGTGCATTGCGAATATCACTTTCGCGGTATTAAAGGCGAATATAGAGAAGATTGCTTCCATTCGCACAAAGCATTATTTGTTCAGCGGGGTCATCACCGAAAGGAAGGAGGAATTCCTGGAACTTCTGGCCACTCATGTGGGAGGATCCTTGGTGTACGAAGCGTCTTGGAACGGATGGGAACTCCTGGAATGGGTACGCCCCGAATAAAATAAGAATCTAATATTCGAAAATTGGAGATAGAATGAAACATTACGACGTATTCGGCGTTGGAAACGCGCTAGTGGACATACTCGCACTGACCGAAGAATCCATCTTGAAAAAACTGGGTTGGTCCAAAGGAGTGATGACTCTGGTGGATGCGGAGACCCAAGGAAAGGTCCTCACCGAACTGGAAGGGATCAAAAAAGAACTTCGTTCCGGCGGAAGCGCGGCGAACACGATGATTTCGATTGCGAATTCCGGAGGAACCGGTTGCTATACCGGAAAGGTCTCCGAAGACGCGTACGGAGAATTCTATAAACAGGATATGGAGAAGGCGGGGATCGTCTTCGAAGTAAAGCCTTCTAACGAAGGTCATACGGGCACTTGCGTGATTCTGACGACTCCGGACGCGGAAAGAACCATGCTTACCCATTTGGGAATCTCAAGCACTCTCACTAAAAACGATTTGGATTTGGATAGACTCAAAGTTTCCGGGTATTCCTATCTGGAAGGTTATCTTTGGGACGGTCCTTCCACCAAAGAGGCATGTCTTGTCACAATGGAGGAATCCAAGAAAGCGGGAGTCAAAGTTTCCATGACTTATAGTGATCCTTTCTGCGTGAATCGTTCTCGGGAGGATTTCATCCGACTGACCAAGGATTATTGCGATTTAGTTTTTTGTAATGCGGAAGAAGCGAAGGCCTTGGCCGAGACGGAATCCAAAGAGGAAGCGCTTAAGTTCATCGCGGGACTTTGTGATACGGTCATGATGACGGATAGCGCGAACGGAGCCTTCGTTTCCGAAAAGGGAAATATCCGTCATGTAAGCGGCTTTCCGGTAAATAAGCTTCTGGATACGACCGGAGCGGGGGATTCCTTTGCGGCAGGGGTTTTATACGGACTCACTCATGGATATTCTTCCGAGAATTCCGCGAAATGGGGAAATTACGTGGCTTCCCGTATCGTTCAGGAAATCGGACCGAGACTTTCTGTCCGACTCATGGGCCGTCAAGAAGAGATATTAGGAAAACTTTAAAGATATCGCGCCGTCGTCGTTCATCCGGCGGCGCCAAGGCTCAAGGGCAGGAATAAGTAAGAGGAATCGTGTTCATGTTCCCGTTTTCCGGAACGGAGAAGGTGAGGGGGGTTCCTACGATCGTATCCGGAAATCCGTCCACATAGGAAGTATCCGATAAACAGTAGAGTTTGTGGATTCCAGGATTGATATATTTGATTTTCACTGTTCCGCTTCTCGCGGGAGAGGCAGCTAAGGGAAGTTTTTCCAGAATATCCGTTTCATTTTCCCTATAGATTGCGAAGTAATGCGTTAAGTTTCCGGATCCGCCGGTAATCGAGAGAGAGGATGCCGAATTGGGATAAATGGTCCTGGAACGGGAAAGTAAGCCCCCTCCCATATCGGATTGTCCCGCGTGGTTGACATTCCAGTCGCTTACCGAAATCAGAGAGGCCGCCGTACTTCCGTCTGCGGCAGTGATAGAATGGACCATTAAGTTTTCTTTAAGATTCATTCTTACCTCGAAGATATAAGGCTCGTATCCCGGTTTGAATTCCATATCTCCTTCTCCCTCCTGAACGGAATAGAGAAGAGGAAAGATCAGGGGATAAGTGGACTTGTCCGTAGTTCCCGGCTTATAGGCCATCCTCGGAACTATATTGAATCCGTACACTCCGTAGTTGTCGAAGAAAGTCACCTTGGTCAGGTCCACTCCCGGAGAATTTCCCCATCCGGTAACCAAGGAACGGATATAGGTTCCGGTATAATAGTATTGGCTGGGCAATCCGTTGGAAGTTCCGGCAGTAGGATCGTTGGAAGGAAATTCCGCCCCATCCCCGTTGAGGAATTGCACCATTTTGAATTCACCGTTTTGTTGGCGGCAAGTATTGGAATTCACCGTATACGGTTGCGTACAATAGACTTCCCGGTTCGGAGCGATATTGTCCCAGAATTCCTTAGCGGCCTTAGCGGTACGGATCTGGGAAAGACCTCCGAGTCCGTCCTGGTATTTGGAGGAGATTCTAACTTCTCCTATGTCTATGTAGATCGGAAGAGCGGACGCTTTAGGGAGACTCGTTAGGTTGAAAGTAGGATCCCCGGTTGGATCCTTGTAAAAGTCTCCCGTTCCGTTATTATACTCCGAAAAATCCAGAGGATTATCCGTAGCGTAAGTCCCTTTCATGAGTAGAAGCATACGGTTATTGAATAACGTACTTACTACGGGATCATCCGTTGCATTTCCCCACCAATGACCTACCTTGCATCCTTCGGAGGAAAGGACTAAAGCGAGAAGTAGCGCGAATCTGCCGAAATTTTTCTGACTCATAGGAACAAACTCACCATCAAACCGAAATGGAAGAATTCCGTATCCACTTTATTATAGTAGTACGGGTTACTCAATCTGGGATCCACGCTAGGACCCAAGTAAGGATATTTGGTCTCTGCGGGTGCTTCCAAATCGGATTCGTAGATCTTATTGTAGTCCAAACGGATTCCAATCCGAATTTTCTTTCCTGCGATGAAACTCGCCTCGAGTCCGGCAAATAAAGACTTATCCCAGCGTGCGGTATTCGCGGGTCTTGCGACCACATAGGTTTCTCCCCCTCCCGCCTTTACGATGAATGTAATGGGAATCTCCAGGGGAAGTTTATAACATAAGGCTCCGTAGACCGGAATCGTGGTGAGAGCCCTTTCCGATCGGGAGAGATAATTGGAGTAAGATCCTCCGAATTCCAAATAGAAAATCCAAGGCCAGGGGATCCTATAAAAAAGACCTCCTCCCAGAGTCGTATCCAAATATTTTTGTGCATCCGAGCCGGGCATAGGATTCGAGGCGCCGATCCAAAACCCGATTTCCGGTTTGCGGTTATCGTAAAAGCTAGGGAGTTCCTCCTCCTCTTCTTCTTCTCCGTCCGCATTCTTATTGTCTTTCTTTTCCGTTCTGGTCAGACCGGAAGAAGGAAGATTTCCCGCCTGGGCCAAGAGTTCTCCGTTACGAAAACTATTTCCCATTTTAGGAAAAGGACTGGGGCCTTGGATTTGGTTCGCTCCTAGATATTTCAGAGCCTTGGAGTCCAATTGCTCCGGGACAGCGAATAGGGACGCCCAAGGGAGAAAGGTGATCGCGAGAAAGAAAATCCGTTTCATCTCGGGACTCCTTGGAATTCGTCCCTTTCCCGGTACATTTTGTCGATTTCGGGGAATTTTTCGTAATACGCTCTTAAAAAGTACAATCCGTAGGGAGGAAGCGTGGTGCCCGCGATCGTTCTGTCTTTGGAGGAAAGTACTTTCAATATATTCGTCTCTTTGCGCTTCTGTATCGCAATTTCGAAAAGCGTTCCGGTCAATATCCGGATCATATTATGCAGGAATCCGTTCGCCTTGATCTTCAAGCGGAAAAGCCCCGGTTCCTCTACGCTTTCTTCCAGGCTTGCATCGTAAATGACCCGAGTCGTAGTCCTTCGGTTCCTCATCGAAGTGGCTTTGGCCAGGCTTCGAAAATCGTGCTCACCTTTTAATAGTTCCAGTTCTTCTCTTAAGCGGGAAACGTCAATCCGATGTTGGGACCAGAAGGCTCTGTTTTTCCAAACGGGACGCGGAAATCTGGCGTTTAAGAGCAGATATTCATATTCTCTCGCAGTGCAGGAGAATTGGGAATTGAACTCTAAGGGAACTTCCGTGATTCCTTGGATGGACAGACCCCGGTCGGTGAGTGCATTCATGCCTAAAAGGAACTTGGAAAGATTTTGTATGGGAGTTTCGGTTTTGAAATTTACCACCATTCCTTTCGCATGTACACCCGTGTCCGTTCTGCCGGCACCCCAAATGCGTACGGATTTCTTTAATAGAATAGCGAGAGCCTTCTCCACTTCTTCCTGAACCGTGGGAGATTGTCTTTGGCTTTGGTATCCGAAGAATGCGCCCCCGTCGAATTCCAATAATAATGCGTAGTTTCTAGGATATTCTGTCGTCATCGTATTCTAAAAATCTAATCCTAGAGTCCGAAGGCGGTTCGGAGAGAAGGGAACGCGGTAAGGGAAGAAGGAGCCGAAATGCAACGGGCCTATTTTTCTCCGCCCATCTCTTCGATGATTTTATTGTACTCGTCGTAGAGTTCCTTGGCCATGTCTATGATCACGGAAGGTTTGGATTTGGAGGCCTTTCCGGAACCGTAGAGTCTGGAAAGAGTTCTCTTAGCACGGATGAGAAGGTTCAATTTGGAAGCCGCGTCGGAGGCGAGTTCTTCCTTGAATTTCATGGTAAGATAGGCGGAAAGATAAATGACTCCGTCGAAACCCCAGTTCTTGTCCGTATCCGGACCTAAAAGATAGGAAGCCGCGTCTACGGGTTCGGAACCGGATTGCATGATCTCCATGGTGTCCGTGTACCAACCTGCCGATTTTTGGTAGAGAAGGTCTCGGATCTTGTCGTAGCCCATCCCTGGAAATTCGGCATTCACATCGTCGAAATACCAGGCGCCGCGTACCGCGCAGACCGCTTTTTTAGGAGTAGGAGCTACCGTAACCTTTCTGGCTTGGTAGCATTCGATGGCTAGTAGATAAGATGCTGCTCCCAGGATCAGATTTCTATCCTGGTAAAAATCGGTAGGTCCCATGATGGACTCTATGTTTTTACGTCTGCTCTCCGCGGATTCTCTCAATTTTGCGAGTTCATCCGCATCTAAAGTAGACCAATCTTTAGAAAATGAAGTATAAAGACAACGGGGACAAACGCTCAGAACATAATCGTTGGGGGAAACTCTACCGAATTTTTTGTTTTTTTCGTATAAGCGACGTAATTCCTGGGTGAGTTTGCCTGCAATTAGCCTTCCTCCGCCTTGGAACATACTTTCCCTTTGGTGGACTTCGCTGCAAATCGGGCAAACGGTGTCCTCCTTATTCCGGAAGGAGATTTTCTTGCCTTGTGCGAGTGCGGTTGCTGTCATAAGAAGAATTTCGGGAAAAATCGTCCCGAAAGCGTCAATTCTCACCGTATTCTAACCGATAGACTAAGAAGAAAAGCACGATTTTCGGGTTGAACCCGGTCTCCCAAGGGGAGATGGTAAGGAAAAGGTCCGCCAATGAAAAAATTGATCGTTTTCATGATCGCGATGTTAGTCGCCCCAGCTCTATTACACGGCGAAGCCGTTTCTATGAAATCGTACAAGAAGAGAATAGAGCTCTTAACTTATCTGCGAGCGATAGAACCTATCGTTAAGAATTATCCTGGAGAAGCCAAGCAGGCGGCAGGAGGGCAGAATCAACAAAACCAAGCCCAAGCGGAAGGAGATCGGCTCGTAAAATATAAGGAGCTGAAGCGACTTTACCAAGAAGGGCTCCTGTATTTCTTCGAGGGCAACCATGTGAATTCCTACCGACGCTTCTTGGAAGCTCAGTTAGGAATGGAACTGCTTCTGGAAGAACTTTCCCAAGCGTATGTGGAGAGAACCGAAGAGATCCTTAAGACGGCCATCGAGAAAAAGAATCCGAATAATCCTACCGATAGGGCTCTCGTAGACATCTCCGTGGAATACGGTAAGAACAGTTATATCCGTGCGGACATCAAAGAAAATAGGGAAGCGCCTTTTACTCGCAGAATGTATAATCCGAGAGAATTCCACTATGTGGTGAACAAATACACCATCGAGAAGAATATGGAACTCGGTTACCAATTCCTGGGCGAAGCTAAGGACGCTAGAAACAACGCGCTCAAGATAGAAAAACATTTGGAGAAACACCAGAAATTACAACCGGAGCATAGAAAGCACCGTATCGAAATGTATCTGGGAGCGATCGGACTCTGCCGCGACGCGAGAGCCAACGCCATGAATATCTTCAAACTCAAATATCCTTATGACAATTACTATCTGCAAAGATCGGATGCCAAGACCGAAGAGCTCAAAAACGAGTTAGGAGACACTACTCCTGCGGAAGTGGTCTCCGTAGAAGGCGTAACTTACGATTTCTCCACCAACCCTCTTGTGAGAACCGACGCTCGCATGAGCCCGGTGTTCGATAAGAGAATTCCGGACGATTATCGTAGAGACGCAGTGGATATACTCGGAAGGGTCTATGACGAAGAAGTGGATAATAAACTCTATCTGCGCTGGGATGCGGAAACCCGTAAGAAACTACTGGGAGACAAAAAGCCGCCGGGAAGTAAGAAATCCCAAGCGCCTGCAAAATAAATAAGTAGGTTGCGAAGAAAGCCGGTCCTTACGACCGGCTTTTTTATTTCTTAGGCTTCGAGCGAACGATGTATGTTATGGGAAGGTTTGGAAATTTCTTAACTCGGATGTCGAATGTTCGCGTTCTAATTTTACGATTCCGTCTTGGAATTCATTCTTCGTAACACCGTCTCTTTAGAAATTGCTTTCCCAAACTGCAGGAGTACCGAAGGATAGCCTTGCATGAGTCCTTTTAAGTTTTTGGAAAGCCGTCTCGGCAGATTCTCCAAAGCATACCGCAAGCTTGTCTTAAAAACCTATTTGGTAACGCTCTGGCTGGTTCTTACCAGCGCCTTTCCCGCTATGATAGTCGGGATCTTTTACGCAATCATCGGAAATCGTTCCAAGCAATACTCCGCCTTACTAAAAGGTTCGCGTATCTGGGGGAGAAAAGTGATTTCCATGACCCGGACGGAATTGGTTCTAAAAAACGAGATCCAAGTTCCTGAGACAGGTCATATGATCTTTTTAAACCATGTGAACGAGATCGACTTCCCTTACGATTGTTTGGTCGTGAGCAGACCCTATTTGGCGAACCAGGTAATTAAGAAAACCTTAGTCGCTTACTGGTGGATGAAGGCCATGGGATCCCAGGTGTTTGATACAAGTAAGGCCACTACGATCGCAGTATCCGTGCGTAACGTATTGAAGGGTCTCTCTACCACGTCTTATATCGTTTATCCGGAAGGTCATAATTCCTACTCCGAGATTATTCAGCCTATGCAAAAGGGGATGATCAAGCTCGCTTATGAGAACAAGATCCCTGTGGTAGTGATTCTAAAATCCGGTATCACACGATATCAGACGGAACCTATGTACACGAAAGTAGGATACAAGATGATCGGCAGATACGAACCTTGGTCCTACGAATCTTGGGAGAGTTTCCGCGATTTCCTTTACGAGACCATGAGTCGGGAAAAGATTCTACTCGACGAGGAGATCGGAACCGTAAGAGAACCCCAAGTAGCCGGCAAAAAGTGATTCATACTCTTCTAATCGCCAACAGGGGAGAAATCTCTCTTCGAATCCAAAGAACCTGCAAAAGACTCGGGATCAAAACCGTTGCCGTATATTCCGATGCGGATAAGGACTCGCCATTCGTAAAATCGGCGGATTCTTCCTACTACATAGGAGAGTCCGAACCTTCCCGTTCTTATCTTTCCATTCCTAAAATTCTGGAAGCCGTAAAAGCTACCGGGGCAGATGCGGTGCATCCCGGATACGGATTCTTATCCGAAAAAACGGAATTCGCCCAAGCCCTGCAAAAGGAAGGGATTCTATTTTTAGGACCCAAACCGGAAACCGTGGACCTGATGGGAGACAAGATACGTTCTCGTATCGCTATGGAGAAGGCAGGCGTTCCCGTAGTTCCGGGATATGACGGAGATACCCAGGACAAGAACGTACTTCTTTCCGAAGCCAAACGAATCGGATTTCCAGTGATGGTCAAGGCCAGCGCCGGAGGAGGCGGAAAGGGAATGAAGCGGGTCTTCTCCGAAGAGGAGTTCCTGCCCGCTTTAGAATCCGCTCAAAGGGAAGCGGGAAATGCTTTCGGAGATTCCAGAGTCTTCTTGGAAAAGTATATTATAAATCCTAGACATATAGAGGTTCAGGTATTCGGAGATTCCAAGGGGAATACGATCCATCTATTCGAAAGAGAATGTTCCATCCAAAGAAGACACCAGAAAGTGGTGGAGGAATCTCCCGCTCCTAATCTTTCTCCGGATATTAAAAAAAGAATCTGCGAGGTGGCGGTAAAGGCGGCCTCTTCCATCGGTTATTTAGGGGCCGGCACCGTGGAATTCATTTTGGGAGAGGACGGTTCCTTCTATTTTCTGGAAATGAATACCCGCTTGCAAGTAGAGCATCCTGTCACCGAATCGGTGACCGGATACGATTTGGTGGAATGGCAGATACGTATCGCGGAGAATAAGACTCTTACCGAATTGACCGGAGGAAAATCTCCGGAGCAAAAGGGTCATTCCATAGAAGTTAGGCTCTATGCGGAGGATCCTGAAAACGAATTCTTACCTTCTATCGGAAAGATTGAACTCGCCAGATTTCCGGAGGACGTTGGTATACGTGTGGATTCCGGAGTCGTTTCGGGTTCCGAGGTCTCCCTGTATTACGACCCCATGCTTGCCAAATTGATAGGGATCGGTAAGGACAGGACCGAGGCTCTCAAGAATCTGGTATCCGCGTTGGAAGAGACCGTGATTTTCGGTCCGATCACCAACTTGAATTATCTGAAAGGAATATTAGAACATCCTGAATTTATAAAGGGTAAAACGGATACCCATTTCTTGGAACGCCATAAGATAGAATGGGAAGCTCCGGGAGAGGAAAAGGAGGCTTTAGCTAAGGCCGCTTCCTTTCTGGCGTCGCGACAGGTGAAGGCCGCTTCCGTTTGGGACGTTTTAGGCGCCGAATCTCTATGGGGGAATCCATGAGCCGTTTCTACAGACTTCGCTTGAAGGAAAAAGAATACGCAGTGGAGCTGGGAGATATTTCTTCCAGAATATTCGATCCTGAAAACGGATGGGAGTCTATACTGACTCATTATAGCTGGACCAAAGAGAAGGAAGGTCATTATTCTCTGCCGGACGGATCTCTCGCCTTGGTGAAAAGCGGCAAACTATACATCCATACCCGAGGCAAGACTTTCCAATTCGTATTGAAAGGAAAGGATTCGGTCAGCGGAGAAGCCGCTCAGTTCGAAATCAAAAGCCCCATGCCGGGTAAGATCATCAAGATGGAAGTGAAGAAGGGCGACAAGGTCCGTAAGGGACAAACTCTTGCGGTGGTGGAAGCCATGAAGATGGAGCATGCCTTGAAGTCCGGATTGGATGCGGAAGTGGAGGAAATTCTATCTTCTCCGGGAGAGATAGTTTCCCAGGATCAAATGCTTCTGAAACTCCGTTGATTTTTTACTGTATCCATTCCGAACAACGTTTCGATTTCAATAGCATTAAATTTTTTACCGTTATTTCGAACGATTGATTTGGAAAGTTTTTGACTTAGAATGTACCGACCCTAGTTGGAGTGGAAAGGTTCCGGAATAAATTTGACATCGCTTCTCACCCTATTATAACTTGCGAATTCCATAGAAAAATCGGGTTTTTGCATGAAGCATTTCCTCAATACTTTGGGCTTGTTTGCTATATTGGCCTTAGTATTCACAAACCAAGCAACCGCTGATAGTGTGATCGACGGTTGCGAGAAACCGCCGGAACGAAAAGATCTTCCGTTTTACATCAGCCAGCAAAGACAACTTTGTAAGAAGGATCTGGAAAAGAAGAAGGAGGGTTGGTTCCCCACAGGACTTCCTCTTTTGAATTCCGACCCGAATACGGGCGTAGGTTACGGAGTTCGTGTATTCGCATATAATAATGGGACCAAAGACGATCCGTTCTTCGAATATACTCCTTATAAATTCAGAATTTATGCGCAGTATTTCAATACCACCAAACAGCGCCAATACCAGGATATCGCTTTCGATGCTCCTTATGTGTTCGGTACCCAATGGAGATTGAGAGGAGAGGCGGTCTACGACGCGAACCCGAACACTCTGTTTTTCGGTTTGGGAGAAAATTCTCTTCAGACTCTTAGCTACCATGACCGCGGACAATCCGGAGGGGACGTTTTTACCAACTCTACTTTCGATGCGCAGCAAAGAAACTTAGCTTACCAAAGACCGGGAGGCCCTGGGGATCCGGTAATGATCAACGGAGGCGTATACAGCGGCTTCCAATCGCAGAACGGATTCAATGTCACCAATACGATGTACAATCGGTATAATTTGATTTCTCCGACTGCCAACTTGAGCGGTGAGAGATCTTACGTGGGAGGAACGGTTCGACTCGTAGCTGGCTTACGCGTTTCTCAAAATATAGTGCGTTCCTTCGACGGAACCCTAGTGAGAGCGACCAGTCCCATTCTAGACGGAGCTCCGGAGAACACCGCAGAGTCCGCGTTGAATGGAACCGGACAAGCCTTCAACGGGACCACTAAAATCACGGAAGATCATAATGCCGGAAAGATTCTAGGTTATCACGGCGGTATCGTGAATACTCTCCGCTTGGGTCTCGTATACGATACCCGGGATTTGGAACCGGATCCCAACCAGGGCGTATTCTTGGAAGCCACGTATGAAAAATCCGCTAAAACCATCGGATCTAATTTCGATTATAGTAAATACTTCGCTCAGGGAAAATTCTTCTGGAGCCCGTTTCCTAAAGTATTCGACAAATTGGTACTTGCAGGAAGAGGCGGGATCTCTCTTACCGAGGGGGACGCACCATTTTTCGAATATAGAAACATGTGGGGAACCGAAGGAGTCATCTCCGGTTTAGGAGGTCGTACCACATTAAGAGGTTATAAACAGGACCGCTTCGTAGGCCGAACCATGGGTTGGGGTAATATCGAACTTCGTTGGAAATTCGCTCAGTTCACGGTTCTTGGGCAGCATTTTGCCTTGAATTTGGTGCCTTTTATCGATTTCGGCCGAGTCTGGGACGACGAACATAAGGTCAATCTGAAGGATTATAAGTATTCCAAAGGGATCGGATTTAGGATAGCATGGAACCAAACCACGATTATCATTCTGGATTACGCGGTTTCTAGAGAAGACAAGCAGTTGTTCATCAACTTCAATCACGCATTCTAAGGAGAGGTCATGAAAAGAATATTTCGAAATACAAACATAGTATCGCTTCTCCTTTTGGCATCGTTAGTGTTGAATTGCGAAGAGAAGTTGGATCATAATAAATACGGTTTTGCGCCGGAAGACGATAACCAGCTGATAGCCGGAGCGCTCTTCTTCCAGAATTTTATCCCGAATAGCGACGGAACGGTCTTGGACATGACGAGTGGTCGTATGTGGAAGATCTGTAGCCAAGGTCAGGTATTCGTAGGAACTGCGAGTTCGTATAGTTGCCGCGGCGTGAGCGGTGGCGTCTCGAATCCTGCGAGCTACGGAGCGAAGGAATTGCAGTATTGCAATGTGGACTTAGCGTCCTGCAATACATTAGGACTTCCTCAAACACTTACGAACGTATCACCGATATCGGTTGCTGGTAGTTCGGAGGCTTACGATTCTTGTGCGAACGATAATACGGGAGGGCACACGGATTGGCGAGTAGCGAGCTTTCTTGAGTTGAAATATTTGAGTTCGACGAGCCGTAACTTTCTAATACTGAAATTTCCTGACACGATAGAGGATTTTTATTGGAGTTCTACGGCGAACGAGCAAGACGTAACGACGAAGACAGCGCGAGCGGTATCGTTTGGTAGGGATCGTTTTGGAGAAGATGAAAGCTTTTCTAAAACCAGTCGTTATTTCGTGAGGTGCATTCGCTAACTTGCGCTTCTCTCGATACAAAACTCGCGCAAGAGAATAGGGGCGTTGTCCCGAGTCGGCGCGAAGTGCCATATCGAGGGGTCAGAGAGGCGCTTGCAAATCTCCGTGAACTAAATCGTTCCTGAGTACCGTATCGTGGCGGGAAGGGGAACGATTCTCCGGATAATCTGTGGAATAATGCAGTCCGCGACTTTCTTTTCTGGCGAGGGCGGAGCGGATGATAAGTTCTCCTACTAGGACCAGATTTCTCAGTTCCAATAACGGATTCGTTACGATGGTACGGTTATAATAATCTCTTACCTCATTATAGATCAGGTCCATTCTTCTCAGAGCTCTTTGCAGACGCAGATCCGATCGGACGATCCCCACATAGTTTGCCATGGTGTTCTTGATTTCGGAAAGATCATGAGAGATAAGAACCCATTCTTCCGTATTCGTGAGTCCTTCCTTATCCCAGGCAGGGATTTGATCGTGTTCCGGCAGGAAGTCCGGCGGATTTTTACCTATGTCCTGCGCGATCCGGTTGGAAAAGACGAGACATTCCAATAAGCTATTAGATGCGAGCCGGTTCCCCCCGTGAACTCCGGTGCAGGACGCCTCTCCGGCAGCATATAGATTTTCTATATTTGTTTTTCCTAATAGATCGGTGGAGATCCCGCCGCACATGAAATGGGCCGCCGGAACCACCGGAATCGGATCCGTAGTGATGTCTATCCCTAGTTCCAGGCATTTTCCGTAAATGGAAGGGAAGGCGGTCCGGATTTCTTCCGCGGGTTTATGGGAAATGTCCAGCCATACGTGAGGCTGTCCGTTCTTCTTCATCTCTGCGTCTATGGCCCTTGCTACTATATCTCGTGTCGCCAGGTCTCCCATAGGATGGTATTTCTTCATGAACGGTTCTCCGTCCATAGTGAGAAGGACGGCGCCATTTCCTCGGACTGCTTCGGAGATAAGAAAGGATTCTCCCTTTTCGTGATACAGTGAAGTGGGATGGAATTGGTAGAATTCCATATTCTTGATTTCTGCGCCGGCACGGTAGGCGCAGGCTACTCCGTCCCCCGTAGCAATCTTCGGATTCGTGGTATGAGAATATACCTGTCCCGCTCCTCCGCTTGCGATTATCGTCTTTTTAGCGAGTATTGGGATGATCTCTCCCGTGTGATTGGAGAGAACATATGCTCCGAAGCATATGAGTCCCTTCTTCTTGAGGTGGTGAGGGGTGATCAGATCTACGACAGTATGGTATTCTAATATTCTGATATTAGGATTCTGTTTGACGATTTGTAGCAGCGTCTTCTCTATCTCGTGCCCGGTTCTATCGTGAGCGTGGACGATCCTATGTGTGCCGTGCCCGCCTTCCCTGTGGAGATCGAATTCTCCCTTCGGGTTCAGATTGAACGGTACTCCATATTCCAAGAGCTCTTTTACGAGAGGGGGGCCTTCTTTCACGAGGACACGGACCGCTTCCGGATCGCAAAGACCGGCCCCGGATTCCAGAGTATCCCTTACGTGATCCTCGAATTTATCTCCCTCAGCGAAGACGGAAGCGATTCCACCTTGGGCATAATTCGTATTGGATTCATAATCCGATTTTTTGGTGACGATTACCGTTTCTCCGAAGGGAGAAAGTTTTAGAGCTTGGAAAAGGCCAGTGATCCCGCTGCCTATGACGAGAAAATCGGTTTTGATTCTTGGCATCGTATCCTATGAGAATGCCGCCGCCGGAGAAATTTCCGGCGACGAGTCGTTTGGTCCTACTTACGTTTTGCGTTCGTGTTTAGAAGAGCATCCACGTAATCGATGGAGCGTATCAACTGGAAGTCGGGTTTGATCGGGTCGTTCTTATGTTCTTGGATGAACTTTTCCCCTTTTCCGTTTGCCTTAACCCAGGCATCCAATTTCTTCACATCGAAATGTCCCTTCTCCTCTGCGGCCGAAGGCAATTCGGGAAGGTGGTTCCACATATTCTCCTCGCGATAATGGAACGGAAAACTACCGTCTTCTTCTCCCGAGATTTCCACATCCGGTTTTACGCCGACTACTTGGATGGTATTTCCGGAAGGGGAGTAATATCTGGATTGCGTTAGTTTTATGTAATATGCGTTGTTTCCTCTCAGCTCTTGCAGCTTTTGAACGGTGGCCTTTCCGAAGGATCTTTCTCCCAGGATCAAACCTCTACCGTGGTGTTTAAGGGCCGAAGCCACGATCTCGGAAGCCGAAGCTGATTTTGCGTTGATGAGGACCGCTACAGGTAGATCGGTCAGATCCTTTTTGCCTGCGTTGGAATCTTCGGGGCTACGATTGGGGCTTTTTACGGAAACGATGAGACCGTTCGTAACGAACATATCCGCTAGATCAATCGCCAGATCCAGATAACCGCCTGGGTTGTTTCTTAGATCCAGGACGAGGGCCTTCAGCTTGGTTCCTTTGGCAGCCGAGAGTTTTTCCAGCTCTTTGAACTGCTGTACGAATTCCTTATCTACGGAGGGATCCGATTTCACAAAACCGGTCAACTTGATGTATCCGATATAAGGATGATTGTCTATGAGTTTGCTTGTGATATTTTTGATCTCGATGGTGTCTCGGATGACTTCGATATTCAGGGTACCCGAGACGCCTTTTCTTTTGAGAGTGAGAACGACTTTGGAGCCTTTTTTGCCTTTGATCCTTTCCACGACTTTATCTAGGATCATTCCTTTTACGGATTTTCCGTCCACGGCAAGGATCACGTCTCCGGATCTGACTCCTGCAGTTACCGCAGGACGTCCTTCCAAAGGATTTTCTACGATGACTTCTTTGTTCCCGCCTCCGCTCAAAATGGCTCCGATTCCTTCGAAGCTTCCGTCTTCTATCTTAGCCATGGATTCTTCCCAAGCGGCTTTCAGGAATACTTGGCTATGAGGATCCAAGGAGGAAAGATAACCGTTTGCAGCGGCGAGATAAACGTCTTTGATGGAGAAAGGTTCTTTGTCCTTGGTGTCTTCCTCTCCGAACGGATCTTTGAGTGGAGGAGTGCTGTAATTAGGAAGACTCTTTTCTATATAAGCGAGTACCCGATCGAAATCCTTTTTGGAAAAATTCGTTTGTTCCCATTTTGCGGACAGGACCTTTTTCCTGATTTTTTCCCTTTCCACCAATTTCAAGACTTCGTCGCTGGAAAGCTTAGGTTTATTGGATTCTTCTTTCAACTTGCGATCGCGGATTTTTTCCACTTCTTTGTAGTCGGGATCGAATAATACGAATTTGTCATCGGGAGAGAGCTTGAAGGTCTTTCCTGGAAAGATATCGTCCGCTTCTTCGTATTTGGCGCGATCGTTGAAATAGCTTTCCGGGTAGAGATAGAGAGCGTGGGGCAAAGAGAATAGAGCGAAGACGGCTGCGTCCTTATAGGCTCTGTTCTTATCTATATTTTTATCGATGTAGTTTCCCTCAACGGTCTTGACTACACTGTCAAAATCTTTAAGAGTGAAATCTGCAGTAGTCTTGGAGTTCCCCGAAGAAGGCTGACAGAAAAAGATGCTCGTAGATAAAATGACCGAAATACAGGAGAGGGAAAGAGATCTCAGGCTTTTCAAATCGGGTCCTCTTTACACAAGGTTGATTTTCGATCATTTTCCACTTCGAACAGGCATTGTCAATCTATTCCCCCGAAAACTGGTCCGGATGAGCCTTTCTGAGCTTCTTACTTTCGTAGGAACTCCTACGTTTTTTTTTCTAAGCTTTTGCCTGATTTTAGGTTCCTCGGGAACTTTTTCCTGCACCTCCGTATCGGTTCCCGGAGGAGGTAGATTCGGTGCGGAGCTGATCCAGGAGCAGGCCATTCTGGATTTTTACGGGACAGAAGAGGAAAGAAATTCCGCTTTGAAATTACTCAAATCCGCCTGCAAATCCCTGAGAAAAGACAGGGGTCTCGCTTGTTATAATCTATCCGTTTTATACAATTCTTTGGGCGATATTCCTTCCGCTTGGGAATACGCCAATGCCGCTCGCAACGGAGATCCCAAGGATCCTCTTTACCAAGAACTCGTTTTTTCCGTTTCCGTCCAATTGCAGGCGGTCGATTCCAAATCGGAAGAATCGGAGGACCAACTTTTTAGACAGGCGATCGAAGCCTGTAAGTCCGGAAAGAAGGAAGAGGCGAATTCTTATCTAATTCGTCTTGTGGATTCGGGTCTCTTGTCCAAGGAAGCGCTGACGAAAGGAATCTTTTCGGAATGCGGAGCGGACCCGAGCCTAATCGCCAAGGCCAAACCGAATTCTGTCAAACCCGGATTGGAATATTATAAAACTCTGGAAAAGAATCATCCTTACCGCAAGGTATGGGATCTTTCTGGAGAATTCGGTAGGAATTCCAAAGAGACTTCCAAAAATAAGGCCACTCAATCCTGGAAGGAACTTCGAAAGGCCGTATCTTCTAGGGATTCCATCTCGGCTCGCAGGTTTTTAGGCGGTTTCAAGGAAGGTTTGGAGGAACTTTCCAAGGAGAGTCCTCAATCTGCGCATCTCGCCTCCAATTTAAGGAAAGCGGCGTTTTTACTCCTGTCGGAAGACTCCAACTATTCCGGTTTTAAGGATTTGGCGAAAGAGCTTTCAGATACTCCTTCACAGACGAAGTGATTCCCACTTCCAAAGCATAAGACATGAGTCTATGACCTATGGACACTTCTTCCAAACCGGGAAGAGCGGAGAATAGGGGAAGATTGAACTGGTCTAGATCGTGTCCTGCATTGATTCCTATCTTTTCTTTTTGTAGGAACTCCGCCGCCTTACGAAAAGAATCGAAACTTCTCTTGCCTTCTTCCGGAGAACTGTCGTAGGCCTGGGCGTAGGGACCCGTATAAAATTCCACTCGATCCGCACCCGTTTCTTTTACGAGTCCTAGATTCTTGAGATCCGTTTCCATGAAGATGGAGACACGTATACCCGCATTTTTGATTTTCTGAATGTATTTGGAGAGTTCCTCGCCGTCTCTGGATAGATCGAAACCGTGATCGGAAGTGATTTCTCCCGGAGTGACTGGAACAAGAGTCGCCTGGTCCGGATTCGCCCGTAAAACCAGGTCCAGGAATCGGGGGGAAGGTTCCCCTTCTATATTGTATTCTATTTTTTTTTCCTTTCTCCGATTATAAGATTCTAAAAAAGATTTTAAGTCGAAAACATCTTCGGTGCGGATATGTCTTTGGTCTTCCCTCGGATGAACCGTGATTCCGTGCGCACCTGCCTCTAAAATCAATTCCGAAATCGCCAAAAGATCCGGATGATTTCCTCCCCGGGAATTTCGTAGAGTTGCTACCTTATTGACGTTTACGCTCAAACGGACCATGGAACCTCATATTTGTTTCCATATTGGGATGGATCGCCCTTTCGGAAACTAGATTTCCGGAACGTTTTTCTGCTTGAATCGGAATATGTGTCTCTCAGCATGGTCAATTCCGATGGCAACAGCTAAGAAAACGGCTAAGAAAAAAACAGCACCGAAGTCTAGCGCTTCGGCCAAAAAGCCCGCTCCTAAGAAAAAAGCGCCGGCCAAAAAGAAGGAGAGCGCATCCTCGCCTAAATCCGCGACGACCAAAAAGTCTTCGTCCGGGTCCAAAGCGTCTTCTTTAAATCCCTTAGGTAAGAAATTCACCTGCCATACTTGCGGAACGAAATTCTACGATTTAAATAAAGAAGAAAAGATCTGCCCGAAATGCGGAGCGGATCAGAACAAACGCCCTGCTACCAAATCCAGGGTTCGTCCTAGGGTGGAAGAAGAAGAGTTTCCGGAAGATACGATGGAAGAAGATGCTGATGTTGGCTTCGAAGATGAAGAAGGCGGCATCGTTGAAGAGCCTCTGGAAGAAGAGGAGGACGAAGAAGAGGAGGAGGAATAATCTCCCCCTCTCGTCCCATTCTCATCATCGCAGCTCCCACGGGGGCCGGTAAAACGGCCCTGGTGAGGGAACTGGATCCTTCCCGTTTTGAAATCATTTCCTTCGATTCCAGACAAATCTACCAAGAGCTTACGATCGGCACAGCTGCCCCGACTCCCGAAGATCTAAAAAGAATCCCCCAGCATCTCACCCATCTTATTCTTCCTTCGGAATCCATCCACGCCGGTAGATACGTTCTGTATGCGGAAGAAGCCTTGGATGATATTCTTTCCCGAGACAAGATTCCCGTTCTCACTGCAGGAACCGGTTTTTATTTGAATGCATTCTTATTTGGAATGTATCCGGTTCCTCAGATTTCTCCGGAAATCCGGGCCAAGGTGGAAGCTTTGTCCATGGAGGAAAGGATCCGGGAATTGCAACTCTTGGATCCCAAAGCCTTGGAAAGAATTTTCCCCAACGATAATTATAGGTATGGGAGGGCTCTGGAAGTGAATTGGTCCGGGGCGGTTTGGTCCGAATTAAAGGTGGAAGAAGGGGAAGGTGCCCTGGTTTCCCGGAATTTAAAGATCGCGGGAGCCTACTTTCTGGATTTGGATCGGGAAATTCTTTATCGCAGGATCAACGCTCGAGCGCGGGAAATGATCGAATCTGGAATGGCCGAGGAGGCGAAAAGGGTCGCCGAAAAATACGGAGAGGATTGTCCAGGGCTACAGTCTTTAGGTTATAATTTCGCGCTTGAAAATATTAAAGGAACGTCCAATCTTGAGACATTCTTCGGGAATTTAAGCCAATCCCATAGGAATTACGCCAAACGTCAGATTACTTGGTTTCGAAAGCAAAAGTTTCTGGAACCGATCGATCCGAGTTCAGTGTACAAAAAGATACAAAATATATAAAACGGATAAAAATCTATGTCTGCTAAAAATAATATACAGGACCAACTTCTCAACACGGCTAGAAAAGAAAAATTGGAATTAACCATCTACCTTCTAAACGGAGTACCCTTGAAGGGAAAAGTGGTGAGCTTCGATAATTTCACCATCGTCCTGGAACAGGAAAACAAGCAGAGTCTGGTTTACAAGCACGCAATCTCTACGATCATTCCTTCCAAAGTAATCAAACTTTACACGGAAGAAGCCGCAAAAGAAGCTCCTTCCGCGTAAATGTTTCGAAAAGTCGGCCGAGCGCTTTTCATACTATTTATTCTAGCGGGAGTTGCGGTTTTATCGTATCCCGTTTTTCTAATTAGCGAAGGAGAGGCCTTGGTCGTCTGGGAAAAAGACGGCCGCCTAATTTCGTTTATCCGAGGGCCAGGATTCGTATACGAATTCGGAGTCCTACAATTCTGGGAGAAATCCGTGGGCAAGGAGCCTTTGCATTCCTTGTCTTCCGTCCTAGAATTGGAATACGATCTTTCGGCAGGATTATTCCCGGAAGGCTCGAACGAAGGCAAGATCAAAAGTCGTTTGGACGTTTCTTATCGTCTGGAAGGAGAAGAAGCCCGTAAATGGTTTTCCTCCGGAGGAAGATCCGAAGCGGGTAG
This sequence comes from Leptospira wolffii serovar Khorat str. Khorat-H2, assembly GCF_000306115.2. Classification (NCBI taxonomy): domain Bacteria; kingdom Pseudomonadati; phylum Spirochaetota; class Leptospiria; order Leptospirales; family Leptospiraceae; genus Leptospira; species Leptospira wolffii. The sequence continues at coordinate 251,592 of NZ_AKWX02000007.1, forward strand.
GACCAAGTATCTGAGCGGGGTCCTGGTTTCTCGATTGAGAGCGGCCATCGAGGACGAAAAAACACTGAACTTAACTAGGGACTCGATCTCCGGTTTTTTGCGAAAGGATCTAGGCCCCGAAATCGACAGGGAACTAGGATGGCTCAAGGTGGAATCCATCCGCATTCTAAGTCTGGACGTTCCGGAACCTATCGTAATCGCGAACCTATTTCGAAATCCTAATTTTATACTGGCTAAGAAGTCGGAAAAAATAGAAGCCCTGAAAAAGGCGGAACTATATCTCATCCAAGAAGAGGCGAAGCTTTCGGCTTCCAGAAAAAAATGGGAGCAATATAAGGATTTTTTAAAGAAGAATCCGGACATGAAGGACTTCCTGCTGTACGACAATATCGGGGACAATGTGGACGTGATCCTTTTGCCTTCCGATTCCGTCTTCGGCGATCCCAAATCCTTGGCTAAGAAAAAACAATCCGCCCCCAAACCCAAAGAGGTGGAATAAATGAGTCAAGAAAAACCCGTAGTATTGATTATGGCGGGAGGAAAAGGGGAAAGATTCTGGCCTAGGTCCCGGATCTCCACTCCCAAGCAGCTACAAAAAGTATATTCAAAAAATACGTTACTCAGAGAGACCCTGAATCGCGCTTATACGATCACTACCCCGGACCGGATTTTCATAGGAACCAACGCGACTCTAAAGAAGGCGATTCTCGCTCAGGAAAGGAATTTTCCGGAAAACAATTTCATCATAGAACCGGAAGGTAAGAATACCGCACCGATCATCGCGCTCGCTTCCTTGCATTTCCGGGAAAAATTCGGAGATCCTGTGCAAGTGGTACTCTCCGCGGATGCCTGGGTGAATTCGGATAAAGAGTTCGCCAAATCGATTCAGAAAGCGTTGTTCGAAACCAAGGAACATCTCGTATTATTGGGGATCAAACCCAATCGCCCCGAGGTGGGATACGGATATATCGCTTCCGGAAAACCCACTAAGCACGGATTCGAGGTGAAATCCTTCTTCGAAAAACCGGATTACAAAACCGCGTTAAAGTATATTAAGAAATCCAATTTTTATTGGAATCCGGGGATCTTTCTCTGGAGGACGAGTCTGATTCTGGAGGAATTCGAAGCCTATTCTCCTAAGATCCTAAAGCCTCTTAAGGACAGATTTCCTTTCAAGAAGATGGGAGAATTAGGAGAGGCGTTCAAGCTTCTTCCTTCGGAACCCGTGGATATCGCTATCATGGAAAAGAGTTCCCGTATCCGAATGGTGGAGGCGAGCTTCGCATGGGACGATGTGGGTTCTTGGCTTTCCTTGGAGAGAGTTCTTCCGGGAGACACGAAGGGCAATCGACATATAGGTAAAGAGATTCTATTTTATAAATCCGAGAACAACGTCACCCAGACTAGAAAAGAATTCACCGCTCTTTTAGGAGTGAAGGACATCGTAGTCGTGGAAGAAGAAGACGTATTGTTCATCGCATCCAAGGAAGGAATCGGTGATATCAAAAATATGGTCGCCGAGATCCGTAAAAATAAAGGTTTACAAAAGTACACCGAGTAATTTCCTGGCAGAGAAGATAGGAGAACCGAATGCCTTCCGGTAAAAAAAGAAAGCGAAGAAAGATCGCGACTCATAAGAGGAAGAAAAAAAGAAGACTGAACCGTCATAAGAAGAAAGGCAAATAGATCCGAGGCAGAATCGGATTCATAAAAGACCGGGGAATCCAAAAAGGCTACCCGGTCTTTTCGCCTAAAACTCCCCACCTAGTCGGGAATTCTCCCGAAAATCGGAACAGCAATCATAAACAGGTCCTAAAGCAAAAATCGAAAACCACCGATAGTTTGCTTGTATGGCCTCCTTCCAGGATTATTCCATTCTAAGGCGTTGGTGGAAACCCGAGTTTCCTCCCGCCAAAGGATATACGAAATCATACCAAGCCAAGACTCCCGACGGAGATATACTCCAAGCGGACTTTCATTTTCACGATCGTAAGATTCGTCTGACTTTGGAGGCGGCCGGAGAAAACGGACGAATCTATGTGTCCACGATCCGAGACGGTTCCATCCAAAAAGAAACCGATCTCACCACAGGAAGATCTTATCCTCTTTATTCTAGATTTGCTCCCTTTAGAGATCTGATCTCCTCACTTCCGGATGCCGACGCCTTGCATTCTTTGGGAGGAGTGTACGGAGTTTCTCCCGAACCTTTGGGAGGACCGGAGAGAAAGGAACCTCGTCCTTGGGAAGTTTCCACCAAGTACGATCATATTTTCGGAATCCGAAGAGGTCCTTCTTATTGGCAGAATCTATTTCGCAGGGAACCCAAAGAGCCCTTATGGAACAGAATTAAGACCCGTTTTTGGGGGGACTTTCACGATTTGATTTTGGGAGCGGGTTCCGCGTTCGGGATCTGGTACACTTACCTGGATTTTTATTTGCTCGGTTTTTCGTTAGCGGTTTTCGGTTTGCTTTTTGGCGGATTGGACTGGATACTGAGGAAACGCGATCCATTATTCTCGAAAGTAATGCTCTTTCTGGGTTCCGGATCGTATTTCTATTATTACGGATACACCCGTTTCTAGGGAGGGGGAATGTCCGCCGAGATCGAACACCAATACATTCTTTTTAGCTTAGGGGAAGAGGAATACGCTCTTCCGATCGTGCTAGTGGATGAGATCATAAAGATCCATAACCTGGTTAAAGTTCCTCGTTCTAAAAATTACTTCGCAGGGATCATGGACATCCGGGGCAAAGTGGTGAAAATGGTGGACTTAGGCGTGAAGTTGAATATTCCCCACACTCACGAAGGCGGATACGACCGCGCCATAGTCGTAAAGATCGGAGGGGAGTCGGTAGGAATCATCGTGGACAAGGTGGCTAACGTTGCACTCTTCCCGCCCGAGACTATCAATCCTCCTCCTCCTTCTATAAAAGGCATTTCCTCCCGTTATATTACCGGAGTCGGAAAGAAGGACGATCGTTTCATCATCCTAATCGATATAGAGAAAATCCTCGGATCGGAAGAATTAGCGGAGTTGGGTAGCGCGGCAAGATGATCTCCGTCCGCCTGAGAAAGGGCCTTCTTCTCCTTCTGCTCTTCGGAGTCGGACGGGTCGGTCTTCTCCAAGCGGACGAACAAGACCAAAGACTCGATCCTGCGGGGATTTATAAACTTCCACACGAAGTCATTCCTCCCGAAAATCTGGCCAAACTGAAAGAATCCCTTTTGAATTCGGAAGCCGAAGGTGGGGATGGAATCTCCGCTATTCGCCAGCTCTTGGATCCTTATTACGCTCAGTTCGTAGATCCCAAAAGAACCGAAGAAGAGAGAAGGTTAGGTAGGATCTTTACCGAGAAAACGGATCGAAACACTCTCAGACTTCTCATACTGAAAATGATGGGAAAGATTACTCAAGCCAACCAGCTCAGGGATTCTCCCATTCTATACGAACTACATCTGCTTTTAAGTAAGGAATACTCGAAAAAAAAACAGAACTCCAAGGCCTTGGAAGAAGCGATTACCGCATTGCGTTATAGGGATTTCTCCCATACCGAGGATTATTTTCCCAAAGAAGACAGGCTGAAGGAACTCTACGATACGAACGAAATCGGTAGAGCTAAGTCCCACGCAGGCGCCCGCAAGGATTTGGAGAGAGCCAAATCGGATTGGACTGCGGCGAAGGACAGAGTACATCTATTGGAAGCAGCGCTTGCTCGTTCCCAGGAATTGATTTTCGAATCCGATCCAGGACCTAGAAAGGTCGGCCAGGCGGACGTGAATCTGGCTAAACAGCAATCCAAACAATCCGAGGAGAATCTGAGAAAGGCCGAAACCGCTTATAAGGATTCCTTCGAAAATAATTATTATCCTTTCTTTAAGCGAAAATCTAGAGAGGACGCGGAGACGGTATTCACCCTCGCAAAATATGTGAAGGATTCGGAAAACGAAAATAAGGAAAGGCTGAAGGTGGTAAATAAGGCCTCGGTCAGCGGGCAGGGGATCTTCGTATTATTCGATTATAAGAGAAACACCGATTTTTTCGCATATTCGGCCCTGCTTGAAACCGCTTTCCGATTGGATCCTGAATATTCCGCCGTGGTCTTGGCTCTTGCGGAGGAGCTTCGTTCTTCGGGGAAAAAATCCAAGGCCTTGGATTTTTATCTCAAGTATCTTTCTTTAGCATTGAAGGAGAATCGTCCCGCTTCAGAGGTCGCTCCCGTTTATCGCGCCATAGCGGCCTTGCATACGGAACTTAAACAGTACATTCTCGCGGGAGAATATTACGAAAAATACTACGAGTCGGAGCCGGATCCGAAGAAGAAAGGAATGTACGCCTTCGAACTGGGTTCTTTCTTCGATACCAAAGTAGGAAATCTGGAGAACGGTAAGAAGTACTATTCGGATTGGTTGGAATCCTGGGAAAGGGAGAAGGCGACCGCTTCGGAGTTATCCTATCCGGATTCCCAGGAGAGAATTCGCATGGAGGTACTCGCCCACCAAGGGATCTCCAAATTATACCGCTATGAAAAAAAGCCGGAAAGGGAAAAGGAATGGCTTCTAAAATCCTTGGGCGCCTATAACCGTCTCCGGACGAATCTAAAACAGGAAGAAGATAAATATTCCGAAGGAAAGAAGGAACTACTTCTCATCAAGAAGGGACTCTTGGAAAGGACCAACGATCAGGACATGGCACAGTATAGATTGAAGAGCCTGGAGTTGGAAGAGTCCAAGGAAAGAATCGATATCATACGGACGAAATTGGATTCTTCTCCGGGGCCCAGGGTGCTGCAAAGACTCTCCGTATTGTACGAATTCGAAAAGGATTATTCCGAGTCCAAAAGAATGAACCAGGAAATCCTGAAGGTGGGAAACCAGACGGAAATCAATCTAGCCTTGAAAAATCTGGAAAGGATCAATAAGATTCTGGAAGACGGAATCGCAAGAGATCCGTATCCTCGGGATCCATTGGCGGGGGATACTTACTGACCCCTGTTTTTACCTTTGGTGTATTTTTCTATATCGTCGGCCCCGTCGTCCTTTTCTTCTCCCTCTAACTCGATCCCTTTCGGTTCTATGATCCGGAACTCCACATTATCTATCACATCCCCTTCGTAAGAAACCTTTAATAGATATTTTCCTTCCGGTAAGGTTCCGAAATTACCCGTGATGGTGGAATTGGACAGATCCGGCCGTTTTCTTTTTACCTCGATCTCGTTGAAGCCTACTTGGAATCTGCTTAGGCTTACGTAAATCTCCGCTTCCGGATTCGGAGTTCGGGAGAATTTATACAAGTATACTAGAGTCTTATCCGTCGGAAAAACCAGCTTCTCCCTGGTAAGAGTGAATTCGCTTGCGGAAGGAAACTTCTTTTCCAGAGGGCCTAACTTGGTTTCGTCGACTAGGGACCAGCCGAACTCACCGGTCATACCCAGGCAGGAGACTAGTAAGATCGGGAAAACCCAAGGCAGAATACGGAGAGAAGAGACCTTCATAAGTTATTTACTCTCCTTTACCCAAGACCCGGGCCTTGTCGGAAATATCCTTTTCCCTAGGCGTTTCTTCCGAGTCCGGAAAAATCACCCGAAATCCCTCGGTTCTACGGGGTTCCTGTGGAAAGAACGCGGTTCTTATGAATCTGAAAACAAAATACGCGACGACTATAATGAGGATGAGTTTCATATCTGACGATTGCGGAATACGCATTCCAAAATTTGCAAGCTCGGAACTACCGCTAGGTTCATACTGAGCGGAAAAGTCATTCCGGCAACCTGAATTCTGAAAAACAAGGTTGCGGAAACGGGTAACAGTATTACTTATTTATTCATTGCGGGAATACCCCGAATGTGAGCCACTCAATATCCCGGTGGGGAGCCTATTTCCCCGTCGGGTCTTTTTTTAATGAAAATTCTAAAAAGAAAAAGGGCGAAACTTTCAACGGAAGTCGGCTTAGATGAAGCCGGATTCGCTATATATGTAGTTTTTGAGATTCTTATTCTCTTCTTCTGTTTTCGCTATTTTTGCTTTTACGGCGTCCCCGATGGAAATAATTCCCACAAGTCGATTCCCGTCCAAAATCGGCATATGCCGGATTCTTTTTTTTAGCATAATGGAAAGCACTTCATCGACTTGGTCGCTTGGTTGCATGGTGGTCAATTGCGTAGACATCAATTCGGAGAGGGTCTTATCGAAAACCGCCTCCCGGTCCGTAGATGCGAAATGCAATAGATCCCGTTCCGTAAAGATTCCGGCGAGTTTGCCTCCGTTCAGGACGATCACCGAGCCGATATCGTACTTGGTCATAAACCGAATCGCTTCCCAAACCGTGGTATTCGGTTCCAGCGAAAGGATTTTTCGGTCTTTTTTCTCCAAGATATCTTTTACGAGCATGGTCACCTCTAACTCTGGCCTGAAGTGTAGATCCGAGGGACTACCCGTTCAAGGATTTTTTAGAAAAAGGGTGGGGTGGATTCCCGAGCTTTTGGTCGGGAATTGGGGAAAACCGTGACGAAATACCTATAAATTTCGGGAATTTCCAAGGCAAAGCAAAGGTAAACATTGAGGTTTATCGTTCCGGAAAGGTCTTAAGTTCCTAGGGAAGAATTTCGATCAGGAAAATGAGTCAGAATGAACACTCTAATTAAAAAAGGATTTCCTAATTACTTCCTAAATGGGAGCATTACGGTAGTAGGAACCGTTTCTATCACCTAAGGTATTTCGACACGTAGAATCGTATGAGTTCCATTTCTTCCGAACAGCCTAATATCCTTATCGTGGAAGACGAGTGGCTGCTTTCTTTTAATCTTCAAAAAACCCTCCAAAATCTGGGTTATAAGATCGCCGGTGTTGCGGCCAACGGACTAGACGCTCAATCCTTGTTTAAGGAAACCAATCCGGATCTGATTCTTATGGATATTTCCATAGAAGGGGACATGGACGGAATCCAAACCGCCCAAAGTATCCAGAGAATCAGGGAAGTTCCGATTGTATTCATGACGGCGTATACGGACGATTCCACTTTTATGAGGGCCATGGACGCCACTTCCACGTACGCTTATATTACAAAACCCTTTCAGAACCACCAACTTAAGTCCTCCATAGAGATCGCATTACGCCAGCAGAAACGTCTAGGCACTTTGAAGGAAAGTGGAAAGGAATTTAAGAACGTTATCCAAAGCATTTCCGAGGGTGCGGTATCTTTGGACGGAGAGGGAAAGATCATCTTCCTGAATCATGCGGCGGAGGAATTGACCGGCTGGACTCTCGCCGAAGCGTTGGGTAAACCGGGAGATCTTATTCTTTCCTTTATCCAAACTCAAGTAGTATCCGAGCACCCGGACGATTTAGGTCATAATCTCAGATACATTCCCGCAGTTCTTGTCCGTAAGGACGAGAAAAAAGTCCGCGTAGGCTTTCGGGTCTCTCCCATACGAGACGAAGGAAATCATATCGTGGGCAGCATCGTAACATTCTCCGAATTGGATCTATTGTCCGTTTCAGAGAAGAGAATTTCCGAAATGGAGAAGGTGATCCAATCCGAGATGCGTTTGGAATCCATCCAGAAACTCGCCGCTGGGATTGCTCACGAAATTAATAATCCTCTCATGGGCGTGATCAATTACGGAAATATAATACGCAATAAGAAGGACCTAGAACCGGATATCCGAAACTATGCTCGGGTCATTATCGAGCAGGGAGAGAGAATTTCCGGAATCATCCGAAACCTTATCCTATTCTCCCGATCGGATAACGAGGAACCTAGCTGGGTTCGTATAGAAGAGCTCGTATTCGGGGTGGAAGGGATCATATCCGAACTTCTGAAGTCCAAGAACCTGAATGTGATCAAGAATATTCCTTCCGATTTCCCGGAAATCCTACTCAAGCAGAATCAGATCAAGGAAGTCATATACTATTTATTGTACTTCTATGTGGACGGAATCGGAGGGGAGACCAAAGGAGGCACTATCCATTTCCAATCCAAGCTAGGCAAGGGAGAGGAGGGAGAAGGACCGTTTTTGGAAATCAGGCTATCGGGTTCCATGAACGGAGAATTGGATCCGGAAAACGCTTTTCAGCCTTTCGAAAGGATACAATCGGACGATACCCGGATCGGAATGGGGCTCTCCGTTTGCTATGGTATCATCCAGTCCAATCATGGAAAGTTAACTGTCCAAAAGTCCTCCTCCGGGACGGATTTTTGCGTGCGGCTCCCCGTCCAGACCAAGTAGTACATCCGTTCTACTCGAATCGGTTTTTAGCCCGAAAATCGATGGAAATTTTGGGCTTTTCCGCAAAACTAGTCACCAGATTGAAAACCAATAAGGTACAATAGGAATGTTAGATAAAATTAAGAGCGCTCTGGGTGCGGAAGCCGATTCCCTTCTGAATCATGTCAGCAAAACGATCCCTAAGGAAACCCTGACCATCCCCGGTCCGAACTACATCGACGATATCTTCGCAAAGACCGACAGAAACAATTCTGTTCTCAGAAATTTCCAGTCCATTTACAATACCGGACGCTTGGCAGGAACCGGTTATCTTTCCATTCTTCCCGTGGACCAAGGGATCGAGCATAGTGGTGGCGCTTCTTTCGCTAAGAATCCCGCTTACTTCGATCCGGAGAATATCGTAAAACTCGCAATCGAAGGCGGCTGCAACGCTGTCGCTTCCACTTTAGGCGTATTGGGATTGGTTTCCCGCAAATACGCTCATAAGATTCCTTTCGTAGTGAAGATCAATCATAACGAACTTCTAAGTTATCCGAACAAATTCGATCAGATCCTTTTTGCCAACGTCGAACAAGCCTTCGATATGGGAGCCGCAGCGGTAGGTGCGACCATTTACTTCGGTTCCGACGAGAGTTCCAGACAGATCCAAGAGATTTCCGAAGCCTTCCACAGGGCTCACGAACTCGGACTAGTTACGATTCTTTGGGCATATCTCAGGAACGATCATTTCAAAAACGATAAGGCCGACTACCATGTGGCGACCGACTTGACCGGCCAGGCTAACCATTTGGCTGCTACGATCGAGGCGGATATCGTGAAGCAAAAACTTCCGGAAACCAATCTCGGGGGTTTCAGAGATCTGAAATTCGGTAAGAAAGACGACAAAATGTATACCGATCTTAGCTCCGATCATCCGATCGATATGGCAAGATACCAAGTGGCCAATTGCTATATGGGTAAAATCGGTCTGATCAATTCCGGAGGACCTTCCGGATCCAACGATTTGGGCGACGCGATTAAAGCTGCGGTTATCAATAAGAGAGCCGGCGGTATGGGACTCATCTCCGGAAGAAAGGCTTTCCAAAAGCCGATGAAAGACGGAGTGGCTCTGTTAAACGCGATCCAAGACGTTTATTTGTCTAAGGACGTTACCATAGCTTAATTCGAACCGATTTCGAATTTTTGAAAATCAAATTCTCCGAACAAAACAAATACGGAGGATCCGAGGGGAGAGTGATCGAAGAAAACGATTCGGTCGCTTTCCCTTTTTTTTTGTGGTAAAACGAGGGGAATGTATCAAGAATCTTTAAAGGAATAAGTATGAATATCAAGAAAGGCTTCGTGGGCACCATCGGAAACACTCCTCTCATACGTTTGAATCATTATTCGGACCAAACAGGTTGCGAGATTTTGGGTAAGGCGGAATTTCTGAATCCGGGCGGTTCGGTAAAGGATAGAGCCGCATTATTCATTATAGAAGAGGCGGAGAAGAAGGGACTCCTCAGGCCGGGCGGAACTGTCGTGGAAGGAACCGCGGGAAATACCGGAATCGGTTTAACGCATATTTGTAATGCGAAGGGTTATAAATGTCTGATCGTGATTCCGGATACCCAGTCCAAGGAAAAGATCGACCTACTTAAGACCTTGGGTGCCGAGGTCCGGACGGTGCCTGCGGTTCCCTATAAGGATCCGGGCAATTACGTAAAGGTCTCCGCAAGAATAGCCGAGGAAACTCCCAATTCCATTTGGGCGAACCAATTCGATAATGTGGCCAACCGATTGGCTCATTTCCATACCACAGGTCCGGAGATCTGGAGCCAGACGGACGGAAAAGTGGACGCTTGGTTGGCGTCTTTGGGGACCGGGGGAACTTTCGCAGGTACCGCCTTATTCTTAAAAGAAAAGAATCCCAAGATCAAAACGGTCGCCGCGGAACCCTACGGCTCTGCGATTTATAATTTCGTAAAGAAGGGGGAACTCAGTTCCGAAGGTAACTCCTTCACGGAAGGAATCGGTAACGGTAGAATCACGGAGAATATGAAAGACGCTCCTTTCGATGATGCGATTCGGATTTCCGACGAGGAATGTCTGGAGACCATTTATACTTTGCTTCGAAAAGACGGTTTGTTTTTAGGGGGATCCACCGGGATCAATGTGGCGGCAACGGTCAAATTGGCCAAGAAACTAGGACCGGGGCACACTCTAGTGACCGTACTTTGCGATAGCGGTGCGAGATACCAGTCCCGTCTTTACGACAAGGACTGGCTGGCTTCGAAAGGTTTTTCGATTCCGGAAGTTTAGAAAGTACTCACGTATCTTAGGTCGGTGCGGTATTCCCAAAGAGAACCGCCGCCTCCGGCCGCAAGAGGACCGTAAGTGCTTTTGAAATTCAATCCGGGCGATACAGATTCTCCGGAGGGGGTCTGGATGATGTTTTGGACCGCCCAGGTCTTACCTAAAAAATAACTTTGGGCCAATTGGGCGATATAAAGTCCGATCGCCAGACCCAAACCGTTTTGGCTATAAGAATGGTACTGATGTTCCCGATTCTTGGCGGTATTCATTTCGCTGATACTATCCGCCTGCATTTTACTTACTAACAGGGAAGCGCCCGGAACTCCGGAGGATAGGATTTGCTGGTGTATATTCGGTTCTTCGAATAGAATCTTGGATAATTTGTTCTCGGCTTTATTTCCTTGAACGGTAGAGGCCTGGCTACCTCCGATCGCGACGATTACGGAGAGACCTATCAATACCTGGTAGGTAGTCGCATAATTTTCGTGCCTCATAGTAGAAAGGCCCCAACCAGGCAGAATGGCCGATTTCCAAACCGGTTCCCAAGGATTTCGTTTTGCGGAGATGTATTCTTCCCATCCACCGTCTCTCTCATCGATGTATTTTTCGATCAAAGCGAGTCTCTTTTGGACGACCTTGTAACTATTCTCCTTGATCATTTGTTCCAGCATCAAGGTGTCTAGTTGTTCCTCTTTCTCCGTCTTCTTGCCTTCTTTGTTCAGTTTCTTTTTCTCAGCTTCGAAGATCTTTCCTAACTCCGCTTCGTCCTTGATATCTTTGAAGATAATCTTAAGGATCTGGGATTTTGGAACGGTTTGTCTCTTGTTTTCCCTTAAGAGCACTACGGAATCCGTAGATTGATCGATCACGGTTCCGTAAACTTTTTCGCCGCTTTTGAAAAGTACGGTCTCGGCTCCGAGAGATGCGAAGGAGAGAAGGAAGATTAAAAGTCCGATTAGGCGAGATGCCTTATGGTTAGGGAAGGAGAACGATATTTTCATCTGGTTTCCTGTTTTTCTTTTACGGTTGATTCCCTTTTTCACCTTCCGAAGGCGGGCGAGTCAACGCAAAAAACGGGCTTAGGTTTTTAGATCCATAAGATTTTTCCTTGCGCTTTACGTTTTCAAAACGGATAGAATAGGGATATGACGAGAGTCGGTGCTTTTTCCTTCGGTTTGCTCCTCGCCTTTTGGATTTCCGCAGGAGAAACTTTCAGTCAGGACCAGGCTCCCAAAAAGGAACCCGGTTCTCCCTCCGTTCAGAGTCCTAAGAAAAAATCCGAACCCGCCAAAGGATGCTGCCGTATCAAATACGAAGGCGGAGGTTTCGACTATTTTCCATCCACCGAGGAAGAATGCGTTTCCAAACCCAATTTCGATAGTTTCCAAAGAGACTCCGCTCTTTGCTTCCAATCTCTCTGGGATTGAGTTTTTTTTAAACAGTGTATCCATCTCGGAAATACACAAATGTATATTTACCGGATCGCAGCAGTCCACACGATTCCGCCGACTTCCGCTTTGGTCACTTCTTCTCTAAATCCTCGTCGTTTTCGAAATCTTCCGCTTCCTTTTCCTTCTTCTTTTCCGATTCCGACTTCCATTCGGGAATCTCTATCGAGATGGAAGTAGTGACCGCATAATCGTAAAGTCGGATCTCGTGATCTCTGGTCAAAGGCATTCTGCCGGAAACGGTTAAGAAAGTTCCCTTAGTCAGTCCCCAGTTGAATCCTGTGCTCACTTCTTTGAAAGCTTTCGGAAATTTCTTTTGGGTCTCGGCATCTTCTTCCAAGAGGCTTCCTCCTCCGATCACGTTCACATAAGGAGTTCTGTAGAGGAATCCTCCGAAAAGACTGAAGTCCTTATTTAGAAAGTAGGTAGCATATGCGAACCATTGGGATATCTTTTGGATCTTCATGTGTTCTTCGCTGCCGGTAGTGGAGGAAGGACTTTGGGCCCAGTAAGGAAGTCCACTCTGCGTATTCTCGGTCGCGTAGTCCCTGGATAAGGGGAAAATTCCGGATCCTCTTACGACAAAAAGCCATTTTCCTAATGTAGTCCCTAAGGTTATATTCGCGATGCCTGAATAATAATCTCCGCCTGCGAAGCGATCGGTATCCGCCCCGGAAGGGAATCCGAGTCTGCCCTCCAGAACGAAGAAGAATGGCCAGTCCTTATCTACGAGCGGACTCCATTTGGCTCCCAAATAAGCTTTTCCGTATCTGGCTGCGTCCGCTCTATCCTTCTGTTCGTAATAAATCCATGGAATACTGAAGTTCATCGCGAATTTTCCGCCTGCGAAGTTTGTCTCAGCAAATAGGGTGCTTGTATGCAGATTAGAATTATCTATGGTTCCTTTTTGGTAATCCTGGGTGAATAGAATATAATCGGAAGGTTTCTCCCTCTTGCCCGTAAACGGATCTATGAAGCGGGTGGAGGAGGCCATACTCTGTCCTTCCCCCGCGTGGTGGCTCCATAGAATCGTAGGAAGTAAGAATATTATGAAAAGTAAATATTTCGATCGAAACTTGAAGGTTTTTATAGACATGAATAAAATACCAATACGTGGCCCGGTTCGTCCAGGTTGGAAAGAACTTCCGAATAAAGAGTAGAGTTCTGGAAATTATTGATCGTTATCTCCGAACCGGAAAGGGAGAATATCGCATCCAGAAGCGAGAAGGAGGATCCGGGACGAATGGAGAGTAATCCGTCCGTTCTAAACCCGATCGAGAATGGGGTCGATTTGGTATACGGAATCGCAAGCTCGCAAGAGGGCTCGACTTCGATTTCCGCTTCCCTCAATTCCAGATGCAGGGTCTTAGTCGACGAGTCTGACTGTCTTTGGACCGTGAATGTGAGAAGGATCTCGGAATATTCTCCGAAAATATGCGCTAAGGTTCCGTAAGGAACGGGTGGAAAGGGACTCAAGGATTGACTACGAACCGGGCCGGCGGGCGTGACCAAATCCGAAGCGCTTATATCTCCCGGGTCGAAACTTCCTTCGATTCCGTATCGAACCGCATAAGATCCGGTTCCGACGGGAGTGGAACCCCCGTCTCCGGAATGGAATGCAGTATATTCTCCGGAAGATAGGGTTGCGACCGTACTTGAGGTTCCGAAAGGTAAAAGAGAATCCGGAGGACTGAATAGTAAGGATAGACTTTTCAAGGTCACGGAATTTGCCGTTAGTTGCACATTGTAAGAGGTGCTTGCGCCGCTAACCGTGAAGTCTCCCAGATTCGCATCGGCTTGGTCGTCAGAATAATAGATCCAAGGAGAGATGAATGTCCTTCTTTCGTCGGAGATTTTATACAACGCCTGCCATTCGGCCGCGCGGTCGTTTGTGGAGTTTCCTATGGATCCGAACGTGCAATTGGCTAGGATGAGAAATCCTAGCGCAAGCACCGAATCGAATTTAACGTGTTTTAAGTATTGCATTCGTATAATATTCCTAAAATGGGCTTCGGAATTTCGGGTCCGTGACAAAATCCTGGTCCGTAAGACTTTTAAGAAACTCCACCAAGTCCGCCTTTTCCGATTCCGTAAGAGAAAAAGAACGGATCAAAGAGTCCTTGTTCGGATTCGTGATTCCATTTCCCGATCCTCCCGCTGCGTAATGGTTGATTACCGATAGTAGATCGGGTAGGGAGCCGTCGTGCATATAAGGAGCTGTCAATTCCACATTCCTGAGAGAAGGAGCTCTGAATTTACCTCGATCGGTTTCCTGATACGTGAATTCGTACAGGCCTCCGTTTGGGCTTACGAAATGGGAGGAATCCAACCCGTTATTGTGAAATGTAATCTCCTCGAAAACTGTCCCGGTATGCAATACCGTATCGGTGAAATTGAATCCCGCATGGCAGTGGAAACATTCCGCTCTTTCTCCGAAGAATAGATTCTTGCCTCTTATGGCCGAGGCGCTCAATGCGGAACTGTCTCCCGCCTGAAACCGATCGTAAGCGGAATTTCCGGAGATCAGAGTTCGCTCGAAGGAGGATATAGCTTTCGTAATATTCCGTATAGTGAATGGATCCGATTCTCTCGGAAAGGCTTCCCGGAACATAGGCGGATAAATCGAATCCGACTTCAATCTTTGGACGATCAAATCCTCGTTATCCTTCATTCCCAACTCGACCGGATTATCTCCGAATATGGGGACTAAGGCCTGGTCTTCCAGATTCTTTAAAACAGGGTTCACCCAGGTCTGCCTTACGTTATATACTACATTCGAAAGATGCTGCGCGTTCCTGGGATGATTCTGGCCGGTTGATCCGATCGAAACTGCTAGTCCGTCCGTAAACGCTTTATCCGGATGATGACAACTTCCGCAGGATTGGGTTTGGTTTTCGGATAGTTTCGTATCGAAGAATAGGAATCTACCCAACCGAACCTTCTCCACGGTCATCGCGTTATCCGACGGAATTTTCGGACTAGGAAACCCTGCGGGAAGATCGAAGACATACGGGGTCCCCTCCGAAATCGTAGGACTTACGAATAGAAGTGCGAGTTCCGAATTCGAACTTCCCTTTTTGGCCAGCCCCAATTCTTCGCATCCTATCAGAGGGACGAATAATAGTATTAGATAAATATAAACTTTCATAATTGAATACCGTCCCGACTCCTTGCGGAATCGGGACCGAAAATTATTTGGAAACCACGTTGAATACGGTCTGCTCTGCTGTGCCGGCGTTTCCGGTACCGTAATCCAATCCGAAATTCGGAAATACGTCCGCACAGGCGGCGTCCATGGCCCCCATCGAATGGCAGGTCTTATTTCCCGAGGAAATGCTCCAGCCGGCCCAAGTCGTAGGAGATCCTACAGGAGAGGCGGCTACGGCTTTCTTAAGATCGAACTGGATATTCTGAGTGTAAGGATTGAATCCTCCGCTGGGACTCAGGCTGATTCTGGCGCGATTCGCATTGGTGCAGGAATAATTTCCGGGAGTAGGTTCCGTGCAGCCGGTGGATCCTATATGCAATTGAGCGTAATTGCCCGTAGTGGCCGCATCCATGGATACGAACTCTCCCACGAAGAATCGGTAACCGGAAAGCCAGCTCCAAGCCATTCCGGAAATATTCAGGGGACTAGGCGCAATCGAAGAGTTTCCATGGTTTAAGCTTTCCGGTATTCCCAATGTAAACCGAACCGTCTTGTAGCTCTTATTCTCCAATACGGTCTTTACGATTTTATTCGTGGCAGTGGTGCCGGTGCAGCTTCCCGTTTTATTCTCGAAGTCCAAGAGAGTGATTCCGGAATATTGCCATACTCCGTCGTCCGGAACGTTTGCAGTGATGATATTATCATCCTCGTCCACCAGTTCGAATTCGGAGACGTAGAATCTCAGGTCTCGCAGCCCGATCGGCATGACTCCTGCAACGTGCATAATGGTCACAGTCGAGCTGGTTTGTGCTTCTCCATGTCCCGTAATTTCACCACCGCAAACAGCAAGGCTACTTCCCACCACAGCCTGGAAAGTGATTCCTGCGGGTTCCTGAGAAACCGGGGAGGCCGTCGCAAGTGCCAGAAGGCCTAAATTCGAGGGTTCCGAACCGCCGTCGCAATTCCAGAACGAAAGCGTAATGAACGCTATTATAGCGTACTTATATAATAATTTCATGATATTCTCCTGCATTACAAATGACGGACCCGAAATCCCGTAGGGTTTCGATATTGTATTCGGGTCCGGGAAAAAATCCCGAGAGTACGGACCTACCCCTTGCGGGAACGGTTACAGTTTAAGCTCGGGATTTCGTCGACCGTTAGGCCGCTAAATCAGGAGAATCGAGGAGGTCTTTCCAGGAAGAGGGGGATTTGGACTCCGATAGATTCGGAGAAGGGGGCAAGTAATTCGGAGCCGACTGCTTTCGGGCCGGTGTATTCGGAGTTCGGAGAAGAATAAAACTGAGCGCAAATGGATCCGCTTAGCGCGGAAGCCTTGTCTTTCGCTTTTTTACAGGAACATTTATGGGTTTCTCCCGATTTTGCGGAATGGCAATCCGGCAGGGAAGAATGAGAGTGCTCTTCGTCTCCGTCTTCAGAGACAAGTTTGTTTTCGAAACGGGAATCCTCCGCCGCGGCGTGCTTTTCTTTTTTGCTTCCGTGGTTGCATTCGCAGAGTTTGATCTCTCCCGCGAGTAAACCGCAGAACCAACCGCTACCGAATACCAGACTTTGGAATAAAAAGCAATGAGCCAGAATGAGAGAGATACTTTTCATTGCAGGGAGATCTTTAGGCGATTCAAAACCGTTTTGAGGCCTTCGCTGGTTTTGATTTCCACCGGGACTCCTTTGGATTTCAATTCGGCCAATAATTTGAGGATTCGATTTAGGATTAGGGAAGGAATGGCGACTACGCTTTCCAGATCCAGCTCCACCTGATTCGGTTGCACTTCTTGGATCTTATGTAGTATGAGGCCGATTTCTTCGGTTTCCACCGCGCATACGTTTCTCACGAAAACTACGCGAAATAGTTTCTTGTCCGCATAAACATGGGTTTCTGTGAATTGTATCGCTGCGGAACTCATGGCCTCTGACCAAATTTTCTCTCTTAAATTTCTAAGGGAAACAAAAAAAGAAAGTTCCTACGGGATTTGTCTCAATGACTATACCTGAAGCTCGAAATGCAAAACCATTCGTTTAAAGAGAATCTGGATGAAAAAGACTAAGAAAATCTATCTCGCGGGCCCAGAAGTGTTCCTACCGAACGCATTCTCCATTTTGGAATCCAATAAAAGACTCCTGGAGGAGAAAGGATTCTCGGCCTATTCTCCCTTTGACGGTAACGTTTCTCCCGAGGAAAAAAGGGATCTCCGTCTGGCAAAACGCATTTTCGAAGAGAATTGCAGGTTGATCCGAGAATCAGATCTGGTGCTCGCAAACTGTAATTTCTTTAGAGGAGCCTGTGTGGACGACGGAACTTCTTTTGAAATCGGTTATGCCTTTCATAGCGGAAAGCGCATCTACGGATACGGGGACTCCGAATTAGCTCTGTATCTGGAAACGGAAAGAAAGATTCCAACGAAGGCTCATGAGAGCGGTTATAGGATAGATGAGGAAGGCTATCTACTGAACGAGGACTTCGGAAATCGGATCAATCTCATGTTGGAATTCTCCATCTTGGAATCGGGAGGAAGATTAGTCCGAGGTTCTTTCTCGGACCTAGCGGATCGACTCGCCGAATGGGAATCCGTTTAGGATCACATACTCCTTCTGTACTGTCCGCCCACTTCGTACAAGGCGCGGGTCATTTGTCCCAAGGAGCAAACTTTTCCCGTTTCCATAAGAGCGTCGAACGCGTTCTTTCCGGATACGCAGGCTTCTTGCAGGGACCTAAGAGCCTTCTGAGATTCTTCCTTATTTCTAAGTTGGAAGTCCTCCAGTTCGGAGATTTGCGCCTTCTTCTCCTCTTCCGTGGAACGGATCACCTCGTCGGGAAGAATAGTAGGGGAGCCGTCTTTTCCTAAGAACGTATTTACACCGATCACGGGAATTTCTCCCGCGTGCTTGCGGTGTTCGTATTCCAGGGATTCTTCCTGAATTTTATTTCTCTGATACATTCTTTCCATGGCTCCGAGGACTCCTCCTCTTTCCGAGATCCTACGGAACTCGGTAAGAATGGCCTTTTCCACCAGATCCGAAAGTTCCTCTATGATAAAGGAGCCCTGGAGAGGATTCTCATTCTTAGCGAGCCCCAATTCCCGATTGATGATGAGCTGGATCGCCATTGCCCTACGAACGGATTCCTCCGTGGGGGTCGTGATTGCCTCGTCGTAAGCGTTCGTATGAAGACTATTGCAATTATCGTAGATAGCATATAATGCTTGTAAGGTGGTTCGGATATCATTGAACGCGATTTCCTGCGCGTGCAGGGAGCGTCCGGATGTCTGGATATGATATTTGAGCATCTGGGAGCGCTCGGCCGCTCCGTACTTATACTTCATGCTCTTTGCCCAGATTCTTCTCGCGACTCTTCCTATGACCGCATACTCAGGATCGATTCCATTGGAAAAGAAGAAGGAAAGATTCGGAGCGAAGTCGTCTATCTTCATCCCTCGGGATAGATAATATTCCACGAAAGTGAATCCGTTAGCCAGCGTGAAGGCGACCTGGGTAATCGGATTGGCTCCTGCTTCGGCGATATGGTACCCCGAGATGGATACGGAGTAGAAGTTTCTGACCTGGTTACGTATGAAATTCTCCTGTATGTCTCCCATAAGTTTGAGCGCGAACTCCGTGGAGAAGATACATGTGTTTTGCGCCTGGTCTTCTTTTAGGATATCCGCTTGTACGGTTCCTCTCACGGAGGAAAGCGTTTCCGCCTTGATCTTTTGGTAGATTTCCTGAGGAAGCACCTTGTCTCCCGTCGTACCTAGTAGCATCAATCCGAGTCCGTCGTTTCCTTGGGGAATGGCTCCTTTGTATACGGGAACCGGAACTCCTTTAGAAGAATAGAGACTTGCGATCTTGGATTTTATCTCTTCAGTCTTGCCTTCCGAGCGGATATATTTCTCGCAGGATTGGTCCACGGCCGCATTCAAGAAGAAGGACAAAAGCATAGGAGCCGGTCCGTTGATGGTCATGGAAACGGAGGTGGAAGGTTTACAAAGATCGAAACCGGAATAGAGTTTTTTCGCGTCGTCCAACGTAGCGATACTCACACCCGAGTTTCCGATCTTACCGTAGATGTCCGGCCTGAGTCCCGGGTCCTCTCCGTAAAGAGTCACGGAATCGAATGCTGTACTCAATCTTTGGGCCGGCATACCCAAACTCACATAGTGGAATCTTGCGTTGGTTCTTTCCGGTCCGCCTTCTCCCGCGAACATTCTGGTAGGGTCCTCTCCCGTTCTCTTGAATGGGAAGACTCCCGCGGCGAAAGGAAATTCTCCCGGGAAATTCTCCGTGTAGGACCATTTCACGATTTCTCCCCAGTTCCTGAATTTAGGAACGGAGACCTTGGGGATATCCAAATTGCTTAAGGATTTCGTAAAATTCGAAACCTTGATTTCCTTGTCTCTCACCTTATACGTGAAGAATTCTCCGGAATATTGCGCTACTTTTCCGGACCATTCCTTTAGGATCTTTCTTGTATCCGGATGCAGTTTGGATTCTCTTTCTTCGTATTCTTTTTTGAGATCGCTTACATTCTTGGATCTTTCTTCCAGGATTTGGATGGTTCCCGCGATTCTATATAGAATTTCCGCGGCCTCGCATTCTTTTCGAACGAATTCCTCGTATTCATCGCATTCTTCCGAGATCTCGGAGAGATATCTTTGTCTTTCCGGAGGAATGATATGGATCTTCTGGCTGGATTCCCGGCTTTTGGAGTAGGAACTTTTCCATCCCAGAGAGAATTTCTGATTTAGAGCCTCGATGAGCGCGACGTATAGGTTATTCGTACCCGGGTCGTTGAATTGCGATGCGATGGTTCCGAAAACCGGCATATCTTCCGGAGACTTATCAAATAGTTTTCGGGATCTCTGGAATTGCTTTTGCACGTCCCGGATCGCATCCAAGGCCCCTCGCTTATCGCATTTGTTCACTGCGATAATGTCCGCGTAATCGATCATATCGATTTTTTCCAACTGAGTAGCCGCTCCGAATTCCGGAGTCATGACATATAGGGAAAGATCCGACACTTCCGTGATTTCGGAATCGCTTTGTCCTATCCCCGCGGTTTCCACGATAACCAGATCGAATTCGGAGCTTTTCAGCACTTCCAGACTCTTCTTTACGTTTTTATTAAGTGCGATATTGGCTTCGCGAGTTGCGAAAGAGCGCATATAAACCCGAGGATGGGAGATGGAATTCATTCTGATCCTATCTCCGAGTAGCGCTCCTCCGGTTTTGCGTTTGGACGGATCCACGGAGATGATGGCTACTGTCTTGTCTTCGAAATCTTGAATGAAGCGTCTCACGAGTTCGTCGGTAAGGGAAGACTTGCCGGCGCCTCCCGTTCCGGTAATTCCTAATACGGGAATGGCCTTTTGGGGAAGTGGGAATTCCAACTTCTCCGGTTTGGGTTTGTTTTCTTCCGATAGGGAATTTTCCACCATGGAAATGGATTCCGCGATCGCGATCGGGTTTTTTACTTTTAGTTCGGAGAATAGGTTTCCGTTGAATCTATACGGAGGAATGAAATCCGATTTCAGAAGCAGATCGTTGATCATTCCTTGGAGTCCTAAGGATCTACCGTCGTCCGGAGAATAGATTTTCGCGACCCCGTATTCTTCCAATTCCTTGATTTCGCTGGGAAGAATGGTACCTCCTCCTCCTCCGAATACCTTGATATGTCCGCAGCCTTTCTCTTTTAAAAGATCTATCATATATTTAAAATATTCCACATGGCCGCCCTGGTAAGAGGTGACTGCGATCCCTTGCACGTCCTCCTGGATGGCGCAGTCTACGATCTCTTGGACGGATCGATTATGCCCCAAATGAATGACCTCCGCTCCGGAGGATTGCAATATCCTACGCATGATATTGATGGAGGCGTCGTGGCCGTCGAAAAGGGAGGCGGCTGTCACGAATCTAAGTTTGTTATGAGGGACATATATTTCCGTTTCCATATTCGGTTCTCCTAATGTTTCGAAAGAGGGATCGATCTCGGAGGACCGATTCGGTGGTGGGCGGCTTCTTGATTCTTTCGAGAACGATCGTTCAATAATTTCGTTGTCTAATTTTCATCTTATAATCGGAATCCATTAGGATCAACCGAGATTTTATCCTTTCGGAAGGAGAGTCCCTAGTGCATTATCATACCGAACGGCTTTAGGCTAGCGATTGTTCGGAATACGGAAACTAGGGATTCGAGGAGAGAAAAACTTTTTACAGGGTTCCTGGCCTTTGCTATTCTCGCAATATGACTTGGGCACAAACTCTCCATGCGGAGATTCTATTTTCCAACTCCCCTTTGGAGGCCTTGCATATTCCTTTTTTAAAGGCATTGTTGGATCCGCTTTCCGTATTATTCCATTATTTAGGCTCGACCCTATTCTTCATGGCGATCGTTTCGTTCGTATATATCTGCGTGGACAGACGTTTGGGGATCAGAATCGCCTTGGCTTTATTGGTGGCGGGTATCTTGAACGGCACCTGCAAGGCATTGCTCGCATACCCTAGACCCATCGGCTTACCTTATCCTTCCGAGTTGGGTCTGATGGAAGGTTCCTACGGTCTTCCCTCCGGACATGTGCAGACCGCGGTTGCATTGTACGGTACGATCTTCCTACATGCGAGAAGAGTTTGGGTGCGATGGGTGACCGCATTTCTGATCTTATTTATGCCGATCGCGAGAATGTATGCAGGACTGCATTTTTTGGGCGATGTGATCGGAGGAGCCTTACTCGGACTCCTAGTTCTACTCGGTCTGGAATTATTGCTACGCAAGTTTCCTTTCATTTTGGAACCCGGACCGACTCCGGAATTGTTTTCGGACGAAAAAAGATTTAAATCTTATATTCTCGCGATCATTGCGGTTACGATTCCTAGTGTTCTTTTCCAGGAATCGGGACAACCGGAATCCACGACTAAATCTTGGGAGCAGGTGATCTCCGCATCGGGGGCCCTGGCGGGGTTCGGCATCTCCATTCTACTGAACCAAAAAGCGGGAAGAGATTGGAGTCGGGCTTCCGGCTTCACCGAGTTTGCGGTTCGTCTCGGGATTGTGATCTTGGGAATCCTGGTATTTTACCTGCTCTTGGGGAAAATTCTGGGCTGGATCGCTCCGGAAAATCCGGTTGCCAGATACTTTAGGTACGGGATCGTATGCTTCTATATCGGCTACCTCTCTCCCTTTCTCCTGAAGAGAATTCGCGGAGGAACCTATCTGCAATAGAGAATGACCCACCTATCGAAAGCGTCCAAATTCGTATCGGAGACATTCCTCCGTCTCAGAGCTTCCGGGTTCATTCGTAGTTTTTTTTCGGTAGGGTTTTCCAAGGTAATCGCCTCTCTTTTGAATTTCGTATTCATGGTGTATTCCGTTCGGATTCTGAGTAAGAACGAGAACGGGATCTTCCAATACTACTCGGGTTATTTGCCTGTACTCCTTGCAATAGCGGAATTCGGGCTTCCCGCCGCTCTCGTGAAATATTTATCTCCTTTGACGGAGGATAAGCGTAAGATAGGTGTCCTTCTTTCGTCTTCTTTATGGATCAAATGGGGCGCTCTTTTTGTTCTGATATTGGTGACGGGATTCGCTTCCTTCTTCTTGAGAGAAAATGCGTTAGCCGCCTTTTTGCTCGTATTCGGTAGTTTTGTTCTCTCTTTCAATTCCTATTTCGAGAGCATTTTCATCTCTTTCGGTCAATACCAATCCTTATCGATCTGGTATCCTTTGCCCAACCTGATCCGATTGGTTCTTTTATACTTTGCGGACCAGTTCCATTCACAGTCCCTGGACAATTTGGATATTCTCGCGGTATTCACCGTTTCACCGGTCTTTACGATCGTGCTTTTCTTTTTCCTTTTTCCTAGGGGAAAACTCAACTGGGCTGGGGACCAAGAGGAGGTTCGACAACAGACTCGGGACTTGGCTTCCTTCAATCGATACGCTTTTCTTGCTTCTTTATTCGCGATCATTTCGGATAGAATGGAACTTTTCTTTCTGAACAAATACCATTCTACCGAATCCGTTGCGGCATACGGAGTGGCCTTACAACCTTTCAGCGGTTTCGTGATCTTATTTTCCGTTTTGAATTCCATGATATATCCCAGACTTTCCCGTCTGACGGAGAATAAGGAATTCGCGAGCTATCTGGGAAAATCCATGCTAGTCGCGGTTGCGTTCGCAATGGTACTAAGTCCTTGGGTATTTTTAGGAGATTGGTTTTTCTCCGTATTATTCTCCGGAAAATACCCCGAATCCGTTCCGGTTTTCCAATTACTGTATCCTAATTATCTACTGCAATTGATCTTCTCTCCTTTGGGCATGGCGTTATTCGCTTTAGGCCAACCCAGGATGCTTGCATTGTTAGCTCTTGTCAGACTAGGTTTCGGATTGGTATTGGACAATTTGCTGATTCCGGAATACGGTCCCATGGGAGCCGCCGGCGCTTTCTTTTTAGGACAGATTCCTTCCTGGCTTCTTTTAAGCGGTTACTTTCTGGCCTACTACAGGCCTTCTACCAAGTGAGCCCGAAACGAGTACCTAAATTCTTAATATTCTTCCTTCTTTCCGCATTTTGGAGGGGAATATACGCAGAATCGTATTCCAATTTTAGAATGGACGATTCTTCCTTATTGAGGGACGGAGTGATTCCGGTTCGCTCTCAGGGAAGAGCGAGTTCCGCCTCGGAAAACCCACCCAAATACAGGACAGATTCCGGATTCTATTCTTCCCTATATGCTTGGGCCAAGGGCGATTCCCAAAAAGGAGGAGTCCGAGAGGACCAGGCTCGCAAATCTTACGGGAGAGCTTCGATCGCTCCGGAATTCGGTTGGTTCCGAGAATCCGAATCGAGTAGGGTTCTTTTTTTAATTTCTCCTATTTTTACCTATTCGGAAAGGGACGAATCAAAAAGGGAAATTTTCCGTCTCCAGGACGGAGAAGCCATTCTATCCTTATCCAAGGATATAGGATACCTACGAATCAGAGGGGAAGCGGGAAGGGGCTTCCAAAGATTGGACGGAATGGGATTCCTATTTTCGAATATTATGAATTATGCAGAGATTGGCTGGGAGATTCTGCCTTGGAAATTGAGAGGGAGCCTTATGGGGGGCGAGTTTTCCTCCTCTGTCGCATATTCCGATAGGGACAGATCGGAATCTCCGTTACGCATACTAGGAGGCGATTTGGTTTGGGAACCGGAAAGCGTTTTGAAATCCATGCGCCTCTACCATTACCAGTACGGAGAACCCAGACAGGAGGCCGTAAAAGCGGATCTCTACCGGAACGAGGAACCTTTTAGAGCCTACGGTTACTTCCGGTATTCCGGAGGAGAATGGGAATCCAGAGTCGTGGGAAAAACCAAACTGGAGGCCACCGCGATTCATGTGGAGGGTAGAAGGGAAAACGCTACGAATCCTCTTTATTCGGATAAATCCAGACAAACCACGAATTCCTGGATGGGAACCCTGGGCGTCACATGGAAGGAAGATACGGTATCTTATTTCGTGAGAACCTTTTATTCCAAAGAAGATCAGAATTTCAGGATCGATAGAAATTCCGACGGTTATTCTCCGATCAAGGGAGATCCGCGAGGACTTCTTGCTCCTTTTTCTATATTACTTTTACGTGATTTTTCTTCCAAGGAGGAGACCGTATTTTTCGGAGTCGATTCTCCCCGCAAACCTGTATTCGAAAATTCCGGAATCCAATATTACCAGTTCGGGGCCTCTAAGGAATGGGGAGGAGGCTGGACGAGCACTCTTGCGGGAGGATTCGGAATTTCTTATATAGGTAGGGGATTGGAATGTATCGCCACCTCCGGATGGAAAGGAGAATCCGGATATATTGTAGGAGGAATCGCCTATGCCTGGGTGGATCCTGAGAGAGACGAATCTTATATCATAGACGAAATTCGACGTCCTGTAGCGAACCGGGAATATTTTCGTTGGTATGCGAGCGGAGGAATCCGGTTTTAAACGGCTTCCACTTTCGGACCCCGTAACTTCTTTACGAATGTGACCCGGTTTCCCTTATCGTTATAATCGAGAGAGTCCACGTTCATTTTCACTAGAAAGATACCCCGTCCAGATAATTGGCTGGCGTTCGGATCCTGGACGGGATCGGGAACTCTGGCTGGATCGAATCCTTCTCCTCCGTCTTCCAATATCACTCTGACTTCCGTATCGTCGTAATCCACTTGCACCGTTACCCATTCGTCCCTGGTTTCGCAGATCTTGTCCACATAGGAGAAGTAATCGTTTTCCTGGAACATTAAATCTTGCTTTTGGTGATAAGTGATCCGAGCACAACCGTGTTCGATTGCGTTTCCGATGAGTTCATAAAGCGCCACTTTCAAGGAAAGATGATCGTCGTTATGCAGTCCAGGAAGATGCGCCAATGATTTTAGGATCAAATGCACGTATTGGTTCAGGTTGGCAAGTCTAGGCAATAAGCCGAATTTTTGTCTGGATTCCCGGACCTGGAAGATCCTCTTGTCCACCAGATCCTTTCCCGAGTAGAAAAGATTTTTAAAGCGAAGAAGGGAATAACGGATCGCCTCCATGCGAAACGGTTTCAGGAAGAAATCCACTGCCCCCAAACGGAGAGCGTTAATTGAGATCTGTATATCCTGGTTTCCGGTAATAACTATGAAGGGAGTGTCTATGCCTTTTTCCCTTAATTTGGTGATGAACTCGATTCCGTTCATTCTGGGTAGGCGGATATCCGTAATGATAAGATCGAAATTTTCGGATTCGGCTATGCTTAGGCCCTGTTCGGCGGTGCCCGCTAAAACGAGTTCGTACTCGCTGCCGAATATTTCCTGAAATAAGTCTCGGATGACTTCCTCGTCGTCGACGAAAAGGATTTTCATAATAAATTCCTAATTCACAACTTCCGAATCCTTCGGGGGTTATGAAAATCTTGCCTTGGAAACAAAAGAAAAACCGGAAAAGCGAATCCAGTCAAGAATTTTGTCAGCGAATATTATCCAAGGAATCCAAAGAATATAGGGACTTGATTCGTTCGTCCAATTGTCGGAGTTCCGCCTTATCAAAGACCGCAATCTTATTTCCGGAGAATCGGAAGACTAAGAATTCGCCCTTATTTTCCTGAATGGCGATCTTGAGCCCCTCCACCGAATCCACCAATTTCTCGTTCACGGATTCCAGGATCAGGTCCTGGAATTCCTGGTAGGCCCGATTCTTTTCGTCCGGAAAAGTGCGGGAGAGTAGGACGATCCTGGATCTTTCCGGATGCATTTTTCGGGAAAAACTTTCGGCTAGATAGACTAACTTTCTATCTCCAGCGGATTTATACTTCTCTCCGTATTCCTTCAGATAGGTCTTGGTGAGTTCCGTGAAAAGTAGCCCTCCCGAGATCAGATATTTCGGGGCCGTCCTGTCGGAACTCTCCGGAATCAGGAAGGAATCCTCAGAGTAGGGGCGGAGTTTATAACGTATCTCCCTTTTCTTTCCGTCCCTATAAAGACTCAGCTCTACGGTTTCTCCCGCATTGAGGGCGCGTCCTTTTTGGGAGAGTAGTAGATCGTATAGGACTTGCTTTTGTTTAGAGGCCACGGGGATTCCGTTCACCGCAATGATCGCGTCTCCCGGGAAAAGATTATGAGCGGGACCGATGCCGGGGAATACTTCGGAGACCACCGTTCCCACGCTTCCTTTAGGAAAATAATAATCCTCTTCGGCGGGGGTAAGAGAAGATTCCGCCAAGAAACCCGGATGAGGAAAAGGAGAAGCTGAGGCGAATCTACTCGCGAAAAATCTTTTTAGAACGTCGGAGCCTACGTTCCAGGAGCCGTCCGTGAAACCGCATACCTTCTTTCCTCCGAATAGAAAGCTTCTATTGCCCTCCGTATTTTCCTTTCGGTTCAATTTGGAAAGAGAAAGAATTGCTTTAGAAAATTCTAAACTACCCCATTCTTGGTTAGGGAAGAAAGAGGAGCAGGAGGCGAACGATCTGGGAGAATCCTCCAGACTCGCGATAGGGAAAAATCCCTTGGACCTACCGAAGTCCTCCGGCAAAAGAAGAATGCCGAGACCTGTGTCCACGTCCACTTTTTGGAAATAGGCCTTTCTGCCCGCGGATTCTTCAGGGTGCATTTCCGCGAATAGCGGGACCTCGCCCGGTTTCAAGAGTGCAATCGCGGACCTTTCGTCCAAACGGATCGCGGGAATTTTTCTTTGGTAAGGAACTCCCTTTTGGAAAGGATTATGATGGGAGTATTTTCTGAAATGCACAAGAACCGAAAATTCGGGATCGCTTCCTTTTGCCTCCGAGTTTGCGAAAGAAAGAAATAGGAAAACATAAAATACAAATGTTCTAATGGAAGATCTCATTTTTTCTCCTCCGCATATTCGTCGGACTTCACGTCGAATCTCTTTCTGACGCGAGCGTCTATGGTTCGAACGGTCTTGCTGTCTAGGATTAAGGGAAGTCCCACTCCTCTGAATTTCAGTACGAGAGTTCCGTTCGAATATTTCTTCCAGAGATTCCTGAAATCCTCTATGTTCGTAGGAGTTTTGCCGTTGATCGATTCCAGAATCTTGAATCTATAATTCATATATTTGGAATTCAAGGGATCCGGAAATAGGGTGGTGAGAATGAGATCCCTTTCGGTGAATTTGAACAGATCGTCCTGTATGAAATAACTGTAATGGTAGCGGAGAGCCGTTTCCACTCTCTGGCTTTCCTTTCCGAAGAGGGCACGGTTGACCGGTTGGAATAATAGTCCTGCTCCCAGAAAGCTACGGACCTGTCTTTCCCTATACAATTCGAGGGAATCCGTGCGTTTCAATTCCGCTTGGACCTTATAATTCTTCCCGCCCCTGTAAAAATAGAGAGTGAGTTTTTGACCCACGAAACCGGGCTCTATGAGATCGACTACCGTCCTTCCGGTGAATTCTAAGAGTCCTCCTTCATTATTGACAAAGGCATCGTCTATCTTATAGAGATAATCTTCGGTTTGTAGAGTGTCGGAGAAGGAAGAATTCGGATATACCTTATTGATCAGAATTCCCTGCAGACCTTCGGGGATATTCAGGTATTTCTTAACAGCTTCCGAGTTTCCGTTCTGGAACGTGAAACCGACGAAAGGAAATCCGTCGTAACTACCGTCCTGGACGTCCTTTAGGAAATGTTGGACCACTTCCGGAGGAATGAGATAGGCGGTGCTTCCCTGTACCTGGCTGATTTCGAAGATGATTCCCGCCACTTTTCCGTTTTGGATGGCAGGTCCCCCGGAGTATCCGGGAAGAATATTAGCTCCCACACGTATTACTTTTCTGTAATCTAATCCCGTGAAGGAATATCTCAATCTTTCGATCCTATTCACGAGACCGTTTTCCAAGGTGAGATTCTCTCCTCCTTCCGGATATCCTAACATAAGAAGACCGCTTCCCAAAGAAGGGGACTCATCGGAGATTTCCAGAGGCTCCACACCCGCGAAGAATTCCTCGTCCTCCACTTTGATGAGAGCCAGATCGCAATCGAATCCCAGGAATTCCACCTTGGCGTCGTAGTATTTGCTGCTATTGAAGCGCTTTACTTTCAGATATTTTGATTCTGAGATCACATGCGCGTTCGTGAGGATTCGGTTTCCTGCCACTATGAATCCCGAGCCTACGTCCCTGGAAAGATCCTGGTCTCCGAATTCCAAAGGATCGGAGGGATCGGGATAGCTATCGCTGCGAACGATTACCACGCTTCCGAGTAGATTCTTCAGATCCGGATTGACGGAGTTTTGGGAGAATCCGGGCCTATGGAAGAATACGAACAGAAATAGTCCGAAGAAAAGGACCTTGCGATTATTCATGAAACAACTCCGCATCCGACCATACGATCTTGTCCTTTTCGATGGCTAGTAGTTTTAATTTCGCCAGGAAGCGTTCTCCTTCCTGCAGGCTCTCGGCGGGCTTATCGTCCACGAGTACGTTTCCTCCCGCATCCGCTTTGATACGGATCCAGGAATAAGGAGAATCGGGAAGACAACTGGCCTGGAAGGAAAAATACAAAGCCTTGTCCCAATAGAAGTCAGCGTCCTTTCCTAAATAGAGAAGGGGACAAGAAGAATCGAAGAAGATCTCCTTGCCTACGGGAGCGGGTCTATGCGCCGGGTGCTTTGCTATACTAAGGAAGTACTGCAGTCCGAAATTCTCGGTAGAGGTCTTAGCTTCGATTTTGGATTGTTTGGAAATACGATTCTCCGGATGGAGGCCTGCGTTTCTCGCTTCTTCTCTTGAAAAAGAGATCTCCCAATAGACCGCCTTTCCGATTTTTGTAGGACCTTTTACATGGAAGGAACGGATTTTTTCGGCGAACCGAATCTTTTCTTTTCCAGAATAAAAGAATCCTTCTAGTTTTCTGTCAGGACAGGAGAGGTGGAGATACTGCACTTCTTCCGAATCTTGGTTTTTATGAAAGGTGCAATCGCCTACGGAGAGTTTGGGACGGGATCGGAACCAGGATTTTAAGGGTCTAGCATCCTTTTCCTTGGAATATTTTCTCCAACCTTCGTCGAATTCTTCCCCTTCCAAGCGAGTCCACGAGGAATCCAAAGAAGAAGTCAGAGATTCTTCCGCATTTACTTCCAAAAAAGAAAGAGAAAGCGTGAAGAATAGCGCCGTTAGTCTGAGAATAAAATGCAAGTTCGGCAAAGTCGGATCTACACCTGGAAATTTTCGATTCGGAAGAAACATTCTCTATTAGTATCGGATTTAGAAAAACCGGATTTTACAGATCTTGGAATAGATCCGGAATTTCCGTGGATTCTTTCGTATTATGTCTCGAATTCTTAAGAATACGAAAAAAAAGTTAAACTCTGAAACGGGACTGGGAAATATGGTTAAATCAAAGCTCAAAAAATATAGAAACGGTAGAGTATCTTGTCTAACTGGAGTTTCCTCAAAACAGACCCGAACGAGCAGGACTTGTTCGTCGACTGCCGCTCCCAAGCGCAGTACCAAGAATCCACCCTTAAGGGTGCGTACTATTTTCCATTCGTAAAGAAGGCTTTCGCCTCGGATCCCGATTCCCTAAAAAAAATCTTGGGTCCTGTGGACGAGATTCTCGCTCTCGCTAAAAAGGAAAACAAATCCCGTATCCTCGTTTTCGACGAAGGCATGGGAATGTTCGCCGCTAGGCTGACTCTTCTTCTTAGAGCCGCCGGTTTCCAAAACGCTTTCATACTGGGACAGCGTTGGCCGGTAGAAGCCGCCAAAGAAAAGGGGACCAAGGAACTGGATATAGGACCTTCTTCTAAATTAAGAAAATTGGAAGGAATCGTGGACAAGGCCTTCTTGGAAAAGAACCTGACTCGCCTCCAAATTTTCGATACCCGTACTCCGGAAGAATACGAAGGCAAGATGCCGAGACTCACGGCTCCGGAGCCCGGTAGTCTCTGCGGTCGTTTACCCGGGGCGTTTCTCTGGGATTGGAGAATGCTTTACGACGCGACAGGCGAACTCGTGGACAAGACCTTCTTCAATAAAAGATTAAGAGCTTTTCCGTTCATGCCGGAAAGAACCACCGTTATCTACGATTACAACGGTGCAAGGTCTTCTCTTCTGGCGCTTATGCTCAAGGAAGTCGGCTATAACGACGTGAATGTTTACATCGGTTCCTGGTTCGAATGGAGAAAATCCAGTCTACCAAAGCAAGCGGTTAGCGTTTACGGACAGAGCGGCGCGAGTGCAAGCGCTCCTAGAGTCGGCGGCGTAGATCGCAAGGCATAAAAAGAAGAAGACAACCGAATTTCCCTCCGAAAGACTTCCGTAAAATCCGTCCGGGATCTTACGATGAAGTCTTTTCCTTTCGCTCTCTTTTCTTCTTTTCTGCCGTCTAGTTTCGAAACGATCGCGCCTGTTTCCCTTATCGTCCAAGAATTCGATTGGGAAAAGGAATCAAAGCAGTTCTGCTACCGAGTGAACTCTTGTTCATCGGGTCCACAGGAAGAATACTGGAATTCGATCTGGACTATTCTTTCCTCTCCGTCGCTAAAGGAGAACAGATCGTAGGATATCGCAAGGCTATTTCTAAAATCAAAGACTAGATTTCCCTTACCTGCAATCGTCAAACCGTCGATACGCTTAGAATGCAATCCGGTTCCTTGGTTCTGAAGGCCCGACCGGAAGGAAAAGATTGTGCGCCGGAATATTCGATAACATTCATATCCGAGAATGTATCCGCGCTTTCTCGGAAGGTGGAACTTTCCAACAAAGAAAAGATTAAGTCATAGGAATGCGTTCTTTTTTTCCTTGCTAATTTAGTCGAACGGTTTTTCATTCTGGCATCTTTCCTTGGGTGCGATAGGAGGGATTCTTTTTGCTAAAATCCGTAGGAGTTCCGACCGAAACGGATTCAAAAAGGATATATTAGGAAATTCAATATTGCCTTCGTTCCGCGTTTTCGTTTTCTGAATACTGCGGACTTACGGCACCGGGATAATCGAAAATGAAAACTTCGGATTGGGGCGTAATCATCAAGGGATCGGGGAGATATCTTCCAGGAAACCCCGTCTCGAATTCGGAATTGATTCGAGTTTCGGGTTTATCCACCACCGAAGAATGGATCTCGGAAAATTTGGGGATTCGCCAAAGACATTGGGCTCCGGAAGGGATCGCCACTAGCGATATAGGAGCGGAAGCGTCTAAACTCGCCTTGGCCGACGCAAAGGTAGATCCCAAGGAACTCGATCATATTCTTCTTTGCACTTCCACCTCGGATTGGACCTCTCCCGCGGCGGCGTCTAATGTGCAACGTTTGATCGGTGCGGATTGTCCCGCCGAAGACAAGCAGACCGCCTGCTCCTCCTTTCTTTTCGGTTTAGATCACGGTGCAAGGCTCATTGCGACGGGATGCGATCACGTACTGGTCGTAGGCGCGGATGTGAAGTCCCGCTTCGTAAGACGGGACGATCTGAGATTGTTTCCCATCTTTGCCGACGGCGCGGGTGCGGTCGTTTTAAGTAAAGGTAAAAGAGGAGAAGGATTGCAAAGTTCCGTTCTATGGACGGACGGCTCCAGACTCGATCATTTACTCACTCCGGCGGGAGGTAGCGCCATGCCTGCTACGGAAGAAACGGTTCGGTTGGGGCTACATGCGACTCGAATGAACGTGGACGGCAGAATGATCTTCGATGACGCTGTGGAGATTATGACGAATCTTGCAAAAGAAGCCTGCGAAGAATCCGGGTTGGGTCCCGAAGACGTGGATCTACTCGTTCCCCACCAAGCAAATTTAAAAATCATGAAGAAGGTGGCATCCAATCTGGGAATTCCGGAATCCAAGGTAACGATCACTATCGATCATACAGGAAATATCGTGGCGGGAACCGTTCCTTATACCTTGGATTTTGCGCGCAAGCAGGGGAGAGTAAAACCAGGAAACGTCATACTGATGATCTGCGCCGGAGCCGGCTATTCCGCGGCGGGAGCCGTATATCGGGAGCCGAAGAATTAGAATGTCCCAAACTTCAAGCGATCGATTTACCGGATTAAGAGTCTTTGTGGCCGGAGCGAGTCAGGGAATCGGAAAAGCTTCCTCTTTATTATTCGCAAAGGAAGGTGCGAAGGTTTTCGGAGTTGCCCGGAACACTTCTCGTTTGGATTCGCTTTTAGCCGAGCTTCCAGGTGTCGGTCATAAAATGGAAACCTGCGATCTTTCGGATAAAAATTCCGTTCAAGCGATTCTATCGACGATCCGAGATTGGGGAATTCCGGATATCGTTCTTGCCAATTATCATTCCCGTAAACCAGCCAAGAGACTCATACGTTCCGATTGGGATGAGGAATTATCTTCTTCAATGGGGTATCTGTATCTTCTTTTTCCTCTTTGTTTGCCGGAGCAAAGAGCTAAGGGTTTCGGCAGGTGGATAGGAGTGAGTTCTCTCGTTTCCGAGTTTGCCGGCCCAGGGCAATCCGCCTATTCTATTGAAAAAAAATCCTTAGAGGCTTTGTTTAGAACCCTGGCTCTGGAGGAATCCAAATACGGAATTACGGCGAATACTGTTCTGCCCGGTTTCGTGGATACTCCCGGAACCAGGGAAAATTACTCCGAAGAAAGATTCCAAGAATTAGAAGGTTTAAGCGTTTTAGGAAGAGCGGCTCGGCCCCAGGAAATCGCCTCCGTGATCGGTTTTTTAGCGTCTCCCGAGGCATCCTATATCACCGGCACTAATCTGTATGCTACGGGCGGCGCACATTTGAATTGGCCTTTGCGAAATAAAATCGGAGAGAATTGAATGAAGACCACTTACGAGAATATTCCGGAACTGATGCGATATAGGGCCTCCGTTCACGGAGATAGACCCGCATTGTATTTCGAAGGAAGATTCTGGTCCTATAAGGAATTGGAGTCCGCTTCTCTATCCGCTTTTGATTTTTTAGATTCTCATCATATACGAAAGGGGGAGAGATTCTCGGTATTGGATTATAATTCTCCCGAATCTTTATTCCTATTTTTGGGAGCGGCTCTTTATGGAGCGGTTCCGGTGATGATCAATTGGAGACTCACTCTTCCCGAGATAGAATTCATCCTTAAGGATTCCGGCTCGACTCTATTGTTTTTAGGAAAAGACTTCGAGGAGTATAATATTTCTTTAAAAGAAAGAATGCCCGAACTCAAGATTTCCGAAATTTCTTCGGTTTTGCGAGCGAATCCAAATATTTCCGAATTTCCTATCCCTCCTAAAAGGGAAGATGTGGTGGTACAACTCTATACTTCCGGAACCACCGGATTCCCCAAAGGAGTGCTACTCACTCACGAGAATCTACTGGAGACTCTCCGGAATCTGGCCTTGGAGCTTCCCGGATTCGGATCGGATTCCAGAAATTTGGTTTGCGGACCGTTCTATCATATCGCAGGAGTGGGATATACAATGCTCGGATTCATTCCCGGAGGAACCAATTATCTCACAAAGAAATTCGATCCTTCGGAAGTGATGCATCTTCTGCAATCCCAAAGAATCACGAATGCGTTACTCGTTCCTGCGATGATTCAGGCAATCGTTTCCCATCCCGAATCCTCAAAATTCGACTATTCTTATTTGAGAAATATCCAATACGGAGGTTCCGGGATTTCGGAAGAGGTTCTATTTAAGGCGGTGGAATTATTCGACTGCGGGTTCACTCAGGCCTACGGTTTGACGGAAACCACGGGAATCGCCACGCTTCTCAGATACGACGATCATATTCGAATATTAGAAAATGCAAAAGATCCGGTTTGGAAAGAAAGAAGGAAATCCTCGGGTAGACCAGTCCCGGGTATGAGAGCTAGAATCGTCGGAAAGAACGAGCAAATTCTACAGAACGGAGAAATCGGAGAAATCCAATTAAAAGGAGTGAATGTTGGCATAGGATATTGGAATCGTCCTAAGGAAAATTCCGAAACTTTGGGCGAAGACGGTTGGTTCAAGACCGGAGACCTGGGATCTATGGACGAGGAAGGTTATATCTATATTCTGGATCGAAAGAAGGATATGATCGTTTCGAAAGCGGAGAATCTTTATCCAGCGGAAATAGAAAGAGAATTATTCGGTTATCCCAAGGCTTCGGACTTGGCCGTTTTCGGATTACCGGATCCGGAATATGGAGAAGCAGTATCCGTTGCAATGGTCCCTAAGCAAGGAGAATATCCTTCTTTGGAAGACCTTTGTGAATGGGCCAAGGGAAGACTGGCAGGCTTCAAGATGCCCAGAAGATTTTTTATAGTGGATTCGCTTCCCAGAAATCCTTCCGGAAAAGTGCTACGCAGAGAATTGCGATCCAGATTTTCCGAGGAATCCGTAGAGGTTTGATGTTTGGATCTCTTCCGGAATAAAGTCCTATTATATCCGATTTTTTTGGGGTTCGGCGTTTGGTCGGTGCTAAGGCTTTTAGCGACTTCTCCCGTTCTCGCCTTGACGGTCCCTTATTCCAATATTGAAAGGATCGTATTCGATTCCAAGATTCTAATATTCCAAGACCTCGAGAAGAATATCCTTTCGAAAGAACCCAAGCCCTACGGAATCGTTTTCGGAACCTCCAAGTCCAGCGCTTTCGAGCCGGAGAAAGTCCGAAAAGTGATAGGAGAAAAGGACTTACTTCTCTATAGTTTTAACGTGCCAATGGGGTGCCCTTCTTATTACTATTATTGGTGGGAAAAAATTGAAGCGCTATCCTATAAAACGAGAAAATATCCTAAATTTATAATATTAGAATCGGATGTGTTTCAATTCGGGGAACAATCGGTCCGTTTCACTCTGGATAACTCCTATGATTCAGGCTTCATTTTGAGGGGATTTTGGAATCGGCTCTTGGATTTAAGCCGTCCAGGATGGAATTTCGAAGAAACGGTATTCTATTTTAGTAGGGTGATCTTTCCGATTTACTCCTATACGATCAGCACGAAAGGGATTTCGGAAAATTGGAAATATTTCGATACTTCGGAGGGAAAGAAAGAACGGGCCGTATTTCTAAAGGAAAAATTTAGGAAGGAATTTTTGGATAGAACTCTGGCGTTAGGAGGTTCCTATCCGAATCTGTATTTGGGAGATACTTCGTATCAGGCGTTGCATAGGCAGACAGAGGAGGGAATTTCCCGTTATTTCCTGGGTTACAAAGCTTTGGATGGCCAACAGAAGTATTATAAAAGCCTATTGGATAGTTTTGCCGAGAAAAAAATCCCCACCATAGTCTATTGGCCTATTTTTCCGGATCGTTTTGCGAAGGAATTGGACAAGCTATCCCATATCTCCCAAACCAAGAAAGCCCTCTTGGAAATCGTTTGGGAAACGGGGAGAGAAAACCCGGATTGGAAATGGAGGATCGCGGATCCCCAAGAGGAAAATCGGGTTTCTTGTAGGGCATTTTCGGACGTTTACCATCTAAGCGGAGGTTGTTTTCCGGAATTAACCGTCTATCTATTGGAAAAAGAGGTCCTTGAAAAATGAAGTTCCTCATATCCGACACTTTGCCGTTAGGCGAAATACCTTCTCCGGATCGTATTCCCAAGAGAATGCTCGCCCAAGTGGTGAGAAGGAGTAGATACGGAAATCCGGATCAAGCAATTAGGGAGGAGGAAATTCCAGTCCCTGAATTAGAGGAAGACGATGTGTTGATCGCGGTAATGGCGGCCGGGCTGAACTATAATCATGTTTGGGCGTGCTTAGGATATCCATTGGATGTGATCTCTTATCGCAATCGATCCGGAGAGAGAGAGGACTTTCATATAGGAGGATCGGACGCGTCCGGCATCGTAGTCAAAATCGGAACAAAGGTGGAAGGGGTGGAACCCGGAGACGAGGTGATCGTCCAACCCGGATATTTCGATCTATCGGATCCCTGGATTCTAGGCGGGGGAGATCCTTGTTTTTCGGAGACGATGAGAGCCTGGGGCTTCGAAACGAATTACGGATCCTTTGCGCAATTCTGCAAGGCAAAGGCTTACCAATGCCTACCCAAACCTAAAAACTTAAATTGGGAAGAATCGGCCTCCTTTATGCTTACGGGAGCCACAGCATTACGTATGCTCACTCGTTGGGAGCCGAATGTATTACAAAAAGGAGATACGGTACTCGTTTGGGGAGGAGCCGGAGGAGTCGGTGCGATCGCAGTACAGATCGTTTCGGCCTGGGGAGGTTTTCCCATCGCAGTCGTGAATCATCCCGATAAGGCCGAGTTTTGCCGGAAACTAGGCGCCAAAGAATGTATTATCAGAACGGAATATTCTCATTGGGATCTTTCATACGAGCATCCGCTCTTTTTGGAAGAGATCGGAAAAATCCGCTCCAAAATATCGGACGCAACCGGATCCGATCCTAAAATAGTAATCGAACATTCCGGAGAAAGAACGGTTCTTACTTCTATGGAGCTATGCGCCAAGGGAGGCATGGTCGTTATCTGCGGAGGAACTACCGGATATCTAGGAAGCTTGCCTTTACGAGGCTTCGTTTCTTCCCAAAAAAGATTCCAAGGTTCCCATTTTGCAAACCCAGAGGAATGTTCCCGCCTACTTGGACTTTTTCGCGACCGAATATTGGAACCTAGAATTTCCAAAGTCTATTCTTTCGAAGAGATTCCAATCGCGCATAGGGAGATGATGGAGAATCGCCAACCTCCCGGCAATCTGGTGGCAAGAGTCGGTTCAGTCTCCGTTTAAAATTGGAAGTAATAAAAATCTGTTCTTCCCGAAAGAAACTGAGTCATGCCTAGCGCGACAAGAATCGCTGCTATGGGTAGCAACCAATATTCTATTTTTTTAAAATACACCAGACTTTCCGGGTATTCTTCGGCTAACTGGAAAAGAAATACTGCAAATACGGAGAGTAGAAAACCTTCCGGATTCGGTAAGTAGATTCCCGCTTCCTGGGAAGAGAATAGTCCTCCGGTCATTTTGAGTATGGCTTCCCATCCCCAGGAAGCGTTAGGTGCGAAGAAGAATACTCCGGAAGAAAGATAGAGAAACCAAATTAGGATCCTATGAAGAATTTTGGAGTATGGAGTCTTGAATTCGTACATCTGCCTTTTGCTTAAGCTTGCTTCGATACTCAAGAAGACTCCCATGCAGATTCCCCAAAGTGCGAAAGGAAGTTTGGCTCCGTGCCATAGACCTCCTAACAAAAAGGTAAAGGTTAGATTGAGCCAAAGTCTTCCCTCGGAGACTCGGCTGCCTCCCAGGGGAATGAAGATATAATCTCGGATCCAGGTGGAAAACGTTAAGTGCCATCTTTTCCATAAGTCCCCGAAGGAGGAGAATAGGAAGGGCGCCTTGAAATTCAGCGGGAGCTCGAAACCCAGGAGTTTACCGAGTCCTCTGGCCAAATCCGAATATCCGGAGAAGTCCGCATATAGCATGACAAGAAAAGAGAAGGAGAGAAGCCAAAGAAACCAAGGAGAGAGTTTGCCTACGGATTGGATCTCGGGAGAAAATACCGGTTGTATGAACCTAAGCAATTGGTCTGCGATAAATATCTTCTTTATGATTCCGGAGAGAATAAGCCAGATCCCGTCCTGAACGGATCCTAAGCTGGGAAAAGGAAGACTTCCTTCCTTTAGTTTACGGACTTGAGGAAGTAGGTCCTGGGAGCGGACGATCGGTCCGGCAATCAACTGTGGAAAAAAAGAAATAAATAGAACGAATTCCCAGAAGCTATGCTTTGCGGTGTAGGTTCCGTTTCGCAGATCGAAGCCGTAGGACATGACTTGGAAGGTGTAAAAACTGATCGCAAGAGGGAGTAGGATTTCGTATCCGATCGTCCTATGGCTTTCTCTCAGAACTGTTTCAGAGAGTCCCGGCAAGCCGAGGAGATCGGAAAGAAGATCCGAAAAGAAATAGAAATATTTGAAGAATGCCAGATTGAGAACGTTAGTCGCTTGGATAAAAATAAAGACAGCTTTGCTATTTCTTTTGCGATAGGCCTCCCAACCGAAATAATTAAAAGTTAGAATTCCTAATAAATGGAATAGAAAAGGAATGCTCCAGGTGCCGTAAAATACCAGGGAAGATGCTAAGAGAAAGTAGAATCGGAAACTACCCGCGGGCAGGATCCAATAGATCAGATAAACGAAAACGAAGAAAAAGAGAAATTCGAAGCTGACGAAGAGCATGCTTGCTCATAAGTTTTCGGAAACGGATTGCGGATTACAAGAGCTTTTTCAAAGTTCAAAAGACGAGACGGATCCGGGAACGAATTCCCGGAAGAGAAAGAAGGAAAAACGGTAAGAATGAAAAAAAGCGGACTCAAAGGCGGAAGAATTCCCGGCATTCATATTTCCGGAACGGGGGCCGCCTTTCCGTCGAAATATGGAAGAGTCTGGATGAACGAAGAAATCCATATTCTGAAATATGGGGCAAAATGGAAGGAAGTCTTTAGCTCCCATTCTTGGGATCCGGAATATTATAAAAAACGATACGGATTTGAAAAGAGATATTGGGTGAGCGTTCCCGGAAAGGCTCCCGAGAAGGGGGAGGCGACCTCGGCCGATCTGATGGAAGAGGCCGCAAGAATCGCATTAGAAGAAGCGAAACTTCTACCGGAAGAGATCGACCTTCTTATCTGCGTTAGCACGACTTCTCCCAAATATACGACTTCTCTAGGAGCGATCCTTGGGGGTAGATTAGGGATTCGTTCCGCAAGTCTGGAGATGAAGGCGGGATGCTCTTCTTCGATATACGGTATGGTGACCGCTTTCCAATTTTTGAATTCGGGAGCGGAGCATGTATTGGTTTTGGCGGGAGAAACTCTTTCTAAGGTTGCGAATCTGGATCCTACGGTGCTATATTCCGCGTCGGACGGAGGAGGTGCTGTGGTTCTGAGCAGGGATAAGGAAAAAGATAAAGGCGTTCTCTCCTGGTGCTTGGATTCCGACGGTTCTCATACGGATGCCATGGGAGTTCCCGGGATTCTCCCTCCTAGAGGAGAGGTCCGAAACGAAGAGTATCAATTTAGATACGGAAAGATTCCCGAAGAGTTCCTACTAGAAGCTTGGAAGAAAGCCGGGAATTTTTGGAAGGAAGACGGAAGTCCTGCACCCGATTATCTCATTCCTCACCAAGTGAATCGCAATTTGATCCGAGTCGCGGCGGAAAGCGCCGGGATCGAAGAGGATAATATTCTGGATTTGGTGAGCGAGGTCGGGAATTGCGGATCGTCTAGTATTTTAATCGCCTTGGATCGTTATCGTAGGAGTTCCAACGGGGAGAATCGAAGGATACTCTTGTCCGCGGCGGGCGGAGGGATCGCTTGGGGTGGAATTCTACTCCAGACCTAAATTCGAATTTTATAAAAGAATCGAAAAGGTTTTTCGCTTTTCTAAAAATTCGGGCGTTCCAGTCTAAAAGGTATGAATCCCACCGGTCCTATCGTTTTGTTCGACGGAGTCTGCAATCTATGTAACGGAACGGTGAACCTTCTTTTGGACTTGGATAGAAAGAGAGTCTTACGATTCGCGAGTCTGCAGTCCGAATATGCAAAAAAGTTGGTATCCGACAACGGGCTAGAGTCGCAGGTCGAGGCTGTGGATAGCATTCTCGTCTGGGACGGCAAAGGTCTATTCTCCAAATCGGATGCGGTCTTAAGGATCACCGGCTATTTGGGTTGGCCTTGGAAGATTTTCCGATTAGGGATCATTCTTCCCGGAAGGATCCGAGATAGTCTTTACGATTTTATCGCTAAGAATCGATACAAATGGTTCGGTAAAACCGAGGCTTGTAGGATGCCTACTCCGGAATTGAAGGAGAGAATCTTAGGCTGAAGTTCCGACTGGACCGATTTTAAGAATTCGGGCCAAAAAGAGGGGATTTTGGACCCTTTAAGTATGGGGGTTTATGTCTAAAGACGATAGAAGAAGGGGAAGGGCAATAGACGGAAACTTCTTCCTTTTTCCGAAAACTTTTAGAAGAAACAGTATTTTTTACCTTACCCCTTAAGTATTTCTTTTGATTTTTTCTAAATTCTGCCAAAATCATCCAAATTTGGCTGATATAGATTGAAAATGGATATTATCGTTAATTTTCGTTCAATATCCTTGGAATTCGTAATTTCTCAAAGTTTTAGTTGGTGAAAAATCCTTGTCCCAAGATCGTGGACAAGGAGGATAGGTTGAACTTTCGGAATTTTTCCGCCGATCATAAGAACAGACTCGGTTTCTTACGAGAATTTTTGGCGGCGCAACAAGGAAAGAACCAAATGAAAAGGAACACGACTCGGATCGCGATTGCTGGAGCCTCGGCTCTGTTGATTCTACTTTCCTGGAAATCCTTCGCGAACACAAATTTGGAAGAAGTAAAGGTGGATAACGAGTTTATCCAAACCTACCAATCTAGAGAAGGGATTTGGATCGTTCCCGGTAAGGTTAAGGAGTCCTTAGAGGACTTATACCATAAATTCGGCACTTCCGATCGGGAAGTGAGGCTCCTAAACGGGATCCATGACGGTAGCAAGATCGCTCATTCCGAACCCATCTTCTTTCCCTATAACTCCAATTATGTACGCAATCTTCTTTTAGAGGACAAAGGTCGTGAGATCTTCACTTCCGATTCCAGAGAATTGATTTGGCCCTTGAGTTTCAAATATTCCAGGGTGACTTCCCGATTGGGAAGACGTTGGAACGCTCTCCATGCGGGAGTGGATATCGCCTGTCCAAACGGATCCATAGTGATCGCTGCCGCCGACGGAGTGGTTGTGGATTCTAAGAGGGACGGAGGCTATGGTCTAAGAGTCGTTCTGCAACATTCTCAGATCAACGGAATCCAGACTTTATACGCGCATAATTCTCTTCTGTTCGTGAAACAAGGAGATAAGGTAAAGAAGGGACAGGTTCTAGCCCTTTCCGGAAATACGGGACATACCACGGGACCTCACGTGCATTTCGAAGTGAGATACCAAAACGTGGTTCTGAATCCGGAACATTATCTTCCTCCGTTCTTAGCGGATAAAGAAGCGCAAGTCGCGATCGCGAAAGAAACCATCCAACAATAATCCAATTGCTCCCTTCTTCCGACTGGTCCCCAGAAGTCTTTTCGTTTTTAGAAGAATATCTGACCGGTCGGAGGGATAGGTCCGTAGTATTCGATTTCGATAATACTCTTGTCCGAGAGGATTTCGGAGAAGCGGTAATGTGCGAACTTCTTTTCGAAGGAGTTCCTTGGGTTTCGGATCTTTCTCCCTTCTTTCCCGAACCGGGCAAGGCGGAGCAGATGGAATCCTTGAGAAGATCGGACACGAAAGAGTTTCTCGCGGAAATTTGGAAATATTACGGATCCAAGATAGAGAAGGGCGGTCTCGAAGCGGGATACCGTTGGTCCACTTGGATTTTTTCCGGAAGACCTGCATCCGAATTGTCCAAGACCGCTTCTATCGTTTGGAAAAGACAGCAAGAAAGCGATTCTATGGAATCCGTACAAGCTTATAAACCAATGTTCGAACTGGTTTCCGAATTGAGAAGAATAGGCGCCGATATCAAAATCATTACCGCCTCTCCGGACCTGGTCATACAGGAAGTTTCCGAACTCTGGGGTATATCCAAAGAGAACGTGCTAGGAATGCGCCTGAAAGAAAGTGGCGGAGTTTTGATTCCCGAATTAAAGGAACCTTTTACCTACGGAATCGGAAAAGTGAAATTGTTCCGAGAGGCAAGCGGACAGGATCGTTTCGAACTAGCCTTCGGGGATTCCGAAAACGATTTTCCTATGTTAGAAGAAGCTTCTATCCGAGGGATCTTCTTGGATAGAGGTAAGAAGAAGATTCCGCCCCAAGGGACCCTTATCCAAAAAGTATCCGACTGGAAAACGGTTCCGATAATTCTGGGTTGATAAAGTATTTTTGTATTATATATGTAATACAAGAGCGTTTTTATGATTAGCCTTAGGTTGCCTCCCGATTTGGAGAAAAAATTGCCGAAGTCGCCGAGCTCGAGAATAAGAGCAAATCCGAAGTAATCAAGGAATCCTTAATATATTATATCGATAATGTCTCCCGAAGGCCTTCCGCTTACGAATTAGGCCGGAAATATTTCGGCCAATATAAAAGCGGCAAGTCGGATAAGTCCGTAAATCACCAGAAGTATATCAAAGAGGCCGTAAAGAAAAAGAGTAAGGGCGAATGATCAAGGCGATCATAGATACGGGTCCGATCGTTGC
This sequence comes from Leptospira wolffii serovar Khorat str. Khorat-H2, assembly GCF_000306115.2. Classification (NCBI taxonomy): domain Bacteria; kingdom Pseudomonadati; phylum Spirochaetota; class Leptospiria; order Leptospirales; family Leptospiraceae; genus Leptospira; species Leptospira wolffii. The sequence goes on from NZ_AKWX02000007.1 coordinate 294,349, forward strand.
CTTTTTCGACGAGTCGGATTCTTATTGTAATTCGATTCGTTCCTTTCTTAAAGAGTTTAGGGGTAGACTCTTTGCTAACTTGGCCGTGGTTACGGAAGTTTCTTATCTATTTTCGGATAATAAGAAAATCCAAAACTCGCTAATCGAATGTATCCAAGACGGAGCGATCACGATGCTAAATCAGGATAACGAGCATTTTCCGCTCATTTACTATTTTATGGATAAATATCCTGAATGCCGAGAAGATTCGGCACTAAGGATATTCGCGCTTCCTTTTCTCGCTCGGAAAAAATCCCTATCTTGCCAGCAAATATCCCGGCATGGAAGGAAGTTTATCCTCCGTCCAGGACCAGTCGCCCACCAAGGATACGATAGGGGCTTTCTCTCCATCTAAAATTTTTAATAGAGCTTTCTTGAGATCTTCGGGTTCCGTCATTCTATAGGGAGTATTCGGAAAATTCTTACCGAAGCTTTCCTTTTCTCTTTCCTGAATATAATCCAGAAAGAAATCCGGAAACTTTTTGCCAGAATTTTTTTGTTCCTCCATCAATCTTTGCAGGTCCGGATGAGAAGCGGATTTCGCGAGTCTCTGTAGGATGATCGTGATTCCTCTTACGCTTTGGCTGAAGAATGTACCCGCCCGAATGATTTTACGGGACTGGGGTTTCTCTATCGCCCATTCTTCCATTTTCTTTTTGATGAAAGCTAAGGATCCGTAAAAGGTGAGTAAGTGGGGAAGATAATAATATGCCGAATAACCGATCGTCAATCTGGGAGAAAGTTTCTTCTCCAGCTCGACCATGGGATCGAAACAAAAATGCATCCCGGATTTGATATCCGCATCGGGAGTATCCTCCACCGGATAACCCAGATTTCCTCTGGCGGGAGTGTATATTAGAATATCGATTTTTCCGGATTCGCTCTCCAACGCTTTTAGAATAGAGGGAATCGATGCGCCCGGATCCTCCAACTGAATGAAAGGAATCGTTCTGTCCGATCCTTTTACCGGATTCTCTCCGGACGTAGTGGATAAAATCCTCCACGTTCTACCCGATCGTTTTGTATCTTCCCGAAAGGCTTCGATTGCGCTCTGTCCGGCCGCACCCGAACCTCCTACGATCAATGCAAGCGACTCGCTCATACATCCCTCCAAACGAGGAACCAGCATACTCAGATTGGCAGATGTATTCCAGAAAAAAAGGAAAGATAAGAAGAGAAATCCTTGGGAATCGGAGAGTTAAGGGAGATTTCTTCTCCGAATTCGTTTTTGAATTTGAGTAGGTAAGAATGTAATAGAAAGCGATCCGGCATCTTCCATCCCGATTTCTTCTTAGGAGGGTCGAACCCGTACGTTTTATCTCCCAATATCGGAATCCCGATGGAGGCCAAATGGAAACGGATCTGGTGCCTTCTGCCCGTAACCAATCTGGCTTGGATAAGTGAAAGTCCTAGTTTCGGATTTGTTCCTAAGGTTTTGAAATCGGTAATCGCTTTTTTTCCTCCCGACCTTACGGAGATCATTCTATCCTTTCCTTCTTTCAGGAAACACTCTACTCTAAATTCTTCCTCCTCTGCTACTCCTTCCGTTATGCAAATATACGTTTTCTCGGATTCGGAAAGAATGCTATCCGCATCCTTATTCCTTTCCGGATCCGTGCAGAATAAAACGAGTCCGCTCGTATCCCGATCCAATCGATGGACTAAACGCAAATACGGCAATTTTTCCTGCTTTAAAACCAAGGCCTCGAAATTCTCTCTCTTAGGATCCAATGTGGCATGGATCGGAATTCCTGCCGGTTTATCGGCCGCGAGCAGGAATCCTTTTCGGTATAGAATCGGGATGGAAAAACGGCTGCCGTCGGTTTTAGCGGAGGACATACTGGAAATCTTACAGAACTAACGGATTCTTTTCCAGTCTGTCCGGAAAGCTCTGAAATTCGATTGACACTTCTTCCGTTATATTGGATGAATCAGGTATGAAGCAGGCCGATGCGGAAGAGCTGGACGGAAAAGAACTCATCTCCAGCGAACATATTACAGAAGTCGTTAAAGAAAACCTAAAATTAATTCGCCATACCAAGGGACTTTCCCTGGATAAACTGGCCTCCCGTTGCGGAGTCAGTCGGGCCATGCTTTCCCAAATCGAGCAGGGAAAAAGTGTTCCTACAATCGCCGTTTTATGGAAGATCGCTACGGGCTTGAACGTTCCTTTCAGCGAATTGTTAAAGGAAAAAGGGACCGAGGGAGTTTTTCTTCTCAAAGCGGAGAATACCAAAGTCTTATATTCCAGCTCCAAAGTATATTCTAGCCGGGCCCTCTTTCCGTTCATCGGAGGGAGAAGGGTGGAATTCTACGAATTGATTCTAAAACCGGGTGGGATAGAAGTTGCCGAGCCTCATAAGGCGGGAACCACCGAGAACCTGGTCGTGGTCCAAGGAAAATTGCGCCTCAGAGTGGGCGACAAGGTGGTGGAATTGGATGCTAAGGATTCTGTTTACTTTAGAGCGGATGTTCCTCACGAGTATATCAACCCGACCGATACCGAGACTCTCATGTATCTGGTCATGGAATACACGGACGAAGCCTCCTAAATCGGGGCTTCTCTCTTTCCTTTTTTTCCTCTCACTCATTCTTTTTAATCTTTCCGTATTCGGAGAAGATGCGGAAACGAAACCTCCTAGTTCGGGATATTTCGGCCCGGATCGTTATGAAGAACAGATATCCTGTCGTCCGGAAGATTGTGTCCGCTATACTCTCACGGAACTGGAATCTAAGGGAGGACGATCCGAACTCAAAAGACTCCTGGGAGAAAATGCCGGCAAGGTATTGATAGACGTCTCCGAAAAACCCTTGAAGTTAGGAGACGACGAACTCGAGGACCTAAGGGACTTTCTATTAGAAATTTCTAAACGAGACGGAAGGGTTGCCGTCGAAAAATTGCATATCGCAGTCCGAAGTCTGGATTTGCCCGAACCTCCCGTATTGAAGGAGGTAGGTTTCGTCGGATGGAACGTGGTGAGAAGAATTTACCGCGGAATCTATTTCAAGCCGACGGGAGAATATAACGCAAAAGTACTGTACCATCCCGGCAACGGAAACATTCATCTCATATTTTTAGTTCATAAAAGATACGGAGATATCTGCGAAACCGTATTCTCTCGATGCAACGAAGTGGAGTATCTGGACGAGGATACTTTCGATCTGCAATTATCCACAGCCATCAAAGAGTCTAGAGAAAAATCCGTTCCTGTCCGAGTGAATTTTCGCCAAGTGGAGGCGAGTCTTCCGGAAACCAAATTGGAATGGGAAAATGTGAAGAATATTGGACGATCCGCGAGAATGTACAAATGGCTTGCGATTCCTAAGGAAAGGGAGCTGAAACCTCTGAATAAGTCCCGCTTTCTTCCTTTTCAGGTCGCAGTTACTGTGATCGATTATTCTCTCTCCGTCTACGATTGGGTGAATCAAATCCTAATCTACAAACCGGCTAAGGACACCAAGGCCGAAGTATTGTATACGGAGAAGATTTCTAAGGACGGAAAATCCTCTTATAGATCCTTACATTCGGTGGTATTCACTCCGATCAAAGAAGAGGATTAAATTCTCCGTCCTTTTTTCCGGGACGGAGAATCGGATGTTCCTACAGGAAGAATATCGCGGTAAGAAGAAGGAAGGTGGGGATGAGTAGCAGGAGGGAATACACAACATATCCTCCGAAGCTTGGCATCTTCACATTATTCTCCTCGGCTACGGATTTCACCATGAAGTTCGGTGCGTTACCTATATAGGTAAGAGCCCCCATAAATACTGCTCCCACGGAGATCGCCTTCAATAGTTCTTCTCCTACAGGATCCGCTAAGATCTGTCCCATCGTGGAGAATCCTAATAGACCTTTTGCCAAGGATACGAAGGTGAGGTAGGTTGGAGCGTTATCCAGTACTCCGGAAAAACCTCCCGTTACCCAGAAGAATTGCCATTTTTGGGTGATGCCCAATTCTTTTCCATGGTGTTCCAATAAAAGAAGGGCCGGAATCATAGTGAGGAAGATACCGATAAAGAGATAAGCCACTTCTTGGATCGGTCCCAAGGTGAACTTATTCTTCTCTCTTAGTTTCGGATCCGAGGTCACCTTGGACAATGCGATGAGTCCGATTAGAACCGCTTCTCTCACGAATCCAAGATAAGGATTATCGGCGATAGCAGGGATATAGTTTTGGTTCAGGAATGCTACGGATAGAATGACACCCAATAGCCAGAGGAAATTTACCTGACCTTCCAGACCGATGGGTTGTCTATGAGAACGGTCGTAGCGAATATCCTTCTTGGTTTCTTTTCCGTGAGCGATCGTATCCCATACGAAGTAGATCACGAGTAAAAGCCCGGAAGCGATCAGCATTTCCGGAAGAAGCTTAAAGGTCCAAGTGAAAGGAACTCCCTGCAAATAACCTAAGAATAGAGGAGGATCGCCTAAAGGAGTCAAAGACCCTCCGATATTGGATACTAGGAAGATAAAGAAGATCACCGTATGAACCACATGCTTTCTCTCCGAGTTCGTCTTTAAGAGAGGACGGATAAGAAGCATGGAGGCTCCCGTCGTTCCGATGAAAGACGCGAGAAAGGTTCCTACGATCAAAAAGATCGTATTGTTTACGGGAGTGGCTTCGATATCGCCTTTCAGAACGATACCTCCGGAAATATAAAAGAGCGCTCCCAGAAGAATGATAAAAGGAATATAATCGAAGACCATGGTATGGAAAATCTTTCCCCACCAACCGTGAGCCATGAGTAGTCCGAAGGAAATTCCTCCAAGAGCTAAGGCGAGAAGGAGCTTGTTATTATTATGCTCCCACCAATGCGCCGTGGTATGGGAAACCAAGGGGAGAAGGGCGATACTGAGCAGGATCAAAACGAATGGAATCACCGACCAAATAGGTAAATCCTCTCCTTGCACATCGTGGGAAGAAGCTTGGTGTTCCTGGTGATCCGCTCCTCCGTGCTCCGTGGCGGATTCGGATTGTGCCAGATTCTGCGGGGTTTGGGTCTCGGGTTCCGCTAAAAGAGAAGCCGTAAAGACCAGGGAGAGAAGAAGAAGTGTAGTAAAGAATTTGTTTCTCATCGTTCTCTGCTTTTCAAAGATTTTTCGTCAGGTTATCGATATTCCGATACGTTTCAAAGGAAAAACCCTTCTTTTCGAGGTTTTTTATAAGGGTTTTTGTATTGCCGAATTCTTTACCCGGATTAGGATTTTCAAAAGGAATCCGCCGAAGGAGTTTTTTACTCCATTTTCACGCTTGGGAAACCGTCAGATAATTAGAGGCTTGGACCAATGTAGGTCCGAATACGACGATGACCGACTTTCATAAAAAGAACCGATACTGCCTAACACCGGACGAAATCGAGAACCGTCTAAAGTCCGTTTCCATCCAACCTACTATGCAAAGGATATCCATTTGCCAATACGTTCTTTGCGAAGCGGACCACCCCACTGCGGAGGAAGTCAAGGAATGGGTGGACCAACGCTCCTTAAAAATGAGCCTGGCTACGGTTTATAATACTCTAAACGTATTAGTTTCCGCCGGCCTATTAAGAGAATTTAAATTTTCCTGTCTGGGTAAATCGGTGTTCGACAGCAATATAGACGATCACTACCATTTCTTCGACGAAAAGACCGGGAAATTCCACGATTTAGATGCGAACCTTCTCACTCTGGATTCCAAACTTCCAAACGAATTCAAGGTCAATAAGGTGGACATTCTTTTTTCCGGTACCATGGAAGGCAAGGCGTCTCGCGTCGACTGATTCGGATTAGGCGATCATATATGGATCGCCTCTCCTAATGCCTGGGCAGCCGCTTCCATCACCGCTTCCGAAAGCGTAGGATGAGAATGTATTCTACCCGCAAAATCCTTCAGAGTCAGTTCGGATCCCATTCCCAAACTCAATTCTCCCAAGAGTTCCGTTACGTTCGGACCTATCAGATGGGCGCCTAAGATCTCTCCGGTTTTTCGGTCGGCTACGATCTTGACCATTCCTTCGACTTCTCCCAATGCCTGAGCACGACCGTTCGCGCGAAAAGGGAATTTTCCGATAACCACATCGATTCCGGATTTCTTAGCTTCTTCTTCTTTTAGTCCAACGGAAGCGACTTCCGGGTGGCAATATGTACATGCCGGAATTTTTTGGTAGTCTATCGGCTCGTATATTAACGAATGAGGGTTTCCTTTTTGGATGGAGATCGCTTCCACGGCCTTGATTCCTTCCTGGGAAGCCACATGAGCGAGAAGGGGGGCTCCTATGCAATCCCCGATTCCATAGATATTCGGGACTTTGCTCTTGAATTTAGTGTCTACCTTTACGAAACCTTTTTGTAGGAAGACACCTATCTCCTCCAGTTGCATTCCTTCCGTATTCGGGACCACACCGATTGCCACTAATGCTTTGGAGAAGGATCTTCTTTCTCCTTCGGCTTTCAGCCCTTCTCCTTTGAGAAGAAGGGAGACTCCGTCTGCTTCCAATTTCGGTTCAGAGACTCCCACGCTCGTTAAAAGTTGGATCCCTCTTTTTTGGAAACTGCGGTTGAGAAGATTGGATATTTCAGGATCTTCTAATGGAAGAATCCTATCCTGCATTTCTATCACGGTTACTTCCGTGCCCATACTGGAATAAAAATCAGCAAACTCGATTCCTATCGCACCCGCACCTATGATCGCCAGACTCTTAGGAGGAGTATCTTGGATCATCGCCTCCTTACTGGAAAGTACCTTGTCCCCATCGAAAGGTAGGCCGGGCAATTCTCTGGGACGTGCTCCCGTGGCGATGATGAAATAATCGGATCGGATCTCTTCCTTCGAGGTATCCGGTAGCCAGATCGTATTCTTATCCTTAAAGACGGCGCTTCCTTTCTTTATGGAAATCTTATTTTTCTTCATGAGGAAATCCACGCCGTTGGACATAGTATCAGCGACCCCGCGGGATCTTTTTACGATTCCCGGAAAATCGGGTTTTACTTCCGGGATTTGCAGGCCGAAAGAGGAGGATTTGCGTACCGTTTCCAATAAATGCGCGGATTCCAAAAGTGCCTTGGTAGGGATGCAACCCCAGTTCAGACAGACCCCGCCTAATTTATCTTTTTCGACTAGACAAACGTTCAAACCGAGTTGGGAAGCACGGATCGCAGCTACATAGCCACCGGGCCCTCCACCAATCACCGTTACGTCGTAGTTTTCGGCCATTTGATTCCTCCGGGATCCAAGTTTGGATCGGACAAGAGAGTATAGAAAGAAGTTTTCGGATCTTCCGAACTCTTTTCTCTAGAATTTTGTAGGAACAGTTTTAGGAAAAAAAGGAAGGATTCCCGGAAGAAGGAAGTCCCTTAAGCGCTTTTCTTTTTTAGGACGACGATCATTCTACTCGCGTTACTTCTGAATTTGATCTCGTTGTAATTCGAATACACCTGTAGGATTTCCATCCTATGTTTGGAGAGCATTTTCTGGAATTCATTCAGGAAATACGCGCGCATCAGATGCTTGTCCTTGATCTCCTTGGAATTCAGATTATAGATATAGTTCACTTCTACTACGGTCGCTTGGTCCGCTCTCACGAGCCGAAATCCGCGATTCCTTTGGATGGTGGTATTGCGCGCCTTAATTTGGGAGACCGGGGTGATCGCTTTTCGTTTGATCTTGCGCAAAGGTTCCGCATTCCAAACTTCTAATACCGCAATACCCGCCGGTTTTAAATTCGCTTCCAGGTTCTTGAGAGCCGATTCCACTTCTTCGTTGGTGAGTAGATAATTGAAGGAACCGAATAGGCTGATGATACCGTCCCATTGTTCGCCGGATTTATAAGATTGCATACTTCCCACTTCGAATTTACAATGGGAGTATCTCTTCTTGGCGATTTCAATCATTCGATTGGAGGAGTCCACTCCTCTGGATTTATAACCCAAACCCTGGAAATGGGTAACATGCTCTCCCGTGCCGCAGCCTAGATCTAGGATGTTCTTAACCCTATGTTTTCGAAAAAGGCGGTCGATAAATTGGGTCTCCAATTCGAATTTTCTAGCGCTTCTTTCTATATCGAAGTAGTATTCCGCCAATTCCGAGTAGAGTTTCATGGAAAAATGTTTGAGCTAGGCTTCGGAAAGCCCGTTACATATAGTAACGGAACGGAGTCCGGTAAAGATGCATTATTTCCCCGCTTTTTTTAAAATTCTTTTCGATTTCCAACCCGCAATTTTGCCTAGCTCCGTTTGGATAGACGGAGAGGTATTGGCCTTGGGTAGCGTATCTTTGGCGCTTCTGTCTCTTTTCGGATACGTAGTACATTCTCAGATCGATCGGAAATCCGTTCCGGAGGAACCGCAAACCGTTTCCGATCCCGAAGTAGATACGAAGGTTTCCGAACTTCCGGTTTTCGAGTCGGTGTCCGAAGAGACGACGATTTTCGATTCCAAAACTTATTTCGAGAAAGAGGAGAATACGGAAGAATACCACCATTCCTTTTATCTACCCATCCATGGAAAGACCTTGGAGGCGGTTCGAACGTTTTTAGAATCGATTCCTTCCGGCTCGGATTCTTGGGAGGTGCTTCTTCGTTCCTCATCCGGCAAGCTGGAAATCGTCGCCACAAGATCCGGTAACCTTTTTATATTTCCTTCCGAAAGGAAAGAGGCTTTGCCGGCGGAACCGGGGACCATGGTTTGGCCGTTGCAATGGGAGTCTGCTTCTTTGGGAGAATTGCGCAGGAAGAACGAGATAGATTCCGTTCTCCCCGATCTCAATCCCGCATTAGATCGCCTTATCGAAGGATTGATTCTGGGTGGAGAATCCCAGGATACGGAAACGGGTTGGGGTTCTTATTCATTTTTCGCACAGACTTGCGAAAGGGAAAAGGAAACCGGAGAAGAACCGAAAATCCTAATCTTCTTAGAATTTACGAAATCAGGAGACCTCGCTGTGGAGTTTCGTAGTTTCGGAAGATGGTGGAAGGAGAGATTCGGAGATTCGAACCCCCTTTCCAGAGTGAGAAAAAACCGCCTAGCCGCGATACTTTCTCCCGAGGATTGGATCCGTTTTCAGGAATCTCTTTCCGGATTGATGGAATTTTTGGGACCGGATAGGGTTTCCTTGAACGTCGGGGCCTCGGTTCGAATCAGAAGATCGGATTCGGAGTGGGAACCCAAGGCGAAACGTGCATTACATTCTTCTAAAGAAGAAGGACCGAATCGTTTGGTATGTCTATAAATCTAGATCCCTTATTGGATGAAAAATTCATCCTAACCATATCCCAGATTTTTCCGGAGTTTTTGGAAAAGAACCTGCATATACAAGCGGTTCGCGAGGCTTTCGGGCCTTCCAAAAACGAGGGGCTTTGCTACGAAAATTGCACTTCCGTGGAGTTCCAAGGCGAGGCGACGGGGAGACTCTTTTTGGGAATGGACGGTTATACCAAACTGAAGCTACTTCCCAAGATTGCCAGATCCTTTCATATCGATCCTACCATCAGAAGTCATGCGGCTTCCATCATGCTGGAGTTCGCGAATCAGATCTGTGCGGAACTCATCACCGAAATGAAATTGGGTCGGTTCCAGATGGATATACTACCTCCGGAAAATCTGAACAATAAACTAGTGCCGGTGGATTTAGAGCAGTACAGACAGTACATTCTAATCTATTTCCTGAAGGATAAGGACGCGCGGGAATATCTGGGAAGAGTCTATCTCATTCTTCTCATGAAAAAATACTGAGTCAAAAAAGGCTGGAAACGAACGGAAAATTTTCAACACTCGTCATCTAATTCTTTCAGATGATCCGATACGCAGCCAAAGGACTTTCCTTTCTTTTAAAATACGCAGAGCTAATCGACTCTCCTTCCGGGGTATTCCAGGAAGGGAAAATCCAAACCGAGGACGGAAAGACGTTCCGATCCAAGCTTCTTTTTTCCGGGCCGAATTCTCCCACGGTTTATATCCAGCATGGAATGAGCGCTCGCGGGATAGACGACCCTAGAATTCTGACTCTCGCCACCCATATCAAGAATAGCGGCGCCAATGTCTTTCTGCCCGAACTTCCGGAGATACAAGGACTTAGAGTGTCCACCGAAACCGTTCCCAATATCCGAGGACTCTTTCGTTCCATTGCGGATCGGGCAGGAGGGCCGATCTCCTTTTTGTCAGCAAGTTTTTCCGCCGGGATGGGGATGGTTGCGCTTTCCGGTCCGGAAGAGCAGCGTCTTTTGAAGGCCTGTTTACTCGTAGGAGGATATTCCGATTTCAGTCATACTCTTCCTTTCACTCTTTCCAATTACGAATCGGATCCGTATGCGGTACATGTTCTACTTTATAATTTTATTGGAAAGATGCGTCCCGACCTAAAAGGTTTGGAAGAGTTCTATTTTGAGACCGCCTTGGACAACGGCTTGCATAGAAGCGGATCCGAGGAGAAGGGGTCCTTTCTTTGGGAAGGCTTAGGAACGGAAGAGAAGGACTTCGTTTCGCGGGTTAAAACGGATGCGGATTTTCGTAAAGACCTGGCTATCGGGATTCTGGATAACCTTCCTCCCAATTTCATTTTTCGCAACTCTCCCAGTAACTTTTTACAGGCTTGGAATTCTCCCTTGGCTTTACTTCACGGTTTCGACGATCCGGTCATATCTCCGGACGAATCGGAAAATCTATATTCTTCCTTGCTGGGGCTCGGAAGAGAAGAGACCGTCCTTCTGAAGTCCAGGCTTATCACGCACGGGGACCATCTGCCGTTTTATACCCAATTGGGGGAGATTCCTAAATTGGCCGGTCTTTGGGGATTTTTTCTCAAAAAAACGGGACTCTAATAGAGTTTACGTTATTTTTTTCCAAATTATTCCGTCCTTAAGTGTAGGCCCCCTTTCGTCTTTTTTACGGGTTAGGTGAGAGTTCGTTTTTCCGAACCCTATAACGGCGAGTATGGGTTATACTTAAAAACGCGAAAAGGAATAACCTGCTCGTTCCGTTCCGAAACCATTTGGGAAATATTTTATTCCCCAAATTTTGGCCTTTGTTCCGCATCCAAAAAAAAAGCGGAGGAAGGTTGGACTGGATTGTTAGCTAGGTAGTATGGTTGTGAGTACAGAACAAACTCCAGGTGTTTCAGATCAGGAAACAAGTTGGGAAAGCGTATTTTCTCTTAAGATCGCCTCTGACGGTTTATCGGCTGATTTGACGATTCGTCCGGGTATGATCAAAGGCCGTGCCTTATCCACGAGTATCATTTTAGAATATTTGCATAATAAGGATATTTCCCAGGAAAGGATCCTTGGCGACAATATCTATAAGGCTCTCAAGCAACTCCAAACCGCCACGTCCAAAATGGACTTCTCTCCGTTGTCCGCTCCCGTGGCCCAAGGCTTTCCTCCAGTAAAAGGAGAGGACGGTTGGTTGAAATTCTATCATCCCCAGGCCCAAAGGGTAAAGATCGGGGAGGACGGACATGCAGATTATAGAAATATAGAAAGGTATATCTACGTAAAAGGCGGAGATAAACTCGCGACCTTATTCGAAGGAATCCCAGGCAAGCCGGGAGTAGACGTATTCGGTAAACCTATCGCTCCCCCTCCCATCAAAAGACCCAAGCTTACCGTCGGTAAGAACGTGCAAGAGAAGGGAGTGGTCCTGGACGGAAAACCCCTTATCGAATACTTCGCTACTTGTAACGGGGCTGTTTTCTCCACCGAGACATCCGTGACGGTCGCCCAAGAATTGCAGATCGATTCCAACGTAGGTCTCGGAACAGGAAATATCAATTATGACGGAAACGTTTTAGTCAAGGGAGACGTGGAAGCCGCAACCGCCATCAAGACGAACGGAAACCTGATGGTGAAAGGAAACGTCGAGACTTCGGATCTGACCATAGGAAGGGACTTGGAAGTCAGCGGTGGGATCAAGGGAGACGGAAAGACTACGATCAAGGTAGGCGGACATCTCTACGCTAAATTCATCGAGAACGCCGAGATCGAAGTCGACGGAGACGTCGTGGTCGAGGGGTTCATTCTGAATTCCAAGATACATTCTCTCGGAAACGTTATCCTAAACGGCTCCAGCGGAAACTTGGTTTCTTCCACCGTCTCCACCTTCATGGGGCTTACCTGTGCAACCCTGGGGTCTCAGGCGGAACTGGACGTAACCGTAGAATTAGGTTTTCATTTTAGAAACGAAAGAGCCTTCGAAGAATTGACCAAGCGTCTACAAGTCGCAGAGAAGGATATGGAGAAGATTCTTCCCAAGGTCCAACAGATCAAGCAGATGGTCCAAAGGTCCAGGGGACAGATTCCAGAAGATAAGAAGGAAGGCTATAGAAAAGTCTTCGAGGAATACAACCAAAAGAATAAATATATCGAGCTTGCAAAGCAGAAGATAGAGGTATTAAAGTCCTCCCGTTTCAATGCCGGGGAAGTGCAACTCGTTGTAAGAAAAGGCGCCTTTAAAGGAAGCATTATCAAATATAGAAGGCAGGTGGAAAAAGTGGAAAAATTCCAGTCCGCCTTCATGATGCGTTTCCAGCCCGGCCAAGACAAGGCCGTTATGGTGGCTATCAAACCCCAGAAGTGAATTTCTCCCGGATCTTGTCCGGAGGAACGATTCCTTTTTCCGTGATAAATGCCGTGATCAGTTCGGCGGGAGTAACGTCGAAGGAAGGATTCAAGGCCTGTACTCCTACGGGAGCGATCACACCTTCTCCTAAGATAGGACTTCCGTCCTCCTTTTTCAAAAAGTTCAGTCTTGTAACCTCGTCAGGAGTTCTCATTTCAATCGGAATATGGGCTCCGCTTGGAATCCTAAAATCGAAGCTTTTCTCAGTCGCTGCAATATAGAATGGGACTCCGTGGTATTTTGCGACTATCGCCAAAGGATAGGTTCCTATCTTATTCGCCGAATCTCCGTTAGCTGCGACTCTGTCCACTCCCACGACGACCGCATCGATCTTTTTCGTGGCCATAAGCCAACCAGCCATGCTATCCGTGATTAGATAACTATCTATTCCTTCTTCCATGAGTTCCCAAGCGGTAAGTCTCGCACCTTGCAAATAGGGTCGGGTCTCGTCCGCAAATACGGTTAGATCTCTTCCCGCATTTTTTAGGGAGCGGATGACTCCTAGTGCGGTTCCGTGTCCGGCCGTGGCCAAGGCTCCCGTATTGCAATGGGTGATGATTTGTATTTTTTTGGATGCGTCCGGGAAGAGGGAGAGTCCGTTCTCCGCGAGCGCGGTATTATTGCGTATGTCTTCTTCGTAAACGGAGACTGCGAATTCTTCCGCTTCCTGTAGGAAGTTTGCATAAGAGAGGGACTCATATTTTGACTCGGGGAATTTTTCGGAAAATTCTTCGAAGGCCTTTCTGAGATTTACGGCGGTAGGACGGGATTCTATGATTCTTTGATGAACGGATCGTATTTCGGAATAGCTGGGCTTATCGGCTCTGCTTTTATGCTCTAAAACGGCCCCGAATAATCCGGTGATCGCGATTGCAGGCGCTCCTCTTACCACCATTTCTCGGATGGCGAAAATTGCGTCCTCGGCTCCTTTCGCTAGGAACCATTCTTTTTTGCCGGGAATTTGTCTCTGGTCGAGCAAACGCAGAGTTTTTCCTTCCCAAAACATGGGTCGCAAATTTTCTTTTTTCATCGTTTTTCCTCCCGGAGGGCTAAAGGGGACCCGGTCAATTTTCGATTATTAAACTGTGATTGAAATCATCCACCAACTCCCTGGGGATGGGGTCGACCGGGGCTGATCGGCCCCGGGTTTGCCTACTTGACTATCTTACTAGTTCCTTTAAACCTTACATAATGGCAAAGAGAAATCCGGCCGCAGGTCCGAAGCTTTTCGGATTCTCGATCGTTCACCCTCTCAATCTGATCCTTTTCACCAATATTCTAGTTTGGGTTCTACTCATGTTGGAAGGCGGCAAAGGGATACTCACATACTATTTCGGTCTGAACCCTAGTTTGGTTTTAGAGAAGGGAATGTACTGGCAGGTTTTCACGTACGGATTTTTGCATGCCGTGGGGGAGGATTTGTTTTCTTCCCTTTTGCATATCGGTATGAATATGTTCGGACTCTATACCGTCGGTTTTTGGGTCTGTCGCTATATCGGTGCGGCCAAGTTTTTGGCCATTTATCTTCTCTCCCAGTTGGGAGGGGGACTTTTCGTTCTCAGCTTTTCTTATATCGGAATACAGTCGGGTCTTGTACCTGCGTACTCCATTTGGGACAGTTACCATTCTTCTACGATTGGAGCCAGTGGGGCGGTATTCGGAGTTCTGGCAGCATTTAGCATCCTATTTCCGGACGCTCAGTTCGCTTTTCCTCCGGTGAGAGCGAAATACGCTCCTTGGCTTTTGGTGGCGGTAGGATTTTCCTTCGACGGATATTCGTTATTACAATTTCATAAGAGCGGAGCCAATGTCCAAAGCTTCTTCGGTATGATGAGCAATTCCGGCCATTTAGGCGGAGCCGTTTTCGGATGGATTGCTCTTTTAGGAATCCGTAAGTTTTGGGGAGAGGATAAGCCTCCTCTTTTCATACAGCGCAAAACGCACAAAAGGGAGAATCCGAAGGAGAAAGATCCGACCGAAGATCCTTTCGAGGCCCAGATCCGTAAAAACCGCGAGTTACTGAGCAGGCTGCACGGCCTCTCCGGGCAGGAAGAGAAGGAAAAGATACTTTTACCTATGCAGTCAAAAGACGCAAATCTATGTCCTCCTCACGATTACAATCCCCAGGATATGTTTTGTTTGCGATGCGAATGGTTGCAGAACTGCGAGCTTCGGAAATTACGGGGTAGTATTTCGAACACCTAAAATATTCGGTAATCTTTTCCCGTTTCCGAGCGTCTACCTAAACAGAACGAGAGAATGCCGGAAATTTCTGGACATAAATTTCACGGATGGATAGGATTGTTATCGTTCGAGATCTCGAACCAAAGACTCCATTAGGATTCCAATCACCTTGGCGGATAAAAAGAAAACGGTTCTTCCCGACATTCTAAAGAGGGAAAAATTGCAGAAAGTCGCACTCAAAGAAAAGGAGAACGCAGCTCGTATCGTGGGTTCGGATAAAGGCGATGGATCCGATTCCAAGAAGGACGACGGGCCGGGATCAAAGATCTATAAGGCCATGGACGAGTCCATGTCCGATTTACGTTATTATTTCTTAGAAGGCGAATACAGAGACAAGGTCGGCGAGCTCTTCAATAAGAACGAGGCTCAATTCGATCGTTTGGGAATCACTCCCAGAAGGTTTCTGGATTTCGCGCGAGAGTCCTTTGACAGGTTCAAACAATTACAGAAGAAAATGCCTTTGGAACCCATGAATAAAAAGGGCTGGGATTATCTGGAGCGCAGTCTACTCGAATTGATCGGAAAGTTGAACGATAAGTTCAATAAGTAGAATTCTTACCAGCTCAGATAGAAATAATCCAACCCTCCGAATTTCCAGACGAAAGCGAGTCCTCTCTCCGCACCGTGAGTCCAGGTTCCTGTGAAATGGATACGATCTCTAAAGATTCCGTTCTCCAAGGATAGATTCGAAATTTTCCAAATTCTTGTTCCAGGCATTTGGTTTTCCGTTTCCAAGAGATATGCCCACTCGATCTTTTCCCTTTTTCTATAGGCGAGGATCGGTCCGGAGATCGGATCCGATTCTAAAACGGCCAATTCTCCCTCGCGGAAAGGAACGCTTTCATTCTGGGTAAAGCTAACGCCTTCCAATGATATCTTTTTTCCTCGGAACGGTCCGTCGTCGAAACCGGCCTCCCAGAGTCTTGCAAAGGCAAGAATCAAGATGGAAAAGATGAGAATTCCGAATAGGAAGCTATATAAAATACCTGGTCCGAACCCGAAAGGGATTCGTTTTTTATAATAAAGAAGTACTGAGGCGAAAAGAATAGGGACGAACCAATACGCATAGGTATCTATTGCGAGAGCTATGAGAGAAATTCCTAAGAATAGAAGAAACAATGCGAATAGGCAGAATAGGAATAGGAGGAATTTTAGGAATTTGCGCATCTATATCTCTTTATCTTTCGGAACGAGAAGAGGGACAAAAAAAGCCGCGATCTCTCGCGGCTTTATCCTTTTTAAGCGAATGGAAAAGATTAGAAGAATCTTTTGGTAGCTTCTTCCGAAATTGCGATTCCGGTAAGCTTTGCTTTTTGAAGAACTTCCCAGAAATAACGGTAGGTTGCTCTGTCGTGCAGATCTCCGTCGTGCTGGATAGGACCCCATTCTGCGTCTTGCGCTTTGATCAGAATCGCAGCGGAAGTTTGGACTTCGCTGTAATCCGGAGCCATTGCGTCCAGGATCGCTTGGATTTGAGTGGGGTAGATGGACCACATACGAAGGAATCCGAACTCGTCGTGAGCGCGTTTTGCGTCTTTGTAGGTTTGGTATTGGTTTTTGAGGTCCAGGGTGACGTTATGAGCCGGGATGACTCCGTGAGCGAGAGCTGCCGCAACTACGGTCGCTTTAGCTCTTCTCAATAATTCGTGGTCGAATTGTCCCGGGCTTTTCATGCAAGAAGCGGGAATCGCTCCGTGGTGTCCGGAGATGAAGTCCATGAGACCGAAGTCCACGACTTGCATCCAAGGAAGAGCGGCGATTTTTTCGACTTCTGCCAGTGCTCCGTGAGTTTCGATGAGGACGTGGATTGGGATTTCGCGAGTGATTCCGGCTTTTTTAGCCACACCTTGGATATAGGTGATCATTTCTTCCACTTGGGAAGCTTTGGTAGGTTTAGGAATCGTGATGTATGCGATCTTGTTTCCCGCACCCGGAACGATAATATCTACGTCTTGTTTCCAATATGCGTTGGTATAGTCGTGGATCCTAACTCCGCTCATATTGTGCTTGTTCAGCTCGGAATTCTGGATACGGACGATCATCTCCGCGTGTTCTTTTTCCTTACCGGTTTGGGCACCGTCTTCGCAGTCCATAGTGATGTCGAAGAGTCCGCCCAGTTTATTTTGGTGTTCCAGGGCTTTGGTGATCAGTTTTTCGGATCCGGCGAAGTGCTCGCAGGCGGGAATAATGGGGAAGGGTTTCTCTCCTTCGAATAAGGCATCCTTAGGATGGGGAAGTTTGGACATACAAGTACCTTTGTTTCCGATTTAATGGCCGTCCGGCCTTTCTGGGAACAGGGTTTTCGGGAAAGGCCTTCCCGGCAACGGATTTTTGGAGCTTAGGTCCTAGGCCTCTAAGAGCTGTAAGATCACCGCTTTCTGCGCGTCTAGGCGATTCTCAGCCTGTTGGAAGATAATGGAACGGGGACTTCTCACCACTTCTCTCGTGATCTCGTAACCGGAATGAATGGGCATATCGTGCATCACTTTTGCCTTTGTCTCCTTCAAGAGAGCCTCGTTGATTTGGAAAGGCATCATGAGTTCCAGACGAGCCTTCTTCTTGTCGGCGAAGGCGGGATCATTGAAGAATTCCATATCCACCCAAGTATCGGTATAGATATAGTCCGCATTCTTGACCGCAGGGATAAGATCCGTCGCCCATTTTAGGGTTCCCTTCTTCTTGGCTCTTTCTACCGCCTCCGAGTCTATATTTTCCTTCTCCGCGATAGGAGTGAGGAGGGTAAGCTCCATACCCAGAGCGGAGGTGATCCCTATGAGTGCGTTCACAACGTTATTGTGAACTCCGATATAGGTAAGCTTTACCTCATGTAAGGGTTTTTTCGGATTGTCTTGGGCGATGGTAAGAACATCCGCCAGAGATTGACAGGGATGGAACATATTATCACAACCGTTGATTACGGGGACCTGGGAGCCGGATTTCAATTGAAGAAGGTCCTCGTTCTTTCTCATCCGAGCCATGATGACGGATACGTTTCTGGAAAGATATTCCGCCTCTAGATCGATGTCGGAGAGTTGGAAATTGGAGGACATCCAGTCCAGATAAATGGCATGGCCCCCCATTTCGGTCATGGCGACTTCAAAGGAAACCCTG
The DNA here is from genome assembly GCF_000306115.2 of Leptospira wolffii serovar Khorat str. Khorat-H2. Taxonomy (NCBI): domain Bacteria; kingdom Pseudomonadati; phylum Spirochaetota; class Leptospiria; order Leptospirales; family Leptospiraceae; genus Leptospira; species Leptospira wolffii. The sequence goes on from NZ_AKWX02000007.1 coordinate 312,332, forward strand.
GTTCTCGTACTGGTTTTTTGGAAAAGCATGGCCAGGGTACGTCCGGTCATATGTCCCAGATAATTGGCGCGGTGGTTTTTCACGTGGACCGCAAATTGCAGGAGGTCCAATATTTCCGCGTCGGCCCAATCGTTCCAAGAGATAAGATGTTTGATTTGGGGACTATTCATGATCATGTTCCGGATTCTAGTCGATAAAATCATCCCGTATGGATTCGACAATCTGAAAAACCGGTTAGGAAGAAGTGGGAAAAATAGGAGGGAGCAGGAACTCCCTCCTGAAGTGTTTTCCGGGGAAAAAAGCAAGTTATATTGCCCTAGGGAAGGGACAAGAGGCGTATAAAGTATATCCGAACGGTTACGAAGGCTTTACCGAAGCAATACGAAACCGTGAATATTTATCCCGGGTTTTCGTGCTGACAAGGTCCCTTCCTTAAAAAACGTTTCCTTAAGAGAGGCAAACAGTGTCCGAAACAGCCCTAGGCCCAAAGTCCATCGAAGAAGAAACGAAACGTAGGAGGACCTTCGCCATTATCGCTCACCCGGACGCGGGAAAGACGACCCTCACCGAAAAATTGCTGCTCTACGGAGGCGCGATCCAATTGGCCGGAGCAGTTAAGGCCCGTAAGAATAGGAAGGCCGCCACCTCCGACTGGATGGAGATGGAAAAGGAAAAGGGGATTTCCATTACTTCCGCGGCTCTCCAATTCGAATATCGCAATCATGTATTAAATCTTTTGGATACTCCCGGCCACGAAGACTTCTCCGAGGATACGTATCGTACCCTTATCGCGGCGGACACAGCGGTGATGGTACTCGACGCGGGTAAAGGGGTGGAGCCTCAGACTATCAAACTCTTCAAGGTATGTAGGGACCGAGGAATTCCCATCGTTACATTCGTGAACAAGATGGACCGTCCCACCAAACAGCTTTTCGAGTTGTTGGACGAAATAGAGAAGGTTTTGGGAATCACCGCTATTCCTATGGTGTGGCCGATCGGAACCGGAGTGGATTTCAGCGGAGTATACAATCGTCTGGACAAGAAGATTTATACTTACGATAAGACTCCGGGAGGGTCCCAAAAATCCGCCTTCCAAAGTTCGGGAGTCGACGATTCCAGTTTGGACTCCATGTTCGAAGATTGGGTACTCAAGCAATTTCGGGAAGAAGTGGAGCTTGTGGAAGACGGGATCGGAAGTTTTACCTTAGACGCTTTCTTGGAGTCTAAAATTACTCCCGTGTTCTTCGGATCCGCTGTCAATAATTTCGGAATCCAGCTCTTCCTGGATCATTTCTTGGAGATCGCACCTCCTCCTTTGTATTTCCCTTTGAGAGATGGGGAGAGATTGGATCCGATCACTACTCCTTTCAGCGGGTTCGTATTCAAAGTGCAGGCAAACATGAATAAGGCTCATAGGGACCGTATCGCATTTCTAAGAGTATGCTCCGGAAAATTCGAGAGAGGACTGAACGTTAACCACGGAAGGTTAGGGAAGCAAGTGAAGCTTTCCTCTTCTTTTGCATTCTTCGGTCAGGATAGGAACACGGTGGATGAGGCATATCCGGGAGATATCATCGGGCTTGTGAATCCCGGCACGTATTCCATCGGAGACGTGCTTGCGAGCGGTAAGGTTCCGGATCTTAAGCCTCTGCCGGTATTCGCTCCGGAGATTTTTGCGACCCTCTCCTGTGTGGAGACGGGAGCGCTCAAGAGTTTTAGAAAAGGAATCGAACAACTCGCAGAAGAAGGAATTTTGCATCTATTCACTTCCCAGGTTATCGGAGGTGGACTTCCGGTGATCGGGGCCATGGGGCAATTGCAATTCGAAGTTTTCAGAAGAAGACTCCAAGACGAATATGGCGCTCCTTCGAATATCAATATCCTTCCTTACCAAGTCTCTTGCTGGTTACCGGAAGAGGATATTCCTAAGGTTCCTCCGGGATCCAATTTAGTTACGGATAGCCTAGGTAGAGCGGCGCTTCTGTTCGATTCGGAATGGGAAAAGGGTTATTTCCAGAAGAAGAATCCGGAGATCCGTTTATTGGATTATCCTACCCAGGATGTTTCGGAATTGAATCAGCAGGAATATTAAAACGAGCCTCTTAGAAGCCGAATATCCTATTTGTCCTCTAAGAGCCGACGCTCTTTGCGCGTAGTCGGCTCAATTGCAAAAAGTATGAAATTTGAAATCGTGCAAACGGAAAAAGGCGAACTTGCGCGATGCGAACTCGAAGGTAAAATCGAGTCTGCCTCCGACTTTTTGGATCTTCTTTTTAGTTCTCCTACGGATACCATCGTTCTTCATAAAGAGGATCTTCCGGAGAATTTCTACGATCTTAAAACAAAATTTGCGGGAGAAATTCTCCAGAAAATTGTCAATTACGGAAGAAGAATGGTCGTCTTGGGTGATTTCGAAAATTCGGATAGCAAGTCCTGGAAGGATTTCGTATACGAATCGAACAAGCAAGGCAAGTTCGTATTTACCTCTTCGATCGAAGAGGGAATTTCTCTTTTGAAGTAGGCATACTTCCCGCCAGGGATGCGGAGCGCTTGTCCCTTCGCTTTTCAAAAACTCGGTTATATTGTCTAAGAAATTCCGGCGAAGGGATGAGGGCGAATGCCCGAACGCGTAGCAGCCCGGTCCGAGCGTATGCGAGGAGGCGGCCCGATCAATGAGAAAGAAAGATCTCATTCGCCCTTAAGGGATATTCTAACGTTGTTAGGTTCCCGCTCCGAAGGTTTATTTTGTGAAAATAATTAATTTCCGGTGTTGCCGGACGAATCCGCATCGTCGTATATATTGTATTTGCACCAGATGATTCAGGGCGGGATGGAGACATTCCGCTATTTTTTTGCCCTGAGAGATCGTGGATTCGATTCTATTTGTAGGGTAATTGGCTTTTCAGGACCCGGAAGAATATAGAAGTCGGAGGCTGCTCCGAAAACCATCGTTTGGACCTGTAACATGCACTTGGAATGAGAATTCCACCTGAATTCAGAATCTCAGGCGACGAATTGAGCAATTTCTGATAGAGCAAATCCCGGCATTCTCCCGCTGAGCCCGCCTCCACCACCCGAACCTGGGAGGGGGCGCGCTTTTTACAAGACGGAGGAATAGAATTTCCATTCCGCAATAATTTGAAAGGATCTTAAAGCGGGGAAGGGGTCTCTCTGCGGCCTGAGGGCGTGTAAAGCAGCATTGTAAAATGGAATTAGGATTTCGAGTAAACCGCCGGATTCTCTTCCGGTTCCAAAAACAAAAAGGCCTCCTTTTTGAGGAGGCCTTTTGCTTCGATTTTCGAAGGAGTCTATTACGGTATTCTTTTACTTTAAGTTTTCCGCAACTAACTCGGCGATATCTTTCACCTTCACTTCTTCGATCTTTCCTTCTTGTTTTACCCCGTCAGTGATCATAGTGATACAGAAAGGACAAGCGGTTGCGATCGTGGTCGCTCCGGTCTCGAGTAGCTGATTGGATCTCTTGACGTTGACCCTCTCTCCATGCTCTTCCATCCACATCTGAGCTCCACCTGCTCCGCAGCAGAGTCCTTTGCTGTGGTGGTCAGACGGCTCGGACAATTTGCCTCCGGATACCTTTTTAACCAGGTCTCTCGGATTCTCGTAATTGTCGTTATAACGTCCTATGTAGCAGGAATCGTGATAAGTGAACTTGCCTGCGTTCGCATCTTCTGCGACTCCCACTTCGATCTTGCCTTCTTTCGCGAGATCGTTGATGAACTCGGAGTGGTGGATCACTTCGAAGTTTCCTCCGAATTGAGGATACTCGTTTTTAATCGTGTTATAGCAGTGTGGGCAAGCGGTTACGATCTTTTTCACATTGTATCCGTTCATCGTATCCACATTCGCTTGAGCTAATGTCTGGTAAAGATACTCGTTACCGCCGCGTCTTGCGGAGTCTCCGGAGCAACCTTCTTCGGTTCCCAGGATTCCGAATTTCACGTCCGCTTTTTGTAGGATCTTTACGAAAGATTGAGCGATGCGTTTGTTACGATCGTCGTAAGCTCCTGCACATCCCACCCAGTAAAGAACGTCCACATTGGAATCTTCGGCCAGAGTCTTGACTCCCAATCCTTCCGCCCAATCCGCTCTGGAGTGCGCCGCGACTCCCCAAGGATTGGAGTTGTTTTCCATGTTTACGAACGCGCCTTGTAGTTCCGCAGGGAAACTGGATTCTACAAGAACCAAGTGTCTACGCATCTCCATGATCGCGTTGACTTGGTTGTTTCCTACAGGGCAGGCTTCTACACAAGCGTAGCAAGTGGTACAACCCCAAAGAGCTTCTTCGGATAGTCCTTCGTATTTCCCGATGACTGCAGTGTCGAGTGCTGCGACCGCATCTGCTGCTCCTTCCGGATTGGCTTCACGGGTTTTCACAACTTCCGGCATCTTGTCCATAAGAGCGTGCTTGAGATCCACTATGATCGCTTTTGGATTCAATACCTTACCGGTCCGATTCGCAGGGCATTGCACTTGGCAACGTCCGCACTCGATACAAGAAAGTCCGTCGAGTAGGTTCGGCCAAGGGAAATCTTCCGCACGAGTGACCCCCCAAACCGCTGTCTCGTCTTCCAGATTGAGTTTAGAAAGCGCTCCTTTAGGAGTATCGGATTGTAGGAAATAGTTGAAAGGTGCGAAGATTAAGTGCGCGTGCTTGGAAGTAGGCACGTATAGCATGAATGCAAATACGGAAAGAATATGCAGCCACCACATGATCTGGACTACTAAGTCTGCGGAAGAATATTCCACTCCAATGGATTGCCATACCCAACCGATCGCATCGGCAATAGGTGCGGCTCCGTGATAAGGATCGGCGTAAGCAGCTCCTACGGCTTTGGCACCTTCTCCCAATAGGGTGGAGAGCATCAGCAGGGAAATCATTCCGATTACGATAGCGGAAGCCGGAGAATGAACGTCCAAGCCTTTCGCTTTTTGGATCCAACGTCTCCATGCGAAGAAGGAGAGACCTACTAGAACGAGAATGGAAACGAACTGGAGAGCATACTCGTAAACATAGTTAGCGGTTTCTCCCAGAACGGCTCCGACCAGGGTAAACTTATAAGGGTCTTCCATCCCGTATCCGAAAACTCCGGAGATGAACTGGCTCGTGGTATGCAGAAGGTAAGTCACGAATCCGTAGAAGATGAATGCGTGCATGATTCCACGTAACGGTTCTTTAAAGTTTTTCTTTTGAAGAATTACGTTTACAACAAAGCTCTTGATTCGGAAGCCCCAGTTCGGATGTTCCCGGAAGTCTTCCGTTCCTTGAGCTTTACGAGCGTTGAAAACCAGTTTAAGGCGATATAATACCGCGCGAACGAATACGAAATTCGCGACTGCGAATAGTACCGTAAAGATCAAATGGAAGGCGATTTTGGAAATGGCCATAGTTTTTCAGGTTACCCTTTGTATTTGAATGGTCTTTCGTAGCACGCTACCAGGAGGAACCAGCCTGTCCAGGAAAATACTAGCCCCTCGATACGCTTCGCTACTTGGGACAGGCCCCTGCGATTCCTTGCGGATTCTCCAGAGTGTATTCCGAGTGATTCTCCCGAAGGGAAAATTGTATCGAGGAAAGCTGCGACTCTGTCGCAATAAAGAAGAACCGAATCTAAAAAGAACGTGCATTTTTGGCAAAATAGAAAATCTTGAAGTATTAGGACCCGACCTTTTAACCGCATGAGCCAGATATTCCAAAGACAATCCACCGATTCCATATTAGAAAAGGCCTTGGACGGAGAAAGAATCTCTCCCCAAGAAGCCTTGGAATTGTACGAGCATGGGGACCATCTCAAGATCATGGCGACAGCAAGGGCCCTGAGGGAAAAAATTCTCCCTCATACTCATGCAAGCTACACCATGTTTCGGGTCGTGAACTACACGAATTATTGCAATGTAGAATGTAACTTCTGCTCCTTCATGGATGAGATCGGAAACGGTAAGGGTTACGTACTCTCCAAGGAAGAAATCTTGGAGAAGATGGATTATGCGGTCTCCGAAGGCGCGGACCAGATGTTCCTACAAGGTGGGGTCTATCCGGATCTTCCTTTCGACTATTATCTGGATGTGATCTCTTCGGTAAAAAGTAAGTATCCAGATATGCATATACGTGCCTTCTCTCCTGTGGAAATCATCAGCTTGGAAAAGATCACGGGCAAACCTTTGTCGGAGGTACTACAAATTCTTAAGTCCGTAGGGTTGGATTCGGTTCCGGGAGCGGGCGCGGAGATTCTTACGGACAGAATGCGCAATATCATCTCTCCTAAAAAAGCAACCACGGAAGAATGGGTGAGAGCCATGGAGACCTGCCACGAAGCGGGGCTTTTGGGTAGCGCCAATATCGTTTTCGGATCGGAAGAAACCAAGGAAGAGGTGATCGAACACTTGACCGTAGTTCGCAATTTACAGGACAGAACAGGCGGGTTTCTTTCCTTTATCCCTTGGACCTTCCAACCTCAGACCAAGAGATTCAAGGTGAGAGCGGTTCCTACTACGGAATATTTGAAAGTATTAGGAATTTGTAGGATCTTCCTGGACAATATCAAACATATTGAAACCTCCGTCATGGTCCTCGGAAAAGGGGTGGGGCAACTCGCATTGTTTAGCGGTGCGGACGATATCTCTTCCGTTGTGATCGAGGAGAATGTGCTTCGTTCCTTCGGGCTCAAAACCGAGAAAGAAGCCGTCAAATTCCTGAAGGAAGGGGGATTCATTCCCAAGAGAAGGGATTTGCTTTATAATTACGAAAAATACGAAGGCAGGGAACTGTCGGCGGTCTAAGACTTCGACCGGAATTTTTTAGGCGGTCGTCCTTCCGTCTCCACCGGACAGGAAATATATAGATCAGAGGGAACTCGAATGAGGAAATCCAAAACCACTAAAATTCTTTTCTTTACGGGAGCGGCGTTTTGCATTCTTCTCCTGGCAAATTGTTTCGGTAGTCATAAAGAACGCGTGCATATGGATACCGGAGTGAACGTTAAGGTTCTCGGCCCTCATAAATACCAATTCATAGGACTCGGAAAAGCTTCCGTCTCATCCGTCGAAGACAACGACGTCTTCAAGATGAAAAAGACTTCCTGCGAGGCCGCAAAATTACAGATCACCCAAAAGCTGGACGAGTTGGAAGCGGACCAAAAGCATAGACTCTTTTTTCTGGAACAGAAAGAGCAGAAGTATTTCGGAGACGGAGAATACTGCGAACTTACTTATATATACGAACTTCCCCCTGCCAAGAAGGGGAAGGATCCTGCCTAGGACTCCATTTAGTCGCCTCGACGATGGAAACCCTGTTTCTTCCCGAGGCCTTGGAATGGTAAAGACCCGAATCGATCGATTGGTATAAATCGTCGAAATTCAGATCCTCGTCGGGAGAAAGCATGGTAGCTCCTATCGAAACGGTGATGGACACCGGCGTTCCTTCCGGAGTGGAATAGGAAAGAGTCTGATTCTCGACTCCCTTACGAAGAGATTCGCATAGCATCTTGAGTCCCTTGCTATCCACCGAATCCAAAAGAACGCAAAATTCGTCCCCTCCGATTCTGGCACAGATATCCGTGGAGCGGACCCTGGATTTCATGACAGCCGCCAAGGTTTGCAAGGACTCGTCTCCCGCCATATGTCCGTACTTATCGTTGATCTCTTTTAGATGATCCAGATCCAGGATAATTAGACCCATATGGAATCGATGGCGTTTAGCACGTTTTTTGAATATATCGAATTGCTCTATCAGAAATCTACGATTGTACAGATCTGTGAGATCGTCCAGATTGGAGATCATACGGATCTGTAGATTTTTGGCCTGCAATCGGAGAACCGCTCGGGAGAGCTTATTTTTATCCCTGTAGTCCATGGTTCTCCAGTAGTTCATGACCACGTTCCCGAAGGTTCCTACGACTAGATAGGTGAGAAGAATGGGAAATTCCTGGAAAGCCTCTACCGGAGAGTCCCCTATATAACAGATCCCGAAGAATAATAGACAAAAGGCGAGATTGGTAGCGACTGCAGTCGTGGTAGTCAACCAAAGTAGCAGATTCATGCTGAGTAGAATGGCGGACGCTTGGTGAAGATAAACATCGTAATGGAGTCTATCGAAATAAAGAAAAGGAAAGAAGGAGATGAGAAGTGTGGAGGAGGTCCAAACCTTATAGAACTCCAGTTTTTTAGGAACCCAGTCCTTTTTACGGGCATGTCTCCAGAGAAAAACAAGAGAGAGAAGAACGATGGTGATCCTGCTCGCCTGCAGGAAAGGAAGATAATTTCCATTCGTCCGGGAATCGGGAAGAAAGTAGGCGATAAGGCTGATCAGAATACAAAAGGAATAATGGGCGACGAGGGACTGACGAATCTCGCTCCAATTCGTTTCTAAAAATCCTATAGGATACTTATTAAAGAAGATCCGCTTAGATAGAAGCTGGATTCTTCGGTCGATACCGGGGAACCATTTTAACATTCGATTTCATTTCCGCATGGAAGGGACCCATGCAGGAAACCTCCATCATAAGACCACGCTGCGAGCATAACGTGTCTAAGAGCAAGAAAGATTCCGAAGCAAAGCAAAAAATTTCCGGCCGAAGATTGTCTTCTTTGTCAGAACGAAGACAATCTTGCATTATAAGATTGGAATTCTAATTACTTAAAGGGTGGCGATCTTACGAGGGTTCTTAGTAAGAACTTCGGGTATGGGCAATCCCACTCCTCCCAGGGAGCGGACTTGTTTTCCGTTGATATAGAGACGGATTCCTTTCAGATCCAGATTCTCCAAAAGGCTATAGCAGATCTGATCCACTCTATCCTTGAGTAATTCAGGGCCCGCGCCTCCTTCGAATTCTCCTCCCAAGGACAATTTTAGGACTCCATTCTCCACGGAATATTCTTTGGAGTATTCCATGCGGACGGGAAGAGCGTTCAAGACTCCTTGGCTCTTCTCTTCTTCCGAAGGTCCCTTGGTCAATTCTTTCAGGATGAATTGCACCTTGTCCCCGGACCCATGTTTGCGTTTCACCTGCACGAGTCTAGAATGACTCTTGTTTCCTTTTCCATAGAATTTTAGGAAGTAGAGTTTTACTTCACCGGGATCGTGGCGAAGCGTTTGATTGGAAGATTTAGGAATTCTATTCTCCGTTACCGGATTCTCCACCACAGGAATAATCAGTTCTTCCGGATCGGAGGAATCGTTTTGGTTCCATTCTTCCGGTACCGAGTTTCCCCCGTTTTGCATGAGTTCCGCTATGATTTCATCTTCTGCGGCATCCACGATCTGTTCGTGAGTTTGTTTTCCCTGAGAATTCGGGGCCAGAGGTTGGTTCTTACCGATCGTGTTGAATCTGGAAAAGAAAGAGGAAGATTCGGGACTTCCGGGCGAAGAATTGCCGGAACCGGTGGCCTTATCGAAGAGTAGGAGTACGAAAAGGGTCCCGGTCAGAATATATACAAGAGATTTGAGTTTATCCGATTCGGGCACATTTTGATTTTCGGAAGTTTCCCGAGAGGTCCCTCCATTTTTCCGGACGGAAACCGGATTAAAAAACGGAATCCAGATCGGAAAGTTTGGCCAGGACTACTTCCCAATCGGGGATTTCTCCCTCGGGGGCATGGCCAAAAGCGCAGAATGCAAAAGGGGATCCGTTCTTGCGGGCAGCCTCGTGGTCCGAATTTCTGTCTCCTATCATGAGAAGTTCGTCCGGTTCCAAAGAGAGGTCTTTCAGATATTTTGCCACCAGGTCGGCTTTCGTATTTAGGCCCTGGTTATCCAGGACCAGGATGGAATCGAATAAGGAGAGAATCCCGGAGACTTCGAAAATGGTTTCGATATAAGGTCTTCGGCCGTTGGAGGCTGCAAGAATCAGATAACCTTTTTTCTTTAAAGAGGAGACGGTCTCGTAAACGTTCGGGTAGAATTCTCCCTTACCTGACTTGATTTTGGAAACCAAGAGTTCCAAGACGGAGTCGGAGATTTGGTCCCTTTCGGATTCCTTCAATTGGGGGACCAGATTCAGGAAGATGGTTTTGACCGGTTTGCCGATTTCCAACATGATTCTATCCCGATCCGGGATCTGGATCGGTGTGCCTGAAATTTCGGAGAATCTGCGGATCGCTTCCGCATAGGTTTCTAAGATGATTCCTTCGGAGGAGAATAGGGTTCCATCCACGTCGAAGGCGAGAGCGCGGATGCGTTTCGGGTTCCAGTCCATGGGAAATGTCAGTCTTCCCTCTACCTAATTCGAGGCATCCCTTTTTTGCTTCGCTTGCTTTTCCTCGGCTGGAGACAATCATGGGAAAAGGTATCTTAAGATGGGAGAATCGGGAGAAAACCGGACGGTCCTAGGAATCTTATCTCCGGAAGAATCTAGAAAAGAATTGGTATCCGCAACCGTTTGGTCGGATTACAAAAGCCAATTGCAACATAGGGTTCGGTCCGAGGATCTATATAAATATTTCAATCTTACGGATTCCGAAAAAGAAGGAATCCAAGAAACCGTTCGTCTGAATGTGGGCGCCACTCCCTATTACCTTTCTCTTTCCGATCCGAACGATCCGGAATGCCCTATCCGAAAGATGATCGTTCCTAGAAGAGAAGAGTCCTTCTTCTCTCCCGAAGAAGCTTCCGACCCATTACACGAAGAAGGTCTCTCTCACGTAAAGGGACTCACTCATATGTATCCGGATCGCGCACTTCTATTCTCCAATCATGAATGTTCCGTGTATTGCAGACATTGCATGAGAGGGAGAAAGGTCTCCGATAGTTCCGAGAGAATGGAGACCGCCGACCTGGAAAGATGTTTCGAATACTTGCGCAATCATACCGAAATTTCCGATGTGGTCGTGTCCGGAGGAGATCCTCTGAATCTTTCCGATTCCAAGCTGGATTGGATTCTGGAGAATCTGGAAAAGATCTCTCATATCAAGATCTGCCGTCTCGGGACCAGGAATCCTGTCACCCTTCCTATGAGAGTCCATTCGGAGCTATGTAGGGTCATAGAAT